>JAJQCJ010000025.1 GCA_021202775.1 Clostridiales bacterium | reverse complement strand
TCGCAGACGCAAATTTCCTCGCAATCCGCTCTCGTCCATTTATTCAGAGGTTCCCTAATCCATAAATTCGGTGATGGAATACCAGTCCTCCGGCAGATAATCGCTGAGCTCCACCAGAACGTCGGGAATCCCGCCATTGTATTCCAGTGTGTCCAGCGCGTCATCGTCAGGGGGACACTCATCGCTGCTGATCAGCGGGATGCGGCCGGTGACCTGCACGCCCTCTTCGCCGTTGGTCACGGCCAGGGTGCCATTGTGCAGCCGGAAAATTTTCCAACACAGCTCCATACCAAAGTGCAGGCCCCCTGACCGGAAGCTGTCCGCCTCCCGCGCTCCAACCCCCAGTCTGGAGAAGGTCTGCATCTCCATGGGCCGGCCCCCCACCGTGGTCACAACGATCAGCGCCTGTTCCCCGGCGCGGCGCAGACGCATCTCTACCCGGCCTCCGGCCTGAAGGCCGTTCAGCACCAGGTTCAGCAGCGCCTGCCGCAGCAGCCTTTCGTCCGCCCAGACCGTCATGGGGTCCTCTGCCTCACAGTCAAACTGACGGGTCAGCGGCCCCAGCTCCCTGCGCAGCCGGTCGGCCAGTCTGTTCAGGTCCAGCCGGGCGGGATTCCAGCTGCTTTTCAGGTCCTCTTCGCTCTGCACCAGAAGCTCCGTGCTGGACACCATGCGCAGGATGCGGCTGTACTGCTTCAGCAGCGGATTGAACCGATCCTCCAGCTTCAGCTGCTCCGTCTCCACCATGCTGTCAAAGAGCTGCTGCAGCGCCAACATCGTCCCCCCCAGGCTGCCGCGCACCTGGGTGCAGAGGCGGAGGGCCTCGTATTTTCCCAGCCCGTTTTCCTGCAGTTCCTGAAAGACGTACAGCACCCCTGCGTCTGTCCTCTGGGTACAGACCTTCCAGGGTACCCCGGCCAGCTCGCGCTGCGCTACAGTGTCCGTCCCCAGGTCCGCCAGAATCTCCGGCAGGGGCTGCCCCGCCGCCGTGTCCAGACCGCAGGAGCGCTCCAGCGCCTCCATCGCCTTATTTTGATATTGAACAACTCCGTCTGCTGCCAACAGGACAGGCTGGTCCTGTCTGTCAAAATAGGCATTCCCGGAGAGGGTGAAGCGTTCCATAGTAGCCTCCAAAACGGTCCGACCGAACGGAACCGGATAAGATATAGGATGGTCTGCGCTGCGCGGAAGTACACTACAATCAGTATAGCAAATTCTGGGTACACTGGCAAGAGATTTGCCACATTCCGTCGGAATTTGTCTCATCTCCCGCCGCCTTTCGGAGTCTGCCCCGGATTTGTGCCGCTCCGGCGGCCCCATCTGCGCCTCTGATCCCTTCCATCCTATGTCAATGGAGGGCTTTGGGTCAGCGGAACGTTTCCCCTCCCTTCCCCATTCCAATCACGATTGCCAAGGAGGCATTATCTATGGACATCCAAGCACTCTACAAAAGCAAGCTGACCACGCCGGAGGAAGCGGTGCAGTGCGTCCGCTCCGGCGACTGGGTCGATTACGGCTGGACCACTACCACCCCTGTGGCCCTGGACCAGGCCATGGCGAAGCGCCTGCCCCAGCTCCACGACGTCAACTTCCGGGGCGGCATCCTGATGTGGACGCCGGAGATTTTCAAAATCGACCACCCGGAGGAACATATGACCTGGAACAGCTGGCACATGGGCGGCGTGGAGCGCAAGGCGGTGAGCGCAGGCTTCGCCTACTACGCCTCCATCCGCTATTCCGAGCTGCCCCGCTACTATCGGGACATCGACAACCCCTCCCGTGTGGCCTTCTTCACCGTCTCCCCCATGGATGAGCACGGCTACTTCAGCTTCGGCCCCAGCGCCTCCCACATGGCCGCCGTCTGCGAACGGGCCGAGGTGATCATTGTGGAGGTCAATGAGAACATGCCCCGCTGCCTGGGGGGCTTCCAGGAGGGGATTCACATCTCCCAGGTCACCGGCGTGGTGGAGGGGAGCAACCCGCCCATCGCGGAAATGCCCTCCGCCGCCGCCACCGAGGTGGACGAGGCCGTGGCCAAACTGATCGTCCCGGAGATTCCCAACGGGGCCTGCCTCCAGCTGGGCATCGGCGGTATGCCCAACGCCGTCGGCTCCCTGATCGCCCAGAGCGACCTGAAGGATCTGGGTGTCCACACCGAGATGTACGTTGACGCCTTTGTGGACATTTACAACGCCGGGAAAATCACCGGCCGCTGCAAGAGCATCGACACGGGCCGCCAGGTCTATGCCTTCGGCGCAGGCACCAAAAAGCTGTATGACTTCCTGGACAACAACCCCCAGTGTATGTCCGCCGCGGTGGATTACACCAACGATGTCCGGGTCATCGCCCAGCTGGACAACTTCATCTCCATCAACAACGCCATCTCTGTGGACCTGTTCGGTCAGGTGGCCGCCGAGGCCGCCGGTACCCGGCAGATCTCTGGCGCGGGGGGACAGCTGGACTTCGTCATGGGCGCGTACCTGTCCAAAGGGGGCAAGAGCTTCATCTGCCTGTCCTCCACCTTTATGAACAAGAAAACCGGCCAGCTGGAGAGCCGTATCAACCCCACCCTGGCCCCCGGCAGCATCGTCACCGACACCCGGGCCAACACCAACTATGTGGTCACGGAGTACGGCATGGTGAACCTGAAGGGCAAGAGCGCCTGGGAGCGGGCGGAGGCCCTCATCTCCATCGCCCACCCCGATTTCCGCCAGCAGCTCATCGCCGACGCGGAAAAGCTGCACATCTGGCGGCGCAGCAACAAACGGTAACCCTCTCCCCTTCCCTCAGCGGCCCGGTTGCGGGCCGCTTTTTTGCGTCTTCCGGAATACGACAGGAAAGGACCGCTGACGCTTCAATTTGTCATTGCACTTTTTCGTTTCATATGGTATAATATATAGTGAACGATTACTCGCACAGCTCACGCCGGAGGCCCCCCCGGTATTGTGCCCCGGACGGGCCGGTACCCTTTCGCAGGGCTGGCCCACACCCCCCTGGGGCGCCTGCCGCGGCGGAAGGCGTATCCCTGTCCACCGGCTCCGCCCGCGGCGGTTTTGCGGGTCGTTCATCACCGGAAGCGCAACCAACCATGACAACCAAATACGAAAGGAGTCCTGAAACGTGAAAAGAATGACCGCGCTCTGTATGGCAGTCTTGCTGTGCTTTTCCCTTTCTGTTCCGGCTTGGGCCACAGAAGTGGAGGTGCAGGAGGACACATCCGAATCGTCTGTGACGATTCTCTACACCAACGATATCCACACTTATATTGACGGCGACCTGACCTATTCTCTGGTGGCCGGGTATCGGGACACGTTGGAGAACGTGCTGCTGGTTGACGCCGGTGACCATCTCCAGGGAACCGCCTATGGCGGCATGGACAACGGCGAAACCATCATCGAGATCATGAACGCCGCAGGGTATGACCTGGCTACCCTGGGCAACCACGAGTTCGACTACGGCATGGAGGGCGCCCTCAACGCCATCGAGTGGGCGGACTTCCCCTATGTCTCCTGCAATTTCTACCACGTAGAGGACGGCGAAGTGGGCGAAACTGTGCTGGACAGCTATGAGGTGTTCGAGGTGAACGGGGTGCGTATCGCCTTTGTGGGCATCACCACGCCGGAGTCCATCAGCAAATCCACCCCGAAATATTTCCAGGACGACGACGGCAACTTTATCTATGGCATTGCCGGCGGCACGGACGGGTCTGACCTGTACGCCTATGTCCAGGCGGCCATTGACGCGGCCTCCGAGGAGGCGGACTACGTCATCGCCCTGGGCCACCTGGGGGTAGACCCCAGCTCTGTGCCGTGGACTTCGGAGGAGGTCATCGCAAACACCACCGGCCTGGATGCCTTCATTGACGGCCACTCCCACACCACCATGGAGTCGGAGTATGTCACAGACCTGGACGGCAACGAGGTGCTGCTGACCCAGACGGGCTGCTATTTCAGCGCCCTAGGGGAGATGACGATCAGCGCTGACGGCGTCATTTCCACCCAGCTGCTGACGGCGGAGGACCTGGCGGACGTCACCCCCAACGCCGAGGTGCAGGCCATCGAGGAGAGCTGGATCAATGAGGTCGATGAGCTTCTGGGCGAAAAAATCGCGGAAACCGACATCGAGTTCACAGTGAATGACGCGGACGGCAACCGCCTTGTCCGTAAGGGTGAAACCAACCTGGGCGACTTCAACGCCGACGCCTACTATTGGTACATCAATGAGGCAGACGGCGTTGGGTGCGACATCGCCATTATGAACGGCGGAGGCATTCGCGACTCCGTGGCGGCCGGGGACTGGACCTATCTCACCTGCAAAACCGTCAACCCCTTCGGTAACGTCCTGTGCGTTGTGGAGGTCAGCGGACAGGCCATCCTGGACGCGCTGGAGTTTGGCGCAAGATATGTCACGGTGGGCGAGGCCGGCGGCTTCCTCCATGTGGCCGGGCTGAGCTACGAGATCGACCTGGCGGTGGAGAGCACGGTGCAGGAGGACGAAAACGAAACCTGGATCGGCGGCCCCACCGGGGAGTACCGGGTGAAAAACGTCAAGGTGTACAACAAGGAAACCGGCGAATACGAGGATTTGGATGTGAACGCAACCTACTCCGTGGCCGGAACCAACTATACCCTGCGGAACTGCGGCGGCGGCTTTGATATGTTCTCCGATGTGGAACTGATTCGGGACTATATCGTGGAGGATTACATGGCCCTGGCCGCCTATGCCCAGGCCTTCACCGATTCGGACGGGAACGGCTACGGGAACATCTCCACCGTCAACAGCCCCTTGCCGCCTATACGGGATACCTCCTCAACTATGAGAGCATCACCGGCTCCGGCAGAATCACCAACATTTGCAGCCATGTCTGGGACGAGGGCACCGTCACCACGGAGGCCACCGCCACAGAGGACGGCGTGATGACCTATACCTGCACCGTCTGCGGCGAGACGAAAACGGAAGTGATTCCGGCCACCGGCAGCGGTGAGACCGGCGGCGACGCCGACGGTTCCGGCAGCTCGGATGCGGAGCCGGAGGCGGAGGACGAAACGGGTACGGCGGACAGCTCCGAGACAGAATCTGAAACAGAATCTGAGACGGACAGCGAAACGGATGCGGCCGGCTCCGAAACCACCTCTGAGACCACCTCTGAAACTGGCAGCGAAACAGGCACAGAGGACAGCACCTCCGTCACCTCTGCCCAGACGGGCGACAACACAGAGCTGTGGCTCTGGATGGCCCTGGCGTTTGCCGGTGGCCTGGGCATCGTCTATGCCGTTAAGATGCGCAGATAACTGCAAGGGCACAGGCAATGAAAAAAACAAAACCGCTGACCTGGGTCATCCTGATTTTGCTGGTGCTGAACCTGTGCGCCACGGGCGGCGTTATGGTCTACCTCGCCCAAACTTCTGATGCGGAGGCGTCCGACGCCGTTTTTGCCGAGAGTGAGCAGACCACCTGCTACACGATTTACATCGGCACGAACGATAAGGATACCTATACGCAGCTGATTTCGCTGGAGGACGCAAAGGCGCTGGTCAACGAAATCTGCTCCAGCTATGTGGAGGGCTACACGGTGATAGAGGCAAACGGCGGATGGGTGGATGAGCTTGGCGTTTTGACGGAAGAGCAGACCCTCGTCTACCGCTTTACGGACGTGCAGGAGGCGGATTTGATTGCCATTATGGATGAGGTGCTGGAGGTGCTGAACCAGAATTCCATCCTGGTGGAGACCTCCGAAGTGCAGAGCTTCTATTACTATGGGGGATGACCCGCGCTTCCCCTGTCCTGCTCACCGGCGTCCCTGACCACGCAGGATGGTTCCTACACACAAAAAAGCTCCGTCCCCTTGAAAAAGGGGGCGGAGTTTTTCTGTTTGATTCAGCGCGGAAAGCAGCTCTCCCGCCGGATGATTTTGCAGGGAAATTCGATGCGCACTGCCTCCTGATGGCCCCGGCGGATGCGGTCCAGCAGCGTCTGCACCGCCATGTGGGCCATCTCCTGCCGGGGGATGTGAACGGTGGTCAGGGCCGGGGTCTGGTCCCACAGCCCTTCGATGTCGTCGATGGAAATCACCGAGATCGGGCGGTCAATACGCCGCCTCTCCTCGTTCAGCGTCTGGAGCACGCTGACGGCGGTGATGTCGTTGGCGCAGAACACGGCGGAAAAGGAGCTCTCCCCTTCCAGTAGTTCCAGAATCGCCCGCCTGCCCTGGGCAAAGGTCTGGTCGGTGGGCTTGATCAGACGGTAGTTGATGGGGATGTCGTGGCGAATCAGGGTGCCGGTATAGCCCACATAGCGGCTTTCAAAGGAGCAATCCCCAATGTAGGCGATGCTGCGGTGGCCCAGTCCGATCAGATGCTCCACCGCCAGCTCCGCCGCCTTCCTGCCGTCGCAGACCACCTCATCCACCTGAAACTCCATGGGGTTACGCCAGATGCCCACAATATTCCGATTCCTGGCCCGCAGCTGTTCCAGCAGGGTCTGGGAGCAGCGTCCCAGGACGATCACCCCGTCGGAGCCGGTCTCCTCCTCCGTCCCCGGCGCGTCCTCGGCATAGACGACGCGATGCAGCAGCGCCCCCTGGGCATACAGCTCTGTTTTCAGGCAGTGCAGCAGGTCCGCGAAAAACGGGTCCGACTCCACATCCCGGAACCGGGCCATCAGCACGGAGATCCGCAGCGGCGGCTCCGCGCCCGTTCCCGCTCCGCTGCTCCGCAGCGCACGGGCGGCTTCGTTGGGGCGGTAGCCCAGCTCGTGGGCCGCCGTCCAGATGCGCTCTTGTAACTCCGGCGAGGCGCATTTGGGCGAGGTGTTATTCAGGACCCGGGACACGGTGGAGACGGAGGTCCCGACCCGTTCGGCAATTTCTTTCAGCGACATGGTACGCGCCACCTCTCACAACAGTATAAATCCATTGTACCGGATGGGCGGGCGGATTGCAAGTCCTTAACGCAAACGTTTGCATAATTTTAGATTGACAGGCGGGTTTCACCGGTGTACATTGATTGATACAAGCAGGTGAAGCTTGGAAATACCCGGTTATTTCCCGAATCGAACCTGATATTTGTAACGCAAACGTTTGACCAAAAAGGAGCATACCATGAAGCGCAATCTGAGGAACCCTATCAAAAAATGGAATGTGACCGCCCTATGCCTGTGCCTGCTGGCCGGGCCGCTGACCGGCTGCGGCTCCTCCTCCGGCGAAGCCTCGGAGGAGGACAGCGATGTGATCGAGCTGCTGAACGTATCCTATGACCCCACCAGAGAGTTTTACGAGGCATACAACGAGCTGTTTGCCGCCTACTATGAGGAGACCTACGGCGTGACGGTGAAGATCAACCAGTCCCACGGCGGCTCCGGCTCCCAGGCCCGCTCCGTCATCGAGGGCAACGAGGCCGACGTGGTGACCCTGGCTCTGGCCCACGACATCACCCTGATTGAAGAAGAAGGCATGATCGACTCCGGCTGGATGGACGAGTTTGAGAACAGCAGCGCCCCCTACACCTCCACCATCGTCTTTCTGGTGCGGGCCGGGAACGAGAAGGACATCCAGGACTGGGACGACCTGCTCCAGGACGGCGTAGACATCATCACCCCTGACCCAAAATCCTCCGGCGGGGCCTGCTGGAACTTCCTGGCCGCCTGGTACTATGCCCAGCAGCAGTACGGCGAGGACGAGACCCAAATCAAGGAGTTTATGCGGGCCCTCTATGCCAACGTGCTGGTCATGGACTCCGGCGCCAGAGGGGCCACCACCACCTTTGTGGAGAACGGCCAGGGCGATGTGCTGATTGCCTGGGAGAACGAGGCCCTCCAGACCATGGCCGACTATCCCGGTGAATACGAGCTCATCACCCCCAGCGTCAGTATTCTGGCCGAGCCCTCGGTGGCCGTGGTGGATGAAAATGTGGCAGACCACGGCACGGCGGAGGTGGCCCGGGCCTATCTGGAATATCTCTACACCGACGAGGCCCAGCGCCTCATCGGGGAATATTACTACCGCCCCACCAACGAGGCGATTTTGAGCGAGTTCTCCGACGTGTTTGACCTGGACGTAACCCTGTGCACCATCGACGATTTCGGCGGCTGGGACGCGGCCTATGAGAAATTCTTCCAGGACGATGGGATTTTTGACGAAATCTATAACAGCTGATAGGTGGCGTGACAGATGAGGAAAAAACGAAATCGGGTCATACCGGGCTTTGGCCTGACGCTGGGCATCACAGTTTCCATGCTGTCGCTGCTGATTTTGCTGCCCCTGGCCTCGGTGCTGATCCGCTCCTTCGAGCTGACCCCGGCGGAGTTCTGGGAGACCATCACCCGGAGCAATGTGGTGGGGGCCTTCCAGACCAGCATCCTGTGCGCCCTGCTGGCAGCGGCCATCAACTGCGTGTTCGGGCTGATTCTGGCCTGGATTCTGGTGCGCTATGACTTTCCCGGCAAACGGCTCATCGACGGCATGATCGAGCTGCCCTTCGCCCTGCCCACCGCCGTGGCGGGCATCACCCTGGCGAAGATGTACTCCGACCAGGGGGTGCTGGGCCAGGCCCTGAGCCGCATCGGGATTCAGGGCTCCTACAGCCGGGTGGGGCTGGTGATTGCCCTGGTGTTCGTGGGGATTCCCTTTGTGGTGCGCTCCATTCAGCCGGTGCTGCGGAAGCTGCCCCCCTCCTGTGAGGAGGCGGCGCTGACGTTGGGGGCCTCCAGGGGCTTCACCTTCCGCCACGTCATCCTGCCGGAGCTGACCCCGGCCCTGCTGACCGGCTTCGGCCTGGCCCTGGCCCGCGGCATTGGGGAGTACGGCAGCGTCATCTACATCTCCGGCAACAGCGCAAAGAACGGCACCCAGGTGGTGTCCTACGTCATCATGCAGAAGCTGAACTCCGGCAGCGCCGACTACGTTGGCGCCGCCGCCATCGCCCTGGTGCTGCTGGCAATTTCGTTTCTGCTGATGTTCCTGCTGAACATGGTGCAGTGGTTCGCCGCCCGGCGGACCCGGTGAGAGGAGGGTGCGCTGTGAAACAAACGAAAAAAGCCCGGCTGACGGCGGGGCAAATCACGCTGATCGTCATCGGGGTGCTGTTCTTTGCGGTAATGCTGGTGTGGCCCCTGGCGGAGGTCCTCTACCGCGCCCTGAAGGACGGCTGGGCGCTGTATTGGGACGCCGTGACGGCGGAGAACACACTCTCCGCCCTTCGGGTCACGCTGCTGGCGGCGGCCGTCGCCCTGCTGGTGGACACGTTCTTCGCCCTGGCGGCCTCCTGGCTGCTGACCAGGTTCGACTTTCGGGGCAAGAGCCTGCTGACCACGCTGATCGACATCCCCTTCTCCATCTCTCCGGTCATCGCCGGTTTGGCGTTTATCATGATGTTCGGACGCAACGGTCTGGCTACGCCGGTGGTCAACTGGTTCAACGACACCTTCGGCACGGACATCGCGCTGGTGTTCTCCATCCCCGGCGTGGTGCTGGCCACCGTCTTTGTGACCTTCCCCTATGTGCTGCGGGAGCTGCTGCCGGTCATGAACCTGCAGGGCTGTGCCGAGGAGGAGGCCGCCGCCCTGCTGGGGGCGGGGGGCTTTACCATCTTCCGCCGGGTCACCCTGCCCCAGATCAAGTGGCCCCTGATTTACGGAATGGTGCTGTGCGCGGCCCGGGCCTTTGGAGAGTTCGGCGCGGTCTACGCCGTGTCCAAGGCCCGTGGCGAGACCTTCACCCTCCCCCTGGAGGTGGACGCCCTCTATATGTCCGGCGGCGCGGAGGCCATCACACAGGCGTTTGCGGTGTCCTCCATCCTGGTGCTGCTGGCGCTGGTGATGCTGATTTTAAAGAATATTGCCGAATGGCGGGCGAGAAAGTCCGCGGCGCAGGAGGAATGAGCGATGTTTCTGGAGGCAAAAGAGCTGAACAAACGGTTCGGCGACTACGAGGCGGCCCGGGGCGTCACCTTCAGCGTGGAGCAGGGCAAGATGGCGGCCCTCCTGGGCCCCAGCGGCAGCGGCAAGACCACCATCCTCCGCATGATCGCGGGGCTGGAGCAGCAGGACAGCGGCGACATTTTCATCGACGGGAGGAACGTCAACGATGTGCCCGCGGGGAACCGGGGCATTGGGTTCGTGTTCCAGAACTATGCGCTGTTTCGCTACATGACCGTCTATGACAACATCGCCTTTGGCCTGAAGGT
The DNA here is from genome assembly GCA_021202775.1 of Clostridiales bacterium. Lineage (GTDB taxonomy): Bacteria > Bacillota > Clostridia > Oscillospirales > Oscillospiraceae > Onthomonas. The sequence goes on along the minus strand of JAJQCJ010000025.1, from coordinate 16,727 downwards.
GCAGAAGAAGAGCAGGGCGGAAATCCATGACCGGGTGACAGAGCTGATTCAGCTGGTGGGCCTCGGCGGGCTGGAGAAGTGGTATCCCAATCAGCTCTCCGGCGGCCAGAAGCAGCGGGTGGCCTTTGCCCGGGCCATCGCCCCGGGCCCCAGCCTGCTGCTGCTGGACGAGCCCTTCGCCGCCATCGACGCCAAGGTCCGCAAGGAGCTGCGGGTCTGGCTCCGGGACATGATTGTGCGGGTGGGCATCACCAGCGTTTTCGTCACCCACGACCAGGAGGAGGCCCTGGAGGTCTCTGACGAAATTATCATCCTGAATGAGGGCCGCATTGAGCAGATGGGGACGCCGGCGGACATCTACCTGCACCCCAGGACCCCCTTTGTGGCCCAGTTCGCAGGCAACTCCAGCGTGGTGGAGGGTCTGTCCGGCTTCCGCGGCTTCGAGCATCTGCCGTCGGGGCAGAAGGTTTTGATTCGGCCGGAGTTTGTGGATGCGTTCAAGAAGGACAACGCCCAAATGCAGCCCTTCGCGGACCGGGCGGAGGACGGCATTGTCACCGGTATCAGCTTCCGGGGCAATTCCCTGGAGGTGCGGCTGGAGGTGCGCGGCGTCACATTGCTCACCAGCCGCGCCCTGGAGCGCCGGGAGATTCACCTGGGGGAGCACATGAACGTCTTTCTCCACAGGGTATACTGTATGGAGGGCGGACGCACCCAGGTGGTGGAAAACGAGCTGCTGAAGGATGTCAGCATGGAATAACGCCGGAAGGTACCCCAGGCATACCGCAGGGGCGGCGCTGTAACGGCGCCGTTCCTGCCCGCTCCGCCCGGGGAAACCGGACCGTTCCTCCTGATGCCGATGCTCCCGATGGGCGGCGTCTCAGGCCAAAACAAAAGACCGTTTTCGGGAAAAAATTCCTTGACAAACGGTGCATCATGTACTATAATAACAGCTGTTGATTGACTTGGACGATTAGCTCAGCTGGCTAGAGCATCCGCTTGACGTGCGGAAGGTCACAGGTTCGAATCCTGTATCGTCCACCATTTATTCTGATTCCTCAATTCTATCACGGACGATTAGCTCAGCTGGCTAGAGCATCCGCTTGACGTGCGGAAGGCCACAGGTTCGAATCCTGTATCGTCCACCAGAAAGGCCCTGTGACTGCGGTAAAGCAGTCACAGGGTTTCTTTTGTGCCCGGTGGCGCACAAGGAAGCGGTCAGAACGGAAATGATGGGTGTCAGCACGGCAGCGCCCACGCCGCTCTGCATCGGCGGCGCAGGGAAAGGCCCTGCCCGAAAACGGGCAGGGCCTTGACGGTCAACGTGTGGTTCTCGTTAAAGTGTGGTTCGCGCTACGGTGGGCAGACACCGGGTCAGGCGGCGTTTGCCTTGCGCTTTTTCAGGAAGCGGAGGATGAGGTAGACCTCCCCCGCCGCCAGCAGGACGCCAACGCCGGCGTCAACCGCGTAGAAGGTGGTGACCCAGCCGGGGGTGGAGAAGTTGCGCTCATCCATAGCGCTGGAGTTTGCCAGGCTGTACAGGATGTTATGGCACGCGTTCCGCAGGGCGATCACCGTGTTCGCGTCGCTGGTATCCGCAGTATAGGCGTTGGGGTCGCCGGTGGAGGACAGCATCTTGTCTCCGCCGGAGCGGATGGCGGCGTCCGCCAGGTAGTAGCCGTAGTCGCTGGAGAACCAGTCTGTCACGGTGGACCCTACGAAGCCCCATTCATCCCGCAGGACGGTTTGCAGCAGTGTGGAGCTGGCGCCCGCCCAGACGTTGCCGATGTAGTTGTGGGCGATCATCACGTTGTTCGCACCGCCCTCCTTGACGGCCATTTCGAAGGGCTTCAGATAGATTTCCCGGATGGCCTGTTCGTTGCTCCAGGTGCAGAGCCGGTTATAGCGGTTGGTCTCGGAGTCGTTCAGGGCGAAGTGCTTGATGTAGCACATGATGTTGTACTCCTTCGCGCCGGCCACCTCGTTTGCGCCCATCCAGCCGGAGAGGATGCTGTCCTCGGAGTAGTACTCGAAGTTGCGGCCGGAGAAGGCGGTTCTGTGAATGTTCATGGCCGGGCCGTACCAGCCGCATACGTTCATCTCGTTGCACTGTCTGCCCATCAGCTCGCCCCGCTGATACGCCAGGTCCTTGCTCCAGGTGGCGGCCAGCATGGTGGCGCAGGGGAAGGCCGTGCCGGTCTGGCCGGTGAAGTTGTTGGAGATGGCCGCCGGGCCGTCGCACTCAATGGTGGCGGGGAGGCCGATGGACTCCACCTTGGCGTTGGAATAGCCGCCGGTGGCCACCAGGGTGCTCATCTCGTCAACGGTGAGCTGATCCAGCAGGTCCTCCCACAGCTCGTCGTCATAGTCCACCCCGATCATGTCCTGAATGGTCAGGCCGTTGCTGGCGCCTGTGGTGGGCATGACGGCGTCCGGGTCGTCCACCTCTGAATAATCATACAGAATCTCCGTATACAGACCGTCCGTCACCGTATCGGTCAGGGTGAAGTCGGTGGGGGCCGCCGTCGCCTCCGCGTAGTTGGCGAATCCGTCGGCGCGGCTCAGATAGGTCACATCCCCTTCGGCGTAGGCGAACTGATTCGTCGCCGTCGTCTCATCGGAGGAGCGGCTGCCGTCGTTGTCGTCGTTGTAGATGATGTCGCCGTCCAGGGTCAGCGTCCGGCTGTCAATCACGGTATGGGCGTCGGAGCGGATGCTGATCTCATAGTCGCCGGCATCCAGTACGTAGGCGCCGCCCTCCGCCTTGACCTCAGTGTAATCATAGGAGGCCAGGTCTTCCCAGTCGAAGGAGAGGGTGATAGTCTCCGATTCGTTGGGCTCCAGCTGGGCGGTTTTGCCGAACTCGATCAGGTTGACGGACGCCTTTTCAATGCCTCCGTTGGTGTAGGGCGGCGTGTAGTAGACCTCAACCACGCTCTTCCCTGCCACATCGCCCACGTTTGTGACCTCCACGGTCAGCGTGATGGTGGTTCCGTCGTCCTGAATGGAGGTGATCTCCTGTTCAAACTCGGTATAGCTCAGGCCGTAGCCGAAGGGGAACTGCACAACCTCGTCATAGTCGATGAGGCCCTCCTCTGCGGCGGTCTCATAGAACTTATAGCCCACATAGATGCCCTCCACATAGTTGTTGAAGGACACGAAGGCGCTGGACGCGGTTTCCACAGCCACCAGGTCCTCGGAGTTGTCATAGATAAAGCTGCCCACATAGTTGTAGGCCGGGGAGCTGGTCAGGTCGTACACATAGGTGTCCACCAGCTTGCCGGAGGGGTTCACTTCGCCGTTCAGGATTTTCCCCAGCGACTCAAAGCCCGTCTGTCCGGGGCCGGCCACCCACAGGGCGGCCTTGATAGAGTCGTACTCCTCCAGGAAGCCCAGCTCCATGGCGTTGGCGGAGTTGATGATGACGATGACGTTGTCAAACTCCTCACACACCCGCTCCAGCATGGCCTCCTCCCGGTTGCTCAGCTCCAGATAGGACTTGTCCGGGTCAACGTCGTCGGCATAGGAGGTGTAGCGGACGCCGGAGGAGCCGTAGGAGCCGCCCTCCACAAAGGTGTCCTCGTCCGTGATGCTGGTGGGCAGGTCGGCGCCCTCGCCGCCGGAGCGGGCAATCACCACAACGGCGGTGTCGGAGAATTCCACGGCGCTCTCAAAGATGCCCGCCTCGTCGTATTCCTCGAGGCTGGGCTCCGGAATGGTCCAGTCCTGGCCCAGCATGCCCACGGTGGGCCGCTCCGCACAGAACTCCGTGTAGAAGTCGGAGATGTCCGTATTCAGCTCATAACCGGCGTCCTCCAGGCCCTGCAGCAGGGTGACGCACGTCTCCGTATCCACCGAGCCGGAACCGGTGCCGCCGTAAATCGGGTTGGTGGAGGACCAGCCGAACACGTTCAGCCTGGTCACGCCCGTCAGAGGCAGGGCGTTGTCGTCGTTCTTCAGCAGGACGATGCCTTCATCCGAGATGTCCTCCACCAGCTGCTCCGCATCCGCCAGGGTTTCGTCGCTGCTGTAATACTGCTCCGCCAGCACGTTGTTCAGGATGCTGTACTCCGGGCCAAGGCAGATGGCGTTGACCACGACGAGGATGGCCAGCACCGCGGCCACCAGCGCCTCCCCCCGGATCAGTCCGGCCAGAGGCTGCCGGAACTTAAAGGCCGCGATGGCCACCACAATGGCAGCGACCAGCACCGCGCCCAGGGCGATCAGGTAATCCTGCAGGGTCACAATGGTGGACATGATGTCGCTGGCCGTCACCGACACGGAGCGGCTGGACAGATAGCTGTTCAGGCTTTGATAGGCCGCAACCAGAAGGACCGCGATCACCGCGATGACGATCACCGGTTTCAGCCACTTATTCTTCTTCATAGGTACCTCCTCCAATCATGGTTCACTTCAGTTCAAATCCGATAAAGTCCATCGCGCCGGTTCCCGCGAACCGGAAGTAAAGTGCCTTTACACCCGGCCCCATCTGGAGGGCAGCGGATGCGCAGCAGGTCACGCCGGTCTGGCTGTGGATGGGGATGACCGCGTTCAGGACAGAGAAGTCCGCCTTCTCCGACACCAACAGCCGGCCCTCCGCCGTCCCGCTGACCTCCACGGAAATCGCGGCGGCCGTTCCCATCCGGAAGTACTTGAATCCGGCCACAGCGCCGTCCTGCATATTGGCGATGTACTGGTCGCCCTCCCCTTCCCGGTCCTTGCCGTGTTGGGTGAAATAGGGATGGTTTTTCAGTTTTTTCTTCGGGCTGTCGCCGTCATACCGGCCTACGCCGTCCCTGCTCCACAGGTTGCAGGCGATTCTGGCCTCGTACCAGCCCATGCCCTTCAGCGGGCCGCCGTTCAGGCCGCAGCTGGTGACCTCTGCCTGCCGGAAGGAGCCGTCGGGATTTCGCACCAGCTTCTCCGCGCAGGCCTGCCGGGAGTAGGAGTGCCGGTTGGTCTGCCGGTGGTAGAAGATATACCAGTCCTCGCCGATGTGCAGCATCCCGCCGTGGGTGTTGCCCAGGTAGTTGGTGCCCTTTGCCTCGTCCTCGTTGCCGTCCAGGAACAGGTCGCCCTGGCTGACCAGCGTGCCGCCGTAGACGAAGCCGCCGTCCGGCCGGCTGCTGGTGGCATAGCACAGCTCATGGTTATGCCGAGAGGAGTAGACGAAGATGTAGCGGTTGCCGTCCTTCCGGATGGAGCTGGCCTCGAAGAACTCGTGGTTGGGGAAGGAGCCGGATCCCTCTTTGGGGAACAGCAGTTTGGGTTCTGTTTTGATGGTCACCATGTCCTGCTCCAGCTCCAGCACCACGCCGCCGTCGTTGCGGAGCTTCCGGAAGCCGGAGGCAACCGCAGGCACCGGGGTATAGAAGCCGGAGTACAGCCACACCCGTCCGTCGTCGTCCGCCAGAACGCCGGGGTCAAAGGGCAGCTGGTCCCCTGCCCGGCGGCCCCAGACGGTGCCGTCCGGATAGTGTACATGGCCCAGAAACTGATACTGTCCCGCCGGAGTGTCGCAGACGGCCACCCCCATCATGCCCATGAAATCATAGGCATAGTAGAGATAGTACCGCCCGTCCGGCCCCCGGCAGACGTCCGGTGCAAAGAGCAGCCGCAGCCCCAGGGCGTTCTTCGGGTCCTGATTCTTCCGGAAAATGACCCCCTCGTTCCGCCAGTCGGACAGGTCGTCCACCGGGGCCGACCAGCAGACGTAGTCGTTCATGCAGAAAATGGGCGCGTTGAATCGGTCATGGGAACCGTAGACATAGACCCGGTTCCCAAACACATGGGGTTCGCCGTCCGGGATATACTCCCAGGAGGGCAGATAGGGATTGTACGCTTGTTGCTTCATGTTTTTCACCTCCTGATCGTGTGTTGCCACACCAAATCACGATGGCATCATAACATCTTGTGGCAACCTTTTGGGATGATTTGGCATAATCCGTCGTCACAGCGGCATAACCCGTCATTTGTACTGTTTTACCCCGGAGAACGCGGGGGTGTTTTGTATAAATCTCACAGATGCCGGACGTAAAAACGAAAAAGCGCCCCCTTTACAAATGGGGGACGCTCCTGTATAATAATGCATAAAACAGGGGAATTATGTGACTTTTGATGAGTTGGGGAGAGCGCTATGGTCAGGGTTGCAGTTGTAGAGGACGATGCCGCCGCCCGGCGGCAGCTGAAGGAGTACCTCCTGCGGTACGAGCGGGAACAGGAGGAGCCCATCCGGATCACCGAATTTTCCAGCGGGCTGGAAATCACAGAGGCGTACACCGCCTGTTACGATCTGATTCTGATGGACATCCAGATGAACTACATGGACGGGATGCAGACCGCCCAGTGGATTCGGGAGCGGGATCAGACCGTGATCATCATCTTTATCACCAATCTGGCCCAGTTTGCCATAGAGGGCTATAAGGTGGATGCGCTGGATTATCTCCTCAAACCTGTACAGTATTTTGCCTTTGCACAGGCGATGCAGAAAGCGGTCAGCCGCATCCGGCAAAACGCCACGTTTTTCCTGCACCTGATGCAGGAGAGCCGCATGATTCGGCTGGATGTGTCCGGCATCAGTTATATCGAAAGCCAGGGGCACAACGTGGTTTACCACACGGGCGAGGGAACGTATTCCGAGCGGGGCTCCCTGAAAAGCCTGGAGGACAAGCTGGCGGGGCAGCACTTCTGCCGGTGCAACAGCTGCTACCTGGTCAATCTGGCCCAGGTGGAGCAGGTGGACCAGAACCGGGTCACGGTCTCCGGCCAGACGCTGCAAATCAGCCGGTCCAGGCGGAAGGGCTTCATGGAGGCCCTGACCGCCTATGTGGGCGGGGAATAACGCCGGGCAGGCGCTAACACGCCGCCAGGCCCTGGGGGTTCAGAATCCGCACCCCGCCGTACTCCGTCTCCACCAGGCCCTCCCTGGTGAGCCGCTGCAGGGTGCGGTTCACCGTGACCCGGCTGGCGCTGATGGCGGAGGCCAGCTCGTCCTGGGAGCAGCGGATCAGCCCGTCCTCCTCCCTGGGCAGGGTCAGCAGGTACCGGGCCAGCCGCTGGTCGGCCCGGAGGAAGGCCATGTTGTCCACCTGGGAGGACAGCAGCCGCACCGTCCGGGCCAGATATTTCAGCAGCGCCAGGGTCAGCTCCGGGTTGGCGGACATCTCCTCCACCGCCATCTGCCGGTCAATGGGGACGATGGCGCACTCCGTCATGGCCACCGCGGAGGAGACCCGGGGCAGCTCGTCAAAGAAGGACGCCTCCCCGAACAGGCTGCCGCTTTGATAGATGTTCAGCACCCGCTCCACCCCCTCCGCAGAGGAGCTGTAGGTTTTCACTCGCCCGCTTTTCAGATAGTAGAAGTGCCGGGCGGTGGTGTCCTGCAAATAGATGATCTGTCCGGGGCGGTAACGCCGGGCCTGATAGTGGGCGGCAAAGGGGGCCCAGATGTCTTTGGGCAGGTTCAGTTCCTGCAGGCTGAAATATTCCACAAAATCTCCTCCTTTGCCCCAGATTGTATCATAGTTTACATTCTTTTGCAACCGGATTCGGTATGATAGAAGCAGCAAACAGCGGCCCATTGGCCGCAGGTTGAATGAGGAGGTATGTTTACCATGGGAATGACAATGACCCAGAAGATTTTGGCCGCCCACGCCGGGCTGAGCAGCGTGGCCCCCGGTCAGCTCATCGAGGCAAAGCTGGATTTGGTACATGGCAACGACGTCACCGCTCCGGTGGCCATCGGGGTGCTGGAGGAATACGGCATCAAACAGGTGTACGACAGGGACAAGATTGTGATCGTGCTGGACCACTACACCCCCTGCAAGGACATCAAGGCGGCCCAGCTGTGCAAGGTGGCGAGGGACTTCGCCCGGGCCCAGGGTCTGACCCACTTCTACGATGTGGGCGAGATGGGGGTGGAGCATGCCCTGATCCCCGAAAAGGGGCTGGTGGTGCCCGGCGACCTGACCATCGGCGCGGACTCCCACACCTGCACCTACGGCGCCCTGGGGGCCTTCTCCACCGGCGTGGGCTCCACCGATATGGCGGCGGGCATGGCCAGCGGTCTGAACTGGTTCAAGGTGCCCTCCGCCATCAAGGTGACGCTGACCGGCAAGTTCAAGCCCTTCGTGTCCGGCAAGGACGTGATGCTCCACCTGATTGGCGAAATCGGCGTGGACGGCGCACTGTATAAGAGCCTGGAGTTCACCGGCCCCGCCATGGGCGAGCTGACCATGGACGACCGGTTCACCATCGCCAACATGGCCATCGAGGCCGGGGCGAAGAACGGCATCTTCCCGGTGGACGACAAGACGCTGGACTACCTGAAGGGCCGCACCGACCGCCAGCCGGTGATTTACGAGGCCGACCCCGACGCCGAGTACGAGCGGGAGGTGGTCATCAACCTGGACGAGCTGGACTCCACCGTGGCCATGCCCTTCCTCCCCGGCAACGCCAAGCGGGTACAGGAGGTCAAGGGCATCAAGCTGGACCAGGTGGTCATCGGCTCCTGCACCAACGGCCGCATCAGCGATATGCGGGCGGCGGCGGCGATTTTGAAGGGCCGCAAGGTGGCCCCCGGTGTCCGCTGCATCGTCCTCCCCGCCACTCAGGAGATCATCTCCCAGATGATTCAGGAGGGGATTTATATGGACCTGCTGGAGGCGGGCTGCGCCATCTCCACCCCCACCTGCGGCCCCTGCCTGGGCGGACATATGGGCTGTATGTGCGAGGGCGAGGTGGCCGTGTCCACCACCAACCGGAACTTTGTGGGGCGCATGGGCCATGTGGACAGCAAGGTGATCCTGGCCTCCCCCACGGTGGCGGCGGCCTCCGCGGTGATGGGCGTCCTGGCCGACCCCGCCGAGCTTTGATGGAAGATAACCAATGGCGACCATGAAGGAGCGCCTTTTGCCGCTCCTCGCAGAAATGGAACCAAACAACATCCTGTTCCGTCCCGTGGAGGACGATGAGGACATCTGGTATGCCGTGGAGGGCTGCCAACTGACGCCGGAGCAGCGGGAGTGCGTCAATTCCGGCGGCTTCTCTCTGGGGCGCGCCTACCTGCACCCGGAACGTAGCCTCCCCTGCCTGATTTGCCGTCCGGACGGAGAACGAATTGGTTTTATCCTGTTCACTGAATGGCTGGGCGAAGGTGAGGCCAGCAGCTGGAGCTATTTCATTGACGTGAGGCACCAGGGGCAGGGATACGGAAAGGCTGCGGCTCAGAAAGCGGTGGAGCTTTTAAAACGCGCCTATCCCGACAGACCGGTAAAGCTGTCCACGGAGGTATTTAACAAGCGGGCACAGGCGTTGTACATCAGCATTGGCTTCCGGCAGCTGGACGAATTGGATGGGGACGATTTAGTATTTGCCCTATAAGCGTCCGTATAACCCGGCGTTTGAAATGATAAGATTCTAGGAGGAACGGAACTCATGTCTAAAATTTATGTCTATGGCGACAATGTGGATACCGACGTCATCATCCCGGCCCGGTACCTGAACGACCCCAGCGAGGCGGCGCTGGCCTCCCACTGCATGGAGGACATCGACCCCAAGTATGCCTCCACCGTGGAGCAGGGGGACATCATCGTGGGCGGCGCCAACTTCGGCTGCGGCTCCTCCCGGGAGCATGCCCCTCTGGCCATCAAGGCCAGCGGCGCGAAATGCGTCATTGCGGCCTCCTTTGCCCGCATCTTCTACCGCAACGCCATCAACATCGGCCTGCCCATCATGGAGTGCCCTGAGGCGGCGGCGAATATCCAGCCCGGCGACAAACTCACCGTGGACCTGGCCAGCGGCACCATCTGTGACGAGACCACCGGAAAAACCTTCCAGGCCGCGCCCTTCCCGCCCTTTATTGAGAATATCATCCAGTCCGGCGGGCTGATTCAGTCTCTGATCGACCGCGGGCTGGCGAAGTAACACAGTGGTCCTGATAACTCACGAACTGGTCATGGGAAAGGAATGTTGTATCTATGAACTATAAAATTGCGCTGATTCGGGGCGACGGCATTGGCCCCGAAATCGTCAACGAGGCCGTCAAAGTGATGGAGACCGTGGGAGAAAAGTTCGGCCACAGCTTTCAGTTTGTGGACGTGCTGATGGGCGGCTGCGCCACCGATGCCTGCGGCGTGTCCTACCCCGCCGGGACGGCGGAGACCTGCAAGAGCTGCGACGCCGTGCTGCTGGGCGCGGTAGGCGGCCCCAAGTGGGGCAGCGACAAGCCCGCCGAACAGCGGCCGGAGACGGCGCTGCTGGCCATCCGGAAGGATTTGGAGCTGTTCACCAACCTGCGTCCCGCCGCCATGCGCAAGGGCATGGAGGATGCCTCCCCCCTGAAACGGGAGACGGCGGAGCGGGGCTTCGACATCATGATGGTGCGGGAGCTGACCGGCGGCATCTACTTCGGCAAGCGGGAGCGCTATCAGACGGAGGACCGGGGCCAGGAGGCCACCGACCTGATGGCCTACTCCGAGATGGAGATCGAGCGGATTGGCCGCCAGGCCTTTGAGCTGGCCCGCCTCCGCCGGAAGAAGGTCACCAGCGTGGACAAGGCCAACGTTCTGGCCACCAGCCGCCTGTGGCGGGAGGTGATGCACCGTCTGGCCCAGGAGTACCCGGATGTGGCCTATGAGGATATGCTGGTGGACAACTGCGCCATGCAGATCGTCCGGAACCCCGGCCAGTTCGACGTGGTGGTGACGGAGAATATGTTCGGCGACATCCTCTCCGATGAGGCGTCCCAGGTCACAGGCTCCATCGGCCTGCTGCCCTCCGCCTCTCTGGGTGCCCAGGCCCCCGGCCTGTACGAGCCGATTCACGGCTCCGCCCCGGACATCGCCGGGCAGGACAAGGCCAACCCCATCGCCACCATCCTGTCCGTGTCCATGATGTTCCGCTACTCCTTCCACCTCCAGGCGGAGGCGGACGCCATCGAGCACGCGGTGGACGCCGTCCTGGGCGCAGGCTGGCACACGGCGGACATCGCCGGCGCCACGGAGCAGCTGGTGGGCACGAAGGAGATGGGCCGCCTGATTCGGGAGGCCCTGTAAGACAAAGAGCACATGCAAAGGAGGACCGACAATGCCTGTCTCCCGGAAGGATTCGGAGAAACCCACTGATTCCGCGAAGCGGGATGACCGCAGGGGAAAGGCCCGCCTGATTGCCGCCTACCTTGCAATTTGGGTCTTCGCCCTCCTCGTATTCTGGCTCTTTGGCGGCAGGGCGGATGCGCTGGGGTACAGCGTGGTGTTCCTTTGGGTCGTGCTGCCGGTGACGACGCTGGTATGCTCCCTGCTGATCGGGAGGCGCAATTATTGGGGCAAGGGAAAGTGGTTTACGGCGCTTCTCTTCGGCGTGATGTATATGCTGACCCAGTACGCAACCTTCAGCACTGCCAACATGATCGCGTTTCAGCACTTTAATCGGCCGGACATTGAAATGATGGTCGGCGGAACAATTCTCTCGGTGATTGGCCTTGGCATTGGCAGCCTGCTCCGGAAAGCCCTGTGAAAACACCGGGAGGTCGGCGCAAGAAGAACCGGCCTCCCGACTGCAGGAGCCAGAGAAATTACCCTTGATAGACAAAAACGAAAGGATGATATTTCGATGAAGCGAAAGCACTTAGATGAACTTTGGCGGTATGCCTTCCCTGCGCTTTCTGTCCTCTTATGGATAGCGACCATTTTTCTCTTTTTCAGCAGCAACCGTACTTACGATTCCAGCGACTATGAGGCACAGATGCAGATTGCAAATGCCCTGCGGTGGCTGCCCTCTTGCTTTATTGGCGCTTTGCTTGCAACTGTGGCGTCCTGGGTCGTCTCCGAACTGCTAGGCTGCCTTCACAGCGAAAATGATGAAAGTGCCGCCGAATAAAAGTGCTTTGTCCGTTTGAAGGAAACCGGGTGGATCGTGTGCAACACAGTCCACCCGGATTTTTTGCCTCGTTGCCGCTTTGCAGGAAGGCCAGGCCGCAGGCCCCGCCTTTGCATTTGGCATAAAAAATGAGCCAAGTTGCAGGATTTCTTGTGTATTCCTCCAAAAAATGAATTGCAACGGCTAAGACAATGCATTTTTCCGGAAATTTGTACATTTTGCCCTTGCATTTTTGCAAGTCAGGGCATATAATATTTCATGTTGAGTGCAGAGGCCGCGGCAAGCCCTTCAAAGAGGCGGCGTCCGGCACCCAGTTTGAAAGAATGAAAGGAATGGGAGCCATGAAATCCTTAGCAACCGTCGCGTCCGCAATCCACCCCTCCGCCACCATGAGCCTGAACAACCTCTATAACGAGATGAAGGCCAGCGGCATTGACGTGATCGGTTTCACCTGCGGTGAACCTGATTTCCCCACCCCCGATAATATCAATATGGCGGCGATCCGCGCCATCACCCAGCACCAGACCAAGTACACCCCTGCCGGCGGCACGGCGGAGCTGAAACGGGCCGTCTGCAAGCGTTTGCAGGAGGACATGGGTGTCACCTACCAGCCCAACCAAATCGTCGTCACCTCCGGCGCGAAGCACTGCCTGTATGTGGCGCTGCAAACGCTGGTGAACGACGGGGATGAGGTGATTCTCCCCGCCCCCTACTGGGTGTCCTACCTGGAGCTGATTCAGATGGTGGGCGGCGTGCCGGTGGTGCTTCACGCCTCCGAGGCGGAGAACTTCAAGCTGACCCCGGAGAAGCTGGAGGCGGCCATCACCCCCAAGACCAAGTGCCTGATCCTCAACAACCCCAGCAACCCCACCGGCATGGTCTACACCAGGGAGGAGCTGCAGGCCCTGGCGGAGGTCTGCGTCAGGCATGACCTGTACATTCTCTCCGATGAGATCTATTATAAGCTGGTTTACGGCGATGTGACCTTTACCTCCGTGGCCGCCCTGGGCCAGGAGGTCTATGACCGCACGATTCTGGTCAACGGCGTCTCCAAGTCCTACGCCATGACCGGCTGGCGGATTGGCTATCTGGCCGGCCCCGCCAACATCATGAAGATTTGCAGCAGCTACCTGAGCCACTCCACCGGCAACCCCTGCTCCATCTCCCAGGCCGCCTCTCTGGAGGCCCTGGCCGGGCCTCAGGACACGGTGGAGGCCATGCGGCAAGAGTTTGAGCGCCGCCGGGACTACATGGTGAAGGCCATGAATGAGATCGAGGGCATCAGCTGCCTGAAGCCTCAGGGCGCCTTCTATGTGATGATGAATATCTCCCAGCTGGTGGGCAAGACCATTTGCGGCACCGTGATTCACAATGCCGACGACTTTGCCGACGTGTTCCTGAAGGAAGGGCTGGTGTGCGTGGTGCCCTGCACCTCCTTCGGTGACGATATGTTCCTGCGCTGGAGCTACGCCACCTCTATGGATGACATTGTAGAGGGTGTCAAGCGGCTGAAAGCCATGGTGGAAGGCTGCTGACTCCTTTCTGCGGGGTTTCCTCTTTGACAAGTGGATATGCTTGTCAGCATTGCAAGGTGTTATTTCCCCGTTGACGGAACTATAAGAAACAATTCCCTCCCTGAGAGGCGGTGCGATACGAAACCGCTGCCTCTCAGGGAGGGTGTTTTTTTTTGCCTATTGTTGACAAGTGAAGTCGCTTGTCAGACTTTCAATGTGATGAATCGGTCCTCCTCACTCCTGCGCTGCGACAGGGACGTTTTGATAGGGGTCCGGCTCCTCATCCTTGGGGAGGGACTGCATATACTGATGCATGGCCTCGGCCACCTTTTTGCTGTGGGCCACAGCCTCCACCACGGTGCTGGCCCCCTGGACCGCGTCGCCGGAGGCAAAGACGCCGGGGCGGGAGGTCTGACCCACTTCATTGGCCACAAACAGGCCCCGGGGGTTGACCTCCAGGCCGGCGGTGCTGTCGGTGACGGAGTTTTCCGCCCCCTGGCTGATGGAGATGACCACGCTGTCCGACAGGTACTTCCGCTCCGTGCCGGGGATGGGGGTCAGCGTTCCGTCCTCCGCCTCGTCCAGGTCACAGAAGACCACGCCGTCGTCGAAAATCTCCAGCGGCTTTTTGTTGTACTGGAACTCCACGCCCTCCAGTTTGGCATAGCTGGCCTCATAGTCGCTGGCGGTCACTTTTTTGGTGATGGAGAAACAGGTGACGTGCCGCGCGCCGTGGCGGATGGCGGTGCGGGCCACATCCATGGCGGCGTTGCCTGCGCCGATGATGGTGAGGCGCTCCCCCAGGTGATACACGTCCGGGTTGGCCAGATAGTTGATGGCAAAGTGTACGTTGCCCAGGCTCTCCCCCCGGATGCCCAGCACATTGGGCCGCCAGACGCCGGTGCCAATGAAAATGGACTTGTAACCGTCCCGGAACAGGTCGTCAATGGTCAGCGCCTTGCCGATGTCGGTGTTGGGGCGCACCTTGATGTCCTTGAGCTGCAAATGGCGGTACTCGAAGTCGTCCAGGACGCTTTTCGGCAGGCGGAACTCCGGGATGCCGTACCGCAGCACGCCGCCGATCTTGTCGTGGGACTCGAAAATGGTCACGTCATAGCCATACCGGGCCAGAATCACCGCGATGGTCAACCCGGCGGGGCCGGAGCCGATGATGGCCACCCGCATCCCGTTCTTCGGGGTGGGGCCCTTGGTCATTTGGGAGGCGTAGGTGGAGGAGATGTAGTTCTCAATGACGGAGAAGTGAACCGGGGCGCCCTTGATGCCTCGGACGCAGTGGCCTTCGCACTGGTTTTCGTGGTTGCAGATCAGGCTGCACACCGTGGTCAGCGGGTTGTTCTCGAACAGGGTCCAGCCCGCCTCGTTCAGCTTGCCTTCCTTCAGCAGCCGGATGACCTCCGGGATGTTGGTGTGAATCGGGCAGCCCTGCTGGCAGCGGGGGTTTTTGCATTGTAAACAGTGGTTTGCTTCGTCCATGACATGAAGTGCCATTTGGTGCCGCTTCCTTTCTCATCATCAGGTTGGGGGTTCTTCTTACAGAAATCTCTCATAATCAAATTATATCACAAAGTAATCCTCTGTGCAAGGGCGTTTCCAGGGCAGGCCGCCCCAAATTCAGGGTGAAACCCAAAAAGTTTCCTCCACAGACTATCTTTTCCCGGTGAAATGCGGTATACTGAATGTGTGAAACTGACCCCGCCGCCGGTTGGCAGATCGGCGGACGAGGGAACGCAAAGGATGAGTATATGATGAAACGGACGAAAATTATCTGCACCCTTGGCCCCGCCTGCTCCAATGAAGAGACCCTGACCGCCATGATTCAGGCCGGCATGAACGTCGCCCGACTGAACTTCTCCCATGGCACCCATGCGGAACACAAGGAAAAAATGGACCTGGTCAAAAAGGTCCGGGAGCAGCTGGACGAGCCTATCCCCATCATGCTGGACACCAAGGGGCCGGAGTACCGCATCGGCACCTTTCAAAACAAAAGCATCGAGCTGGCGGACGGCGACCCCTTCGCCTTCACCATTGACGACGTGGTGGGCGACCAGGGCCGGGTCTCCGTCTCCTACAAGGGGCTGGTGCGGGACATCGACGTGGGCGACCAGATTCTGGTCAACGATGGCCTGGTGAAGTTCCAGGTGAAAGAGAAAACGGACACCGACCTGATTTGCGAGACGGTGATCGGCGGGGTCCTCTCCGACCGGAAGAGCATGAGCTTCCCCAACAAGGTGCTCAAACAGGTCTACCTCAGCGAGCAGGACAAGGCCGACCTGCTGTTCGGCATTGAGAACGACGTGGACTTTGTGGCCTGCTCCTTCGTCTCCTGCGCCCAGGACGTCATCGACGTGCGGGACTTCCTGGACGCCAACGGCGGCAAAGACATTCAAATCATCGCCAAGCTGGAGAACCGGGCCGGCGTGGACAATGCGGAGTCCATCCTGGAGCACTGCGACGGCCTGATGGTGGCCCGGGGCGACCTGGGGGTGGAGATTCCCTATGTGGAGCTGCCCGCCATCCAGAAGCACCTGATCACCACCTGCCGCCTGAAGGGGGGCCTCGCCATCACCGCCACGGAGATGCTGGAGTCCATGATCGCCAAGCCCCGCCCCACCCGCGCGGAGATCTCCGATGTGGCCAACGCCGTCTTTGACGGCACCAGCGCCGTCATGCTGTCCGGCGAGACGGCGGCGGGCCGCTACCCGGTGGAGGCCGTCACCGCCATGGCGAGCATCGCCGTGGAGGCCGAGAAGCACACCCACTACACCCGCCGGTTCCGCAACACCACCTTTCAGCTGCAAAACCTGAACGATGCCCTGTCCCACGCCACCTGCCAGCTGGCCATCGACACCAACGCCACCTGCATCGTGGCCTGCACCCGCACCGGCACCACTGGCAAGATGATCTGCCGGTTCCGGGTGCCCACCCCGGTCATCGGCATGACCACCAGCGAAAAGGCGTACCGCCAGCTTGCCCTGAGCTGGAACGTGAAGCCCATGCTCTGCGAGGAGTTCTTCTCCACCGACGTGCTGTTCTATCACGCCCTCATCACCGCCCGGGCCTCCGGCTTCGCCAAAACCGGCGACACCATCGTTATCACCGGCGGCATGACCAACGGCCGCAGCGGCAACACCAACCTGATTAAGGTGGAGACCCTCAGCGAGGTGCCGCGGCATCATGTGGGGTATTGAGGGAGCTGGCAACCCCTCCACCGGCTAACGCCGGTCCCCCTCCCTTTTCAGGGGAGGCAGGGGGTTGTTGTAACCACCACGTCATCGGCTCCCCTGAAGGGGGAGCTGTCGGCACAGCCGACTGAGG
>JAJQCJ010000121.1 GCA_021202775.1 Clostridiales bacterium | reverse complement strand
AAGCCCCAGTACCACGGCGGCCCCTATCAGTACTGGATGAACGAGCCCCACGCCCCGGTCTACTACAACGGTGTGTACCACCTGTTCTTCCAGCAGAACATGAGCGGCTCCTACTGGCGCAACATCTGCTGGGGCCACCTGGTCAGCGAGGACCTGGTGAACTGGACGCCGGTGAAGGAGGCCATCGTCCCCACGGAGGACTCCGTGGTGCCTGACGGCGCCTGGTCCGGCAACGCGGCCTATGACGTGAACGGCGTGCCCCTGCTGTTCTTCACGGCGGGCAACGACGCCTATGCGGATGCCGGGCTGATCTCCAACCAGAACATCGGCGTGGCCTATCCTGCCGACCTGACCGACCCGGAGCTGACCGAATGGGTCATCTATGACGAGCTGGCCGTGGTGCAGCAGGAGGGCCAGGGCCGGGCCGGCGAGTTCCGGGACCCCTACATCTGGGAGCATGACGGGGCCTGGTATATGCTGATCTGCTCCGGCAGCAGCACCACCACCGGCGGCACCGCCCTGCTCTACAAGACGGAGACGCTGGAGCTGCTCTCTGACGGCACCATTGACATGGACTGGCAGTACATCGGCCCGATCTACGAGATGGAAAACCAGAGCATGACCTACGGCACCAGCTGGGAGCTGCCCATTCTCCTGACCCTGTCCAACGAGGACGGCACCGTGACCAAGGACGTGTTCATCATTTCCCCCGCGCCTGCGTCCATCGCGGACAACAAGGTGTACTACTTCATCGGCACCTTTGACTACGATACCGGCACCTTCACGCCGGACGAAGCCTACGCGGACGGCCCCGCCATTCTGGACTATGGCGACAACGTCTTTACCGGCCCCAGCGCCTATGTGGACCAGGAGACCGGCGAGACCTACCTGTTCAGCATCATGCAGGACCAGCGCGCTGCGTCGGAGCAGGGCGCCGCAGGCTGGGCCCACAACGTGGGGCTTGCCCGCCGGATCTGGCTGAACGACGACGGCTCTGACCTGATGGTCTCCCCCACGGACGACCTGCACGATCTGGAGACGGAGGTGCTGATCGACGAGACCGACCTGACGGCGGAGGAGGCCGACGCCCTGCTCCAGGAGGTCAGCGGCGATATGCTCTACATCCGCGTGACCTTCACCGACATCCAGGCGGAGCAGTTTGGGGTCAACCTGCTGGAAAGCGGAGACGGCTCTGAGGTGACCAGCTACTTCTACTCCACCACTGACGGCCTGATTCACGGTGAGACCACCAACCGGGGCGCAGGTTCCACTACCGGCACCGTATCCGGCGCACTGACGCTGGAGGACGGCAGCCTGACCATGGAGATTTATCTGGACCGGTCCCTGGTGGAAGGGTTCTTTAACGACACCAAGGCCATCTCCATGCGGGCCTACCCGGAAGGGGAGGACTCCGACGGGCTTTCCCTCATTGCGGAAGGCGGAAGCGTGACGGTGGCAGAGCTGTACGTCGCCGAGATGGGCTCCATCTACGAATGATAACCAATCACGCCGCCTGAGGCGGCACACGGAAAAGGCTGGACAGGAAACTGTTCAGCCTTTTTTCAGTTAAAAACTTTTTCTGACAAATGTGTATGGTGCAGGGTGTCCTTGTCCTGCAATCTATCTTGGGTTGAGGGGAATCACGCAGTTGTACTGTCAGATTTCCACGACCAAAGGGCAACAAAATTGCCGCCCGTTCCGCCGTAAGGCATAGGGAGCGCAGCGGAAATGCCGCTTGACGGCGGGAACGTGGGCGGCAATCGTACCCAGCCGCCATCGGCGGCAGCTTTGGTGCGTGACAAGTTACATCGTCTGTTGCCTGATAGACCACCCGATTGAGGAACAAGGCGGAGCCGCCAGCGGGATACGGGGAGATTCTTAAGAGGGGAACCACAGGTTCCCCTCTTAAGTCGTCCTCTTTTGCTACTTTTCTCGACGAATCGAGAAAAGTAGGCCCCGCCCTGGCAAGGGCAAACACCTATTTCCTTTCTCAATCCTTATCTAAGGAAAACAATTCCCTTAAAATGACGACACTCCCTGCAAAAGAATTTCCACGCCCTTCCCGAAAGAAAAAATCACATGGAAATCAATTTTGAAATTCGTTTCGCATAGGAACCCCTCCACCGGCTGTCGCCGGTCCCCCTCCCCTTTCAGGGGAGGCAGGAAGTTGTCGTAACCGCTGTGTTATTGGCTCCCCTGAAAGGGTAGGGAGCGCAGCGGAAATGCCGCTTGACGGCGGAGCTGGCTGGCCACAAGGCCAGACTGAGGGGTTTCTTTGGTATGCTTGACCTAAAACTTGATTTCCGTGAAAAAATCAAAAGTCATCTTGACGAAATCCGCCTTTTCTTGGTATGATAAAGAGAAAGTTTGTGCCCCGGAGCGGAAAACCGGGGCGCGGCCGCCGGGCGCTGACGGAGAAAGCGCCCGGCGCCGGAACATGGGGGGATGGAGCTTGGCAAAGCAGGAGGAGCGGCATGTTGCCACAATTGATGATATTGCAAGGGATTTGGGGGTCAGTAAGACCACCGTTTCACGGGCCATTTCCGGGAAGGGGCGGCTGAGCGCCGCCACCAGGGAAAAGGTGCTGGCCTACATTGAGGCCCACAATTATCGCCCCAACGCGGTGGCCAAGGGCCTGGCCCAGAGCAAGACCTATAATCTGGGTCTGGTGCTGCCGGTGGAGCTGATGGAGGGGGGAGACCTCCTTCTCCCAGGCGTGCATGAGCGGCATCTGCGAGGAGGCCTCCGCCAGGGACTACGATGTGGTGCTCTCCATGGTCAGCGACCGGGACACGGTGCAGATGGAGCGGCTCATCAACAGACGGAAGGTGGACGGGCTGATCGTTAGCCGCAGCACGGTGGATTCCCCCGTGGTGGACCTGCTGAAGGAGCGGGAGTTTCCCTTCATCACGGTGGGGTATACGCCGGACAGGACGCTGCTGACGGTGGACAACGAAAACCGGAAGGCCTGCCAGGACATTACCCGGCAGCTGCTGGACAGAGGGCTGCGCCATCTGGTGCTGCTGGGCGGCGAGGAAAACCACTATATCACCCAGGAGCGGCGCATGGGCTTTGAGGAGGCCCACCGCCAGGCGGGGGTGCCTCTGAGCCAGACCCAGATGTTCCACGAGCTCAGGGACATCGAGACCACCCGGCAGGCGGTGGACGCCGCCCTGAAACAGGGGACGGACTGCCTGGTCTGCATGGACGACTTCATCTGTTATCTGGCCCTGGTCCTCCTGCGGGAGCGGCAGGTGTCCATTCCGGAGGAGGTCAGCATCGTCAGCTTCTACGACAGCAGGCGGCTGGAGTACAACACGCCCCCCATCGCCAGCCTCTGGTTTGACGCCAGGGCCCTGGGCAGGCGGGCCTGCCAGATGCTGCTGGACCAGCTGGCCGGGGAAAGCCCCCAGAGCGAGGTTCTGCCCGGCTACGAGATTCGTTGGAGGGAATCTGTGCGCTGAAATTGAGGAAATCACTGCTGTAGACGGTCAAACGCTGACCGCCTACAGCTTTTTTCTCCTAAACGGAAGGAAAGAAAGGGATAAATCAAACGAAAGTTGAAAAGAGTAGAAAATTAGAATGGTAAAAATGACGAAAAAAGGCGGCAATAAATTGGTTAAAATGGCGGATTGACAAATGGCGGCAGAGAGGCTATACTTATGAAGGTGAGCAACCGATTGCGCAAAAAGAACAATTTACGCATTAGAAGTTGCGGCAAGTACGAATTATTAGGAGGTACAAGCAATGAAGAAACTGTTAGCTCTGATCCTCGCCATGGCCATGGCTCTGTCCCTGGTTGCCTGCGGCGGCTCGTCCGATGACGGAGGTTCTGACTCCAGCTCCACCGGCGATGCGTCCAGCTCCACCGGCGATGCGTCCGGCTCCGACGAGGCCGAAGCGTCCACCGGCAGCACCAACACCGAAACCTCTGGCACCGGCGAAACCATCACCCTGACCGTCTGGGGCGCTGAGGAAGACCAGACCCTGCTGGCCGAGCTGGTGGAGGGCTTCAAGGAGACCTACTCCGACTACACCTTTGACATCCAGATCGGCGTGGAATCCGAGTCCACCGCCAAGGACACCGTCCTCACCG
>JAJQCJ010000161.1 GCA_021202775.1 Clostridiales bacterium | reverse complement strand
ACACAGAACCGGACGCTGCGGTTCAACAGACTGTGAAAGGAGACGATTGATCATGGTAGACCTGATTCAAAAAACGCTGTTATACGCCGTTCCCCTGATGATCGTCGCCCTGGCCGGTGTGTTTGCCGAGCGCAGCGGTATCGTCAACCTGGCACTGGAAGGCATTATGATCTTCGGCGCCTTCGTGGGCGTGTGGTTCGTCCGCGTGGTGCAGGAGTGGGGCTGGTTTGCAGAGGCCAAGGCCAACGGCGACTGGCTGGCCCTACAGGGCTTTGAGCTGTTGGCTATGCTGGTGGCCGCCCTCCTGGGCGCGGTCTTCTCCCTGCTGCTGAGCTTTGCCTCGATCAACCTGAAGGCGGACCAGACCATCGGCGGCACCGCACTGAACCTGATGGCTCCCGCCCTGGTGCTCTTCCTCATCCGTATCCTGGCCAACCAGAGCACTCTCTACATGGCCGAGGGCGACGCCGCCAGCTGGTTCATGATCAAGAAGTCCACCCTGGGCATCGACAGCTCCACCGAGCTCAACCCCATCCTGGAGATCCTCATCAACAAGGTGTATCTGGCTACCTACGTCTGTATCCTCCTGTTTGTGATCCTCTCCATCCTGCTGTACAAGACCCGGTTCGGCCTGCGCCTCCGCTCCTGCGGTGAGAATCCTCAGGCGGCGGACTCCCTGGGCATTAACGTGTACCGGATGCGGTATGCCGGTACTACCATCTCAGGCGCGCTGGCCGGTCTGGGCGGCTTCGTCTACGCTCTGACCACTGCCGGCTGCTCCGCCAACGGCGACGTGGCAGGCTTCGGCTTCCTGGCCCTGGCCGTCATGATCTTCGGCAACTGGAAGCCGCTGAACATCGCCGGTGCGGCTTTGCTGTTCGGCCTGTTCAAGTACATCGCTGCCTCCTATTCCAGCATCGAGGTGCTGAGCAACCTGGGCATCAGCTCCTACTTCTATCGCCTGCTGCCCTACCTGGTCACCCTGATCGTTCTGGCCTTCACCTCCAAGAAGTCCAGAGCCCCCAAGGCGGAGGGCATCCCCTACGACAAGGGCCAGCGGTAAAACGCTCGCCAAAGGCAACCCATCAGAGGGGAGGCTGCGCGTCTGCGCAGCCTCCCTTTCCCGTCGGATTCTGTGCATTTTTCCACAGAAAAACGGTTCCGTCCTCTATTTTTTGGTGAAATTGGAGGGCAATGATTTTCTTCCTTCCTCTAGCAAAGTGTGCTATACTATCAGGCTGAACACAATCAGGACAAGCCGGGAAGCAAAGCACCTGACCAGTCGCGGCTTGTCCCAAATTTGGGAGGAATGAATGATATGGTTTCCGTTTTGCTGTCACTCTCTGTTGCCACGCTGGCAGGACTGCTGATGACGCGGGTGTTTAAGCCGCTGAAGCTACCCTCTGTCACCGCGTATCTGATCGCCGGCGTGCTCATCGGCCCCTATTGTCTGGGGCGTCTGGGCATCACAGGTCTGGGCTTTCCCACCATGGACAGCGTGGAGGAGCTGAGCGTGATCTCCGACGTGGCCTTGGGCTTTATCGCCTTTTCCATCGGCAACGAGTTCCGACTGTCCCAGCTGAAAAAGACCGGGAAGCAGGCCTTTGTCATCGGCATCGTCCAGGCGCTGACGGCGGCCCTGTTCGTGGACGCCGCTCTACTGGCCATCAGCTTCGCCACTGACGGAGCACTGACCCCGGCTCAGGCTATCACCCTGGGAGCCATCGCCACAGCCACCGCACCGGCGGCCACTCTGATGGTGGTGCGGCAGTACAAGGCAAAGGGCCCCCTGGTGGACCTGCTGCTGCCCATCGTGGCCCTGGACGACGCTGTGGGCCTGGTGGTATTCGCAGTGAGCTTCGGCGTCGCCCGCGGGCTGGTGACCGGAACGGTGGACCTCATCTCCATCATCGTCAACCCCCTGCTGGAGATTGTCCTGTCTTTGGCTCTGGGAGCCGTTATGGGCTGGCTGCTGACCCAGATCGAGAAGCTGTTCAACTCCAACACGAACCGCCTGAATATGTCCATTGCCTTTGTGCTGTTGACCACCTCCCTCTCCATGCTGGAGTTCCAGGTCGGCCCGGTGACCATCGGCGTCTCGTCCCTGCTGGTGTGCATGATGCTGGGGACGGTGTTCTGCAACCTCTGCCCCCTGTCCGGGGAGATCATGAACAAGACGGACGGCTGGACCAGCCCGCTCTTTGCCGCATTCTTCGTCATCTCCGGCGCAGAGCTGGAGCTGGGGGGTGTTCACTGACATCACCATCGTGCTCATCGGCTGGTGTACATCATCACCCGGTCCGCCGGAAAGTATCTGGGGGCGTTCGTCTCCGCCAAGGGGACCCATTGCAGCGATACCATCTGCAAATACCTGGGTATCACCCTGCTGCCCCAGGCGGGGGTCGCCCTGGGCATGTGTGTGACCGCCCAGCAGCTGGGGGAGCAGGGCGGCCTGATCCGCAACATCACCCTCTTTGCTGTGCTGATCTATGAGCTGGTGGGCCCGCTGCTGACCAAGGAGTCCCTGAAAAAGGCCGGGGAGATCCAGCCCATGAGCGAAGAGGTGAAGAACTGCCGCCAGGCCAAGCTGGAGGCCGCAAAGACCACCCCCTATGAGCGATACAAAAAGTGACGTGAGGTCTGCCCTCTGAACAGACGGGGTGGGTCGGCCTGACCGCAAAAAGGAGCGCTTTCTATGTACGAGATCGATATGAACGACTGCCTGGAGCGGTTCCAGGCCCTGCTGGCCATCGACAGCACCACCGGGCAGTTCCGCCAGGTTCAGAACTACGTCGTGGACCAGCTGGAGGCGCTGGGCTGCCCGGTCCATGTCACCCACAAGGGCGGCGTCCTGGCCGACCTGGGGGGCGAGGGAGACCCTCTGGTCATCACCGCCCACCTGGACGACATCGGCCTGATGGTGCGCCACGTCAACGCCGACGGCACCCTGAACGTCTGCCCGGTGGGCGGGCTGTACCCCTTCTATTCCGTGGGGGAGAACGTCCGCGTCCACACCCGGGACGGGGCGGTGTACACCGGCACCGTCTGTCGCACCCCCAACTCTGTCCACGTCACCGAGGAGGAGCTGCGCCAGGCGGCGGGAGATTTCCGGAAGAACGTCTGTGTGGTCCTGGACGAGCCGGTGGCCTCCGCCGCCGAGACGAAGGCCCTGGGGGTGGAGACCGGGGACGTGATCGCCCTGGAGCCCCGGTTCACCCTGTCCAACGGCTATGTCAAGTCCCGCTTTGTGGACGACAAGGCCTGCGCCGCCGTGCTTCTGGGGTGCATCAAATACCTGAAGGACAACGGCCTGACCCCGCGGCGGAAGGTGCTGGCCTACTTCTCCATGTATGAGGAGATCGGCCACGGCACCCCCTGGCTGCCGGAGGGAGTGCGGGACATCCTGGCCATCGACATCGCCCCCACCGGCCCGGAGCAGAACTCCGACGAGTGGAAGGTATCCATCTTCGCCAAGGACTCCCGGTATCCCTATCACTGGGAGATGACCAGCGAGCTCCGCCGGGCGGCCATCGACAACGGGGTGGACTATGTCATGGACATCTTTACCCCTCACTACGGCACCGACGCCAATGTCTCCCTGGTGGCGGGACACGACGTCCGCCACGCCGCCATCGGTCCCGGCACCGCCAACAGCCACGGCTATGAGCGCACCCACCTGGACGGTTTGAAAAACACCGGGGCGCTGGTGCTGAGCTATATCCTCTGATTTTGAGAGATCACCGCGCAGACCTGCTATGGGGCCTGCGCGGTGATTCTTTGCCCTTTCTGCGTTGCCCGGCATAATTTTTGCCCCATGGGGCAAACTTCCTCCACAGAAGGGAGCGAATGTGGATGGAAACAAAGAAACAGGGCAGCAGGACCTTTGCCCTGGCCTGTCCCCCCCTCGGTGGCGGGCTGGGGCAGCGTTGCGGGCAAAAAGGAGGGCCAGGGCCCGCTGGGGCGGTGCTTTGGCTCCGTCTCACAGGACAGCTATTTTGGAGAAAAGACCTGGGAGCGGGCGGAGAGCGTCATGCAGGAGCAGGCTCTGGCCCAGGCTCTGGAGCAGGCGGGACAGCCTGCCGGGGCGCTGGACGCCCTCTTTGGGGGCGACCTGATGAACCAGTGCATCGCCACCTCCTACGCAGCCC
>JAJQCJ010000156.1 GCA_021202775.1 Clostridiales bacterium | reverse complement strand
GACATCCAGATCGGCGTGGAATCCGAGTCCACCGCCAAGGACACCGTCCTCACCGACATCGAGGCCGCCGCTGACGTGTTCGCCTTTGCGGATGACCAGCTGGTCTCCCTGGTGAACGCGGGCGCCCTCCAGTCCATCGACGAGATGGACGCCGCCATCCAGAACTACGCCGGCAAGAGCGTGGCTGACATCGAGGCCGCCAACAGCGCCGGCTCCGTCGCCGCCGCCACCACCAACGACACCCTGTATGCCTTCCCCATGGGCGGCGGCAACAACTACTTCCTGTACTATGACTCCTCCGTCCTGAGCGAAGAGGACGTCGCCTCCTGGGACAGCCTGCTGGCCGCCGCCGCTGAGGCCGGCAAGCAGGTGGGCATGACCCTGTCCTCCGGCTGGTACAACGCCGCCTTCTTCCTGGGTGCCGGCTTCACCACCAGCCTGAACGATGACGGCACCACCAACATCGACTGGAACGGCACTTCCTCCCTGGGCTACACCGGCGTGGACGTGGTCAAGGGTATCCTGAGCATCACCTCCAACTCCGCCTTCATGGCCATTGCTGACGGCGACATCTCCAACCAGATCGCTTCCGGCAGCCTGTGCGCCGCCGTTTCCGGCACCTGGGACGCTGAGGCCGCTCAGACCGCATTTGGCGACGGCTATGCCGCCACCAAGCTGCCCACCTTCACCGTGGCCGGTGACGAGGTTCAGATGGGCTGCTACTCCGGCTTCAAGCTGATCGGCGTCAACGCCTATTCCGAGAACGTGGGCTGGGCCACCCTGCTGGCTGAGTACCTGACCAACGAAGAGGCTCAGGTCGCCCGGTTCGAGGCCCGTCAGCTGGCCCCCACCAACCTGAACGCCACTGCCGATGACGCTGTCTCCGCCAACATCGCCATCGCCGCCTCCTCTGCCCAGGACGTGTACGGTGTTGTCCAGTCTGTGGGCGACAAGTTCTGGGACCCCACCGCCACCTTCGGCGAGATCCTGACTCAGAATCAGCTGTCCGCTGACGATGACGACGCCATCCAGGCCGCTCTGGACGAGATGGTTTCCGGCGTCACCGCTGCCATCGAGTAAGTCTGTGCCTGGCCTGTCATTGGACATAGCATGACCCACGGCCCGTATGCACCGCCGTGCATACGGGCCGTTTTCACTTCATCGAAGTGAAACATCCAGGAAAGTAAAAGATAAGGAGGCAGTATATGAACAAGCTGAAATCCGGCCTCAGTTCCGTCGGTCAGTTCTTTGCGGACTTCGGCCACGCCGTGGCGGACGGCGATATCTTTGTCAAGCTGTCGCTGGTCTGGTTCGGCGCCGGCTATCTTGGCCGCAGGCAGTACATCAAGGCGGTGATCATGACCCTGTTTGAGGCGGCCATCATCGCTTACAGTGTGCTGGTAGGCATCCCCTACATCTCCGACTTCGGCACCCTGGGCACCGTGCAGCAGGAATCCGTCTTTAACCCGGTGACCATGAAGAACGAGTTTAACGACTATGACAACTCCTTCACCATCCTGCTCTTCTCGGTGGTCACCCTGGTGATCTGGGCCTTCACCCTGTACATCTGGATGTACAACGTGAAGAACGTCTACCGCCTCCAGAAGGAGTCGGAGCGGGGCAGACACATCAACAACTTCCGTGAGGACCTGAACGAGTATATCAACCACAAGTTCTATGTCACCCTGCTGGCGCTGCCCATTGCCGGCGTGGTGCTGTTCACCGTGGTGCCGCTGATCGTCATGATTTTCGTGGCCTTCACCAACTATGACCAGAACCATATGCCGCCCAGCGCCCTGTTTGACTGGGTGGGCATCAGCAACTTCGTCAAGCTGTTCGGCGGCGGCCTAACCGACACCTTTGGCTATGCCTTTGTCCGGGTGCTGGGGTGGACGCTGGTCTGGTCCTTCTTCGCCACCCTGACCACCTACTTCGGCGGTATCCTGATGTCGCTCTTGATCAATGGCAAGGACATCAGGGGCAAGGCGGTGTGGCGCGTCCTGTTTATGATCACCATCGCCGTCCCCCAGTTCGTGTCCCTGCTGCTGGTGCGGAACTTCTTCGCAGACAACGGCATCATGAACACCATCCTTTCGAACATCGGTCTGACCGGTTTCCTGCAGGACATCGGCCTGATTTCCAACAGCTACATCCCCTTCCTGACGGCCCCCGGCTGGGCACACGTCATGATCATCATCATCAACATCTGGATCGGCGTGCCCTATCAGATGCTGATTGCCAACGGCGTGCTGATGAACATCCCCTCGGAGCAGTTGGAGAGCGCCTCCATCGACGGCGCCAACAGCTGGCAGACCTTCCGCAACATCACCATGCCCTATGTGTTCAGCGTCACCGGCCCCGCACTGGTCACTGACTTCGTCAAGAACATCAACAACTTCAACGTCATCTACCTGCTGACCTCCAACTTCTACACCACCACCGACCAGGCCATGGCCAACTCCCAGGCAAAGGAGACCGACCTGCTGGTGACCTGGCTGTTCACGTTGACGCAGGACTACTACAACTATAAGATGGCGGCGACGATTGGCATTATTATCTTCATCATCTGCGCCCTGTTCACCCTGATCGCCTTTAACAGGGTCGTGGCCCGTACCGGAGAGGGGGACTTTGCGTCATGAAAAAGAAGACTGTCCGGGTGATTTTGAAGCACCTGTTTTTGGCCCTGTTGGTGTTGATTTGGCTGGTGCCCATCATCTGGCTGGTGGTCACCTCCTTCAGTGCCTACAATGGCCGCAACACCTCCACCTTCTTCCCCACGGAGTGGAGCATCACCCAGTATGTAAAGCTGCTCACCGGCGCGGATACGGTGGTCAACTTCCCGGCCTGGTTCATGAACACCCTGGTGGTGGCCATTGCCAACTGCATCATCTCCAGCATCTTCGTGCTGATGGTGGCCTATGCCTTCGCCTGCATGGAGTTCCGGGGCAGCAAGGGTTTGCAGAACCTGTCCGTTATCGTCAACCTGTTCCCCGGCGTGCTGTCCATGATCGCGGTTTACTTCGTCCTGAAGGCGCTGGGGCTGACCAACAGTCATTTGGGGTTGATACTGGTCTATGCCGGGTCGTCCGGCCTGGGGTACCTCATCGCCAAGGGCTTCTTCGGCACAGTGCCAAAGGCCCTGCAGGAGGCCGCCAAGCTGGACGGAGCCAGTGAAGCCCGGTGCTTCTTCCAGGTGGTGCTGCCCATGAGCCGCCCCATCATCGTTTACACCATCATCAACTCCTTCCTGGTGCCCTGGATGGACTTTGTCTATGCGAAGCTGATTCTGAACGCAGGCGTCTCCTCCCAGTGGACGGTGGCCATCGGCCTGTACAATATGCTGGATAAGAGCCTGATCAACACCTACTTCGGCCAGTTCTGCGCCGGCGGCGTGCTGGTGTCCATCCCCATCTCCATTCTGTATATCATCATGCAGAAGTTTTATGTGGAGGGCGTCACCGGAGGCGCGGTCAAGGGCTAAAGCGAACCACAAAAATCCCATCATTTTCCTCCCTTTGCCGACAGGCGGAGTAATCCCCCGCTTGTCGGCAAATCTTGAGAAAGGACACTGATTACGATGGAGCAATTTGTCATCAACATTATCCACCGCCCCGAAATGGTGCCGGAATACGCGGAGAAGGTCACAGGTCAGGGCAAGGCGGAGAACCTGGGCCGCAAGGCGCTGCTGACGGAGAGCCTGGACATCTTCAAGATTCAGCAGGAGTGCGCCCACAAGAACGGCCTGAAAACCACCATCCAGATGACCTATGCCAGCCTGTTCAACGACGAGGCGGTGGCCCTGGCCAAGGAGCACCACGAGCAGTACGGGGACGAGATCGGCCTGACCCTGCTGGGCCTGCCCTGCGAGGAGTTCCGGGAGAAGTACAAGACCAAGGATTTCTGCATCTGGATGTTCTCCATGGAGGACAAGAAGGCCATTGTCCGGGACGTGTTCGAGAAGTTTTACGACCGGTTCGGGTTCTACCCGGAGTCCACCGGCTCCTACTATATGGACGCGGAGCTGATCAACTTCGTGAAGGCGGAGTATCCCTCCGTCAAGTGTGCCGTGGCCACCTGCTGGGAGGAGGGTCCCAAGGCATACCACACCTGCAACAACAGCTGGTACACCCTGATGGACGGCGGCCCCTGGGCCCCCTGGATTCCCTCCAAG
>JAJQCJ010000127.1 GCA_021202775.1 Clostridiales bacterium | reverse complement strand
TCTCCTGCAACCCCAAAACCTCCTGCGAATCCTTTCTCAAAATTGATTTCCGTGAGCAGTTCCATCCACTTCCCATGCTGAGAAAGGTGAATCCCCATGACGATACAAGAGAGACTGAAAAGTGGCTGCCTGATTCTGGACGGTGCCATGGGCACACAGCTTCAGGCGGCGGGCCTGAAGCTGGGCCAGCGGCCGGAGGTGCTGTGCTTCACCCAGCCGGAGGTGGTGGAGGAGATTCACCGGCGGTACATTGCGGCGGGGAGCAATATCATCTATGCCAACACCTTCCAGGCCAACGGCCACAAGCTGGCGGGGACGGGATACGCCGTGGCGGACGTGATTCGTCAGGCCATCGCCGTGGCCCGGCGGGCCGCCGCGGGGACGGACACCCTGGTGGCTCTGGACGCAGGCCCCATCGGGGAGCTGCTGGAGCCGTTGGGCACGCTGAAATTTGACGACGCCTATGCCCTTTACAGGGAGATGGTGGTGGCCGGGGAGGCGGCCGGGGCCGACCTGGTGGTCTTTGAGACCTTCACCGACCTGTACGACGCCAAGGCGGCGGTGCTGGCCGCCAAAGAGAATACCTCCCTCCCCATCTTCCTGACCATGAGCTTCGAGGCCAGCGGCCGCACCTTCACCGGCACCACCGTGGCGGCCATGGCCCTGACCATGGAGGGGCTGGGGGTGGACGCCGTGGGCATCAACTGCTCCCTGGGGCCGGAGGAGATCTTCCCCATGGCACAGGAGCTGACCCAGTGGACAGACCTGCCCATCCTCATCAAGCCCAACGCCGGTTTGCCCGACCCCGCCACGAATCAGTACAACATGACGGCGGAGCAGTTTGCCGCCCAGATGGTGCCCTATACCGAACTGGGCATCACCGCCCTGGGGGGCTGCTGCGGCACCACGCCGGACTTCATCCGCGCCCTGCGGGCGGCGCTGTCCGGGATCACCCCCGCTCCCCGGCGAAAAAAGACCCGCTACGGGGTCTGCTGCCCCTCCCAGGTGGCAGAGCTGAACGGCGTCCGGGTCATCGGGGAGCGCATCAACCCCACCGGCAAAAAGCGGTTCCAGCAGGCCCTGCGGGAGTACGACCTGGACTACATCCTCCAGCGGGGCATTGAGCAGTAGGACGCCGGCGCGGACATTCTGGACGTAAACGTGGGCCTGCCGGGGCTGGACGAGCCGAAGATGATGACGGACGTGGTGAAGGAGCTGCAGGGGGTGGTGTCCCTGCCCCTGCAAATCGACTCCTCCGACCCCGCCGCCATCGAGGCGGGGCTGCGGTACTATAACGGCAAGGCCATCGTCAACTCCGTCAACGGAAAACAGGAGGTTTTGGACCACATCCTCCCCGTGGTGAAGAAGTACGGCGCGGCGGTGGTGGGGCTGACCATGGACGAGACCGGCATCCCCCAGACCGCCGGGCAGCGCATCGCCATCGCGGAGCGCATCTTAAACGCCGCCCTGAGCTATGGCATCCCCAGGGAGGACGTGTTCATCGACTGCCTGACCCTCACCGTCTCCGCCCAGCAGGAGCAGGCGGCGGAGACATTGAAGGCGGTGCGGTATGTGCGGGAGGTGCTGGGGCTCCACACGGTGCTGGGGGTGTCCAACATCAGCTTCGGCCTGCCTGACCGCCAGCGCATCACCGAGAGCTTTCTGGTGCAGGCCATGTGCTGCGGTCTGGACCTCCCCATCATCAACCCCAATCAAAAGCAGATGATGGACGCGGTGGCCACCTATAAGGTGCTGTCCGGGGAGGACACGGACAGCGCCGCCTATATCGCCCGGTTCACCGGCGGCGAAACGGCGGCCCCGGCGGCAGCCCCCGCCTCCGCTGTCATGGATTTGGACACCGCCATCTCCAGGGGGCTGAAGGAGGAGTGCGCCCGGCTCACCGAAGGGCTCCTCCAAACTGAGGACGCCATGGACATCATCAACCACCGGCTGATTCCCGCCCTGGACCGGGTGGGGGACCGGTACGAACGGGGGGAGATCTTCCTGCCCCAGCTCATCAACGCCGCCAACGCCTCCTGCGAAGCCTTTGAGGTCATCAAAAAACACATTCTGTCCCGGGGCGGCGGCAGCATCAGCAAGGGGAAAATCATCCTGGCCACCGTGGAGGGGGATATCCACGACATCGGCAAGAACATCGTCAAGGTGGTGCTGGAGAACTACGGCTATCAGGTCATCGACCTGGGCCGGGACGTGCCGGTACAGACGGTGGTGGACGCCGCCATTCAGTATGACGTGTACCTCATCGGCCTCTCCGCCCTGATGACCACCACCGTGGCCAGCATGGCGGCCACCATCAAAGCCCTCCGGGCCAGCGGCCACCCCTGCAAAATCATGGTGGGGGGCGCGGTGCTGACGCCGGAGTACGCCGCCGAGATCGGCGCGGACTTCTACTCCAGGGACGCCAAGCAGAGCGCGGATATCGCCCGGCAGGTGTTGGGGTGATGGAGCTGTTGGCTGTTAGCTTTTAGCCGTCAGCTGCATGGCAAAAACCGCAGACCCCGCCGCCTGACCGCTTAATGATACAATCTATCCTGAGGTGAGGAGCATAACGTAGCCTGACAGTCAGATGTCCACGACCAAAGAGCAACAAAATTGCCGCCCGTTCCGCCGTAAGGCAGGAACGTGGGCGGCAATCGTACCCAGCCGCCATCGGCGGCAGTCTCACCAGTTAGAAGTTACATCGTCTGTTGCCTGATAGACCACTTCCAGGCTGGACAGCGCGAAGCCCCAGCGGGATAGGAGAGGGGTTCTTAGGGGGGAGCGAGGCCCCGAGCTTCCCCCTGAGCCGCCTTCTTTTGCTACTTTTCTTGGCGGAGCAAGAAAAGTAGGCCCCGCCCTGGCAAGGGCAAACGCGCTATTTCATTTTTCAACCCTTGCCTAAGGAAAGTATTCTTTAAGTTGATGACATTGCCATCCAAGGAGGCGCCCCATGACCCATCCCACCTGCCGCACCGCCGCCGCCCGCGACCTTCCCCGCCTCAGGACCCTGTGGCAGCTGTGCTTTGGGGACGGGGCCGAGGACATTGACCGCCTTCTCTCCCTCCTGTACGCCCCCGGCCGGGGGCTGGTGCTGGAGGCAGAGGGACAGGCGGCGTCCATGCTGCTGTCCCTGCCCGTGACTCTGGTGGAGCAGAGTGGGGAGGCGCGGCCTGCGCGGTACGTCTACGCCTTCTGCACCCACCCCTCCGCCCAGGGCCGGGGCTATGGCCGCGCCCTGCTGGCCTGGGCGGAGCAGCGGGCCGCCGCAGAGGGCTGCGCCGCCGTGGTGATGGTGCCGGGGGAGGAGAGCCTGTTTGACTTTTATGAGGGGCTGGGCTATCAGCGGGACTTCCCCCGGCGGACGCTGACGGGGACCGCCGCCGCCCTGCCCGGCGCTGCCGCCACGGCGGTGACGCCGGAGGAATACGGCGCGCTGCGGGAGACGCTGCTGACGGGGACGGCTCACTTCCGCTATCCGGCGGATATTTTGCAGGCCCAGCAGTGGCTGTCCCGGTCCTCCGGCGGGGGATTGTACACCGTGACGGCAGGGGACGCCCTGTGTCTGGCCGCCGCCGAAGGCGGGGAGGGGGACACCCTGCTGCTGCGGGAGCTGCTGGGTCCGGCGGAGGCCGCACCCGCCGCCGCTTCCGCCCTGGGCGAAGCCCTGGGGCGGGGCCGCTGGCTGCTCTACACCCCCGGACAGGGGGCGCCTTACGGCGTGGTGAAATGGCTGGGGGAGGAACGGACAGAGGGGTGCTGGCTGGGGCTGAGTTTGGAATGATAATTGGAAGGGCAGCAGCTGTTAGCTGTTAGAAACCCCTCCGCCCCCTGCGGGGGCACCTCCCCTTTCAGGCAATGTCAGCAACTTAGGATACAATCTATCTTGGGTTGAGGGGAATACCGTAGTTGTATCGTCAGATGTCCACGACCAAAGGATAACAAAATTGACGCCACGTTCCGCCCGCCTTCGGCATAGGGAGCGCAGCGGAAATGCCGCTTGACGGCGGGGCGGAACGGGCGGCAATCGTATCCCAGCCGCCATCGGCGGCAGCTTTGGTGCGTAACAAGTTACATCGTCTCTGACGGGATAGACCACATAACGGTAGAACAGCGCGAAGCCCAGCGGTTATAGGAGGGGGGTTCTTAGGCGGATTTTGCGTAAAAAATATGCCGGGGGCATATTTTTAGCA
>JAJQCJ010000087.1 GCA_021202775.1 Clostridiales bacterium | reverse complement strand
GACGGGGCTGGGGCTGTCCGGCAGCCTGCGGTATCTGGCTGCGGCGCTGCTGGTCTTTGCGGTGGCCTTTGCCTTTGCGGATCTGCCGGTGTACCGCTCCGGCTGGCTGATGAGCGTGGGGGCGGCGGTGGCCACCGGGCTCACCGGCTTCGTCTACCTGTCGGCCAGCGCCTGGACGGCGAAGGGAGCGCTGTACTTCGCCTCGGAGACCCTGCTGGCAGGGGTCTCCTGCCGGTTCTACCAGAACCTGACCAGCCGCAGCAGCCGGGAGCGGCGGGGGGCCATGCTGTACCTGGCGGTGACGCTGCTCTGCGCCCTGGCCCCCATCCCCGTCCCCGGGGTGGAGACTCTGGGGGCTGTGCTGGGGTCGGCGCTGGTGCTGACCGCCGCCCGGGCGGGCAGCGGCGTGGGGGCGGTCTGCGGCGCAGGCGCCGGGCTGGTACTGGCGGCGGCAGGGGCGGGCAGCGGCGCCCTGGCCGGCGCCCTGGCCTTCGCCGGGATGCTGGCGGGCAGCGACGACATCCCCCACGGGCGGCTGTGGCAGGCGGCCTTCGGCCTGTGCGGCGGGCTGTCCGCCCTGGTCTGGCTGGGGGGCGGGGTCAGCGAGGCTCTGGCCCTGACGGCGGGGGCAGTGCTGTGCCTGATGCTGCCGGAACCGGTGCTGCGGCTGGCGGACCGGGTCAGCACCGGACGGATGGACGACGCGCCGCCCCTCTCCATGCAGCGCCCGGAGACACCAGAGCGGGCCCAGGAGGCCGCCCGCTACCGCCTGGGGGAGCAGGCCACCGCCTTCCGCACCCTTTACCAGCGGCTCCGGGAGAGCATGGCGGAGCATCCCACCGGGGAGAGCACCTCGGTGATCTTCCAGCGGGCCGCCCGGCGGGTGTGCAGGGGCTGCGCGCTGGAGGGCTCCTGCTGGAACTGGGACCACCTCGACACCTGGGACGACCTCTCCGCCGCCCTGAAGGCCATGCAGGAGCGGGGCAGCGGCGAGGCCAGGGACTACCCGGAGCGGTTCCAGCGGAAATGCCTCCGGTTCGACGCCTTCCGCTCCGCCGCCAACGAGGAGCTGTTCGCCTTCTGGACCCGGCGGCAGTACCGGATGCGCCTCCGGGAGAGCCGCACCGCCGTATGCCGCCAGTACGCCCAGCTGGCCCGGCTGCTGGAGGACGCCGCCGCGGAGCTGGAGGAGGATCTGCGGTTCGAGTGTACCGGCTCCGCCGCCGCCGACCGGGCTCTGGACCGGCTGGGGGTCCGGGGAGAGGCCGGGCTGTGGCTGGACGGCCGGGGGCGGCGGGTGCTGACCGTCACCGGGCGAAAACTGGAAGTTCTGAGAACCCCGGAGACCCTGCGGGAGCTGCGCTCCGCCCTGGGGGTGCCGATGGAGCTGTGGGAGTCCACCCCGGTGCGCACCGGCGTCCGGCTCACCTTCCGGCAGACGCCGCCGCTGACCGCCACCGTGGGGGTGGCGGTGCGGAAAAAGGAGGGGCAGACCGTCTCCGGGGACAGCGGCAGCTGGTTCAAGGACGAGGCGGGTAACCTGTGGGTGACGGTGTGCGACGGCATGGGCAGCGGTGAGGCCGCCAGCCGGGAGAGCAGCCTGGTGCTGCATTTGGTGGAGGACTTCATCCACGCCGGGGTGGAGCCGGAGGCCGCCCTGACCACCCTCACCAGTGCCCTGGCCCTCCGGGGGGAGATTGACGGCGGCTTCACCACGGTGGATCTGCTCCACATCGACCTGTTCACCGGGGCGGGGGAGTTGTACAAGCTGGGTGCCGCCCCCAGCTACCTGCGGCGGCGGGGCAGTGTCAGCCGGGTGTCCGGCACAGCCCTCCCCGCCGGGCTGGAGATGGAGGGGGAGAACCGCCCGGACGTGACCCGCTTCCGGCTATGCGGCGGGGACTGCGCCCTCCTCCTCAGCGACGGCATCACCGACGGCACCGGGGACCTGTGGCTCCGCACCCTGATGGAGCGGTGGGAGGGGGACAGCCCCCGCCAGCTGGCGGAGGAGATTTTGAAACATCCCCGGACCAGGACGACGGACGACTGCACCGTGGCCGTGGTGCGGCTGAAAACACTGACAGAATGACCCAGGGCTGCCCGAAAGGGCAGCCCTGGGGTTTTGTGGCAACAGAGAGGCAGGCTCCATAGATTTAAGGATAATGACGGTTCCGATTTTTGCAACCGTGTGTAGGGGCGGCCCTTGGCCGCCCGGGGCATTCGGAGCGCGGCGCTTCCAGTTATCCAGTAGGGGCGCACAGTGTGCGCCCGGCTACGTTTGGATTCGTATTTGCGTTTGATTGAGTAGAATAAGAATAGAAAAAACGATATAATCGACTATATTGATACAAATTGTTATTTTTGGCGTAGCCGTTTTCCTGATTGAAAACCGTTTTCGGGGCACAAACAAGCGGGCGCACACTGTGCGCCCCTACTAATAGCGAACAGCCGCCATCCCCCTACCGCCGGTCCTCGCCCTGAATCACCCCCACCCGAATCAGCACGGGATACAGATAGCTTGCCCCGAAACAGTTCAGCTTTTTCGGCCCGGACACCGGGAGGCCCTGCCGCTGGAGGGCCAGGGCGTTGTCCAGGGCGATGTAGACGGTGGCGCTGGTGACGGACTTCTCCTTCCGGGTGAAGAACAGCTCCCCACCCTTCACAGCGTAGGAAAAGCGCAGCCCTTTGGCGGTCCGGAAGGGGTACCCCGCGAACTGCACCAGCGCGTCCCACAGCGCCGCCCGGATGGCCTGTTCTTCCCCCTGGGTCAGGGCCTGGCCCAGCCGGGCCTCTGCATCCAGCCGGTTCCGGTACTGCCGCAGCCCCGGGGACTGGAGCACCGCCTCCGTCATCCGGTAGACCTGCCGGGTGTAGGGCAGGTAGCCGTCCACCGACGGCTGGCTCAGGCCGGTAACGGCCTGAATTTCCGCCACGGTCTTGCCGGAGCGGTACAGGTCGTTGACCCTCCGGCTTTGCTCCGTTTCGTAGACGCCGGCGGTGATCAGCAGCTTTCGGGCCTTCAATGGGGTGATGCAGAACCGCTGCGCCAGCAGGTTCAGGGGCAGATGGCCGGTTCTGTCCTCCTCCCCCTCGGCCGGGTTCCGGTAGGCGTCCGCCACCGCGTCTGTCAAAATCCGGGACAGTCCGGGGGCGTCCCCGTCCAAACTATGGTCCATGCCGTATCCCTCCATTCCGGCGGTTTGTCCGAACTATCAGAGCGTGAAAATTGGCGCTTCATTTCATTGTTGCAAAATGCCAATGGAACTGTCTGTAATGCTGTTTCAGACAGGCAAAAGGTTGCAGTTTTTGCAACCGCGTGTGTAGGGGCGGCCCCTACAAAAGGCAAAGGGTCAGGCTTCATAGTCTGCTGTGACAGGATTGTTGTCAATCCTCCGCCCGGATGCCGTCCATAATCCGCACCATCAGCCCCACCCGCTGGAAGGGCGTCATTAAATAGTACCCGTCCACATAGGGGGCCAGCTCCTCCCCCTCTGCCCGGTCCTTGCCCTGGTACAGGTCCAGAATCTCCTGACAGACGGAGATGCCGTTGATCTCGCTGTTCATATACACGCCGTTCCGGTGGCTCACCACCGGGATGATGCCCCCCAGAATGTGGGCGTCCAGGGTCTCCCGGGCCAGCTTCAGGTTGTCCAGCCCCTCGCGGCTCAGCACCGGCTGGGTCAGGAATCCGCACATCCCCGCCTCCACCTTCTGCCGGGCCCGGCGCAGCTCCACTTCAAAGTTCCGGGCGTTGACGTTCAGCGCCCCAAAGACGGAGAAGGGCTGCTCCAGCTCCGTCTCGTTCAGGGTGCGGATGAAGTCCGCCAGTTTCCGGGAGTTGAAGTTGAACACGCTCTTCACCTCGTCCCGTTCGGCGGAGGGGATGGGGTCGCCGGTGATGACCAGCACGTTGTCCACCCCCTCCACGCTGAGGCCCAGCAGCAGGGCCTTGGTGGCGTTCAGGTTCCTGTCCCGGCAGGTCATGTGGGGCAGGGGGTCGATGCCCAGCTCCCGGCGGAGCTTGCAGGCCAGCAGGGAGGAGTCCATCCGCGCCCGACCGATGGGGCAGTCGGAGATGGTGATGACGTCCGCCCCCGCCTCCCGCAGCGTCCAGGCCCCGGACATGAACTTCCCCAGCTCGGTGGTTTTGGGCGGGTCCAGCTCCACCGCCAGCACCTTGCCGCCGCTCCGGAGCTTCTCCTGGAGGCGGTTGGGGCGGGGCTTCTTCCGCCGCGCCGGAGGGTCAGGGG
>JAJQCJ010000021.1 GCA_021202775.1 Clostridiales bacterium | reverse complement strand
TTCATTCCCTTTGGTGCCTTGGAGCGCAGCGGAAAGGAATGGTCATAGCCATGAATCCAAAACTGGAACGCATCCTGCCGCGTGTACAGAAGCCTGCGCGGTACACCGGCGGAGAATATCGGGAGATTCAGAAGGACAAGGCCGAGGTGGACACCCGCTTCGCCTTCTGCTTCCCGGACACCTACGAGATCGGCATGAGCAACCTGGGTATGCGCATCCTGTACGGCGTCATCAACGAGATGGACGGCGTCTGGTGCGAGCGGTGCTTCGCCCCCTGGGGGGACATGGAGGAGGAGCTGCGCCGGGCGGAGCTGCCCCTGTTCGCCCTGGAATCCGGCGACCCCATCCGGGACTTTGACCTGGTGGCCTTCTCCCTGGGCTACGAGATGGCCTACACCAACGTGCTGAATATGCTAGACCTGGCGGGCATCCCCCTCTATGCCGCTCAGCGGGACGAGAGCTGGCCCATTGTCTGTGCCGGGGGCACCTGCGCCTACCACGCGGAGCCTTTGGCCGACTTCATCGACCTCTTCTTTCTGGGAGAAGGGGAGGAACTGGACCCGGAGGTGATCGAGTGCTACCGGGCCTGCAAAAAACAGGGAAAGAGCAAGACGGAGTTTCTGGAGGAAGCCGTGAAGATTCCGGGCGTCTACGTCCCCGCCTTCTATCAGGTGGCATACAACGAGGACGGCACCCTCCGCTCCATGACCCCCACCCACGGCGCCCCTGCCAGGGTGACCAAGCGCATCATCAAAGACCTGGACAGCGCCTATTACCCCACCCACACCATCGTCCCTTCCACGGAGATCGTCCACGACCGGGTGATGCTGGAGCTGTTCCGGGGCTGCATCCGGGGCTGCCGGTTCTGTCAGGCGGGGTACTGCTACCGCCCGGTCCGGGCAAAGACCTCGGAGACCCTGGTACGCCAGGGCATTGAGGCCTGTATCGACTCCGGCTATCAGGAGATGACCCTGACCAGCCTCTCCTCCAGCGACTACCGCCCCCTGACCTGCCTGCTGGACGGCCTGCTGGACTACTGCGAGCCGCGGAACATCAACATCTCCCTGCCCTCCCTCCGGGCGGACGGCTTCTCCATGGGCATCATGCAGCGGCTGCAAAAGGCCCGGAAGTCCTCCATGACCTTTGCGCCGGAGGCGGGCACCCAGCGGCTCCGGGACGCCATCAACAAAAACGTGACGGAGGATGACCTGCTCCAGTCCTGCCGCACCGTGTTTCAGGGCGGGTGCAGCGCGGTGAAGCTGTACTTCATGCTGGGCCTGCCCACGGAGACGGATGAGGACGTGGAAGGCATCGCCGCCCTGGCAGACAAGGTGTTCCAGTCCTGGCGCACCTACACCCCCAACCGCTCCAAGGGGGTGCGCATCACCATCTCCACCTCCTTCTTCGTCCCCAAGCCCTTCACCCCCTTCCAGTGGGAGAAGCAGATCAGCATGGAGGAGTACCAGCGGCGGGTGAACCTGCTCCGCTCCTGCATCCACAACCGGTCCATCGTCTACAACTGGCACGACGGGGACGCCAGCTATGTGGAGGCGGCCCTGGCCCGGGGGGACCGGCGGATGAGCCGGGTGCTGGAGGAGGTCTGGCGCAGCGGCGGCAGGCTGGACTCCTGGTCGGAATATTTTGATTTTCAGCGGTGGATGGACGCCTTCCAAAAGGCGGGGCTGGACCCGGACTTCTACGCCTGCCGGGAGCGGCCCAGGTGCGAGCTGCTGCCCTGGTCGGTCAGTGACGTGGGGGTGCGGCAGGACTACCTGTGGCAGGAGCGGGAGCAGGCCTATCGGGGGGTCATCACCCCGGACTGCCGGGTGAAGTGCATGGGCTGCGGGGCCACAAGGCTGATCCCCGGCGAGAAGTGTGACGTGGACAGGGGGTAACGGTATGGCAGGACACAAAAACAGGCTCCTCTTCCGGAAGGAGGGGCGGGGGGTGTATATCTCCCATCTGGATTCCATGGCCCTGTTTCAGCGGGCCTTTCTGCGGGCGGGGATAGCCATCTGGCAGACAAAGGGCTTCAACCAACACTCCTTTGTCTCCATCCCCCTGCCCCTCAGCGTGGGCTACAGCAGCCAGTGTGAACTGCTGGAGTTCACACTGGAGAGCGACACGCCGCTGGAGGAGGTGCCGGCCCGGCTGAACGCCACCCTGCCGGAGGGCATCGTGGTGGAGCGGTGCTATGAGGCGGAGACGCCGGTGAAACGCATCGCGTCCATCGACTGGTCGGTTCAGCTGGAGTACGACGGCGGCACGCCGGAGGGGGTGCGCCCTACCCTGGAGGAATTCTTCGCCCGGGAAAGCTGCGTCATTCAGAAGCCCTCCAAGAAATCCAAAAAGGGCTATACGGAGCTGGACCTGATCCCCATGGTCTACCAATGGGACGCCGCGGAGGAGGAACGCGGGGTCAACCTCCATCTTCGCCTGATGGCCCAGAATCCGGGGCTGAACCCGGCGGTCCTGGTGGGCGCCCTGTTTGACGGGCGGCCGGAGCTGATGCCGGACTTCGTCCGCTGTCACAGAAATGAAATTTACGGGGCAGACGGCGGGATTTTTCGGTAAAAAAGTGCTTGCATTTCCGGTGTTCCCATGTTATAGTATACAAGTTGAATAAAGGGCGTTCCTCTGCCCTGCTGCCGGACACCGGCGGCCGCCCGTCCGGGGCAAAGCGCAAGAACACCTATAAAACAGGAGGAAAACCATTATGGCAAATCTGATCGAAACGCTGAATGCGCAGAACATGAAGCAGGACGTGCCGGATATCGAAATCGGCTCTACCGTCCGTGTCCACATCAAGGTCAAGGAAGGCTCCAAGGAGCGTATCCAGATTTTTGAGGGCACCGTCATCGCCCGGAAGCACGGCGGCGTCAGCGAGACCTTCACCGTCCGCCGCATCTCCTACGGCGTGGGCGTGGAGAAGGTGTTCCCCATCCACTCCCCCAACGTGGTGAAGGTGGAGACGGTGCGCCGGGGCAAGGTGCGCCGGGCCAAGCTGTACTATCTGCGTGGCCGCGTGGGCAAGGCCGCCAAGATTGCGGAAAAGCTGTAAGAACCATTCGGAGTTTTCCGAGACAGGAAAAGGAGCGGGAAACCGCTCCTTTTTTGTTAGAATAGTTAAAGTGGTGGAGCAATGTATCGACCCAGTAAGAAAAATCAGGCGAAGCGGCAGAGCCGCGCCGCCGCCAGACGGGAGCCGTCCTCCCCCGGCGGCCAGCCGGACAGCATGACGGTGCAGTGGTATCCGGGGCATATGGCCAAGACCCGCCGCATGATTCAGGAGAACCTGAAGCTGGTGGATCTGGTGGTGGAGATCCTCGACGCCCGCATTCCCGTCTCCAGCCGCAACCCGGATTTGAACGAGCTGGTGGGGGAGAAGCCCCGGCTCATCCTCCTGAACCGGGCCGACCAGGCCGACCCTGGGATGAACAGAGTGTGGGCGGACTGGTTCCGGGCCCAGGGCCTCTCCGTCCTCCAAACGGACTGCAAGACCGGGGCGGGGGTGAAGCAGTTTCCCGCCGTGGTGCGGGGTATCCTGGCGGACAAAATCGCCCGCTGGGAGGAGCGGGGCCAGGTGGGCCGCCCCATCCGGGTGATGGTGGCTGGGGTGCCCAACGTGGGCAAGTCCACCTTCATCAACCAGGTGGCCCAGCGAAAGGCCGCCGCCGCCGAGAACCGTCCCGGTCTGACCCGGGGCAAGCAGTGGGTCACGGTGGACGCCGGGCTGGAGCTGCTGGACACCCCGGGCATCCTCTGGCCCAAGTTTGAGGACCAGACCGTGGGGCTGCACCTGGCCTTCACCGGGGCGGTGAAGGATACCATTATGGATCTGGAGACGCTGGGCTGTCAGCTCATCCGCCTGCTGGCCAGCCGTTACCCGGAGGCCGTTCAGACCAGATATAAAATCGACACGCCGGAGGACGCCCAGGGCTGGGAGCTGCTGGAGGCCGCCGCCAGGAAGCGGGGCTTCCTGGTGTCCGGCGGCGAGGTGGACCTGGAGCGGATGGCAAGGGTTCTGCTGGAGGAGTACCGCTCCGGCAAGCTGGGGCGGTTCACACTGGAGGAACCGCCGGCCGCCATCGGCGGCAGTCTCACCAGTTAGAAGTTACTTCGTCTGTTGCCCGATAGACCACTTATGGATTTGACAGCGCGAAGCCCCAGCGGGACAAAGGGGAGGTTCTTAGGAGGGGACGCACAGCGGCCCCTCCTGAGCCGCCCTCTTTCCCCCATTTCTCGGCGGCGCGAGAAATGGGGCCCCCGGAGGG
>JAJQCJ010000154.1 GCA_021202775.1 Clostridiales bacterium | reverse complement strand
CCACGTCCTCCGGCATGACCTTGATGAGCCGCCGGGTCTCCGGGTTCATGGTGGTGAGCCACATCATGTCCGGCTCGTTCTCGCCCAGGCCCTTGGAGCGCTGAATGGTGTACTTCTTGCCCTTCAACTCCCGTTCCAAAATGTCGTCCCGCTCCTTATTGGAATAGGCGAACCAGGTCTTGTCCTGATAGGTGATCTCAAACAGGGGGGACTCGGCAATATACACATAGCCCTCCTTGATGAGGGTCGGGGTCAGCCGGTACAGCATGGTCAGCAGCAGGGTGCGGATCTGGTAGCCGTCCACATCGGCGTCGGTGCAGAGGATGATCTTGCTCCACCGCAGGTTGTCCAGGTCGAATTCCGCCAGGTCCTTGGCCCGCTGCTTGCCGCCGGTGAGCTCCACGCCGCAGCCCATGACCCGCAGCAGGTCGGTGATGATCTCGCTCTTGAAAATGCGGGCGTAGTCCGCCTTCAGACAGTTCAGAATCTTGCCCCGGATGGGCATGATGCCCTGGAATTCGGAGTCCCGGCTCAGCTTGCAGGCCCCCAGGGCGGAGTCGCCCTCCACGATATACAGTTCCCGGCGGGAGACGTCTTTGGTGCGGCAGTCCACAAACTTCTGCACCCGGTTGGAGATGTCCATGGTGCCGGACAGCTTCTTCTTGATGTTCAGCCGGGCCTTCTCCGCCGTCTCCCGGCTGCGCTTGTTCACCAGAATCTGCCCGGCCACCTTCTCCGCGTCCATGGGGTTCTCGATGAGATAGACCTCCAGGCTGGAGCGGAGGAACTCCGTCATGGCCTCCTGAACGAAGCGGTTGTTGATGGCCTTCTTCGTCTGGTTCTCATAGCTGGTCTGGGTGGAGAAGTTGTTGGAGACGAAGATGATGCAGTCCTGAATGTCGTTCCAGGTGACCCTGGCCTCTCCCTTGTTGTACTTGCCCTGCTTTTTCAGGTAGCCGT
This sequence comes from Clostridiales bacterium, assembly GCA_021202775.1. Lineage (GTDB taxonomy): Bacteria > Bacillota > Clostridia > Oscillospirales > Oscillospiraceae > Onthomonas. Next base: position 3,334 of record JAJQCJ010000154.1, on the reverse strand, counting down.
CAAAGACGGAGACGAAGGCGGAGCGCATGGCCTTCTCCGGCGAGCCGCCATGCTCCAGCCAGGAGGAATTGTGGTAATGCTCCACCAGCTGCACCGCGTTGGAAAAGACGAAGGCGGCGCTGAGCTTCACCTTGTATTCCTTCTTGTCCTCCCGGTCCCTGCCCTTCCGCTCCGCCTGATAGAAGGCGGGGGTGGTCAGGGCGTTGTTCCCCGCCAGCTCGGTGACATAGTCCACAATGCCGTTTTCGTAGCGGAAGTCGGTGATTTCAAACTTGCCCCCCACCTGGTTCCGCAGCCGGAAGGTAACCCCGGCGTTCACCACCGCCTGCCGTTTCAGCACGTCCTGATAGTAGGACAGGGGGATGTCAATGTCGGTGAACACGTCCAGGTCGGGGAGCCAGCGGAATTTGGAGCCGGTCTTGTGCCGGGGGGCGTCCTCTGCGTGGAGGCCGCCGATGTTCTCCCCCTTCTCGAAGTGGAGGGTGTACTTCTTCTGGTCCCGGTAGATGGTGGCGTCAAAGTAGGCGCTGGCGTACTGGGTGGCGCAGCTGCCCAGGCCGTTGAGGCCCAGGGAGTACTCATAGTTTTCGCCGCTGTCCTGGTCGTACTTGCCGCCGGCGTACAGCTCGCAGAACACCAGCTCCCAGTTGTAGCGGTTCTCGCTGCTGTTCCAGTCCACGGGACAGCCCCGGCCGAAGTCCTCCACCTCCACCGACTTGTCCTCGTAGCGGGTGACGATGATTAAATCTCCGTGGCCCTCCCTGGCCTCGTCAATGGCGTTGGAGAGGATTTCAAACACAGCGTGCTGACAGCCCTCCAGGGCGTCGGAGCCGAAGATGACGCCGGGGCGCTTGCGCACCCGGTCGGCCCCTTTCAGGGCGGAGATGGATTCGTTGTTATAGGTTTGCTTCCCTTGCTTTCTTGCAGCCATAATTCAGCTTCCTTCATGTATCAGATACCGCTTCTCTATTTTATCGGAGTTTCCCTTCTCTGTCAAGGGAACCTCTGAACAAGTGCAGCTGCGGCGCCTTGCGGTAAATTTCCGCCATAAATGCGTTGAAAAAGCTTGAAATCCGTCAGGATTACCCTCAAGGGGTATGCCCGCGCCTTGCGGCGCTCCTGATCCTGCACTTTTGCGCCTTTTTCTGACGCAAATTTCCTCGCAATTCGCTCTTGCGCACTTATTCAGAGGTCCCCAAGAAAACTTGAACCGCCGCAGGGGGAGTGCCCCTGCGGCGGTTTGGAATCGTCGATGAAACCCGGCCGGCTTACTTGAAGTAACGCTCCAGCAGGCCCTGGAAGGCGCGGCCGTGGCGGGCCTCGTCACGGGCCATCTCATGAACAGTGTCGTGGATGGCGTCCAGGCCCAGCTCCTTGGCTTTCTTGGCCAGCTCCACCTTGCCGGCGGTGGCGCCGTTCTCAGCGTCCACCCGCATCTGCAGGTTCTTCTTGGTGGAGTCGGTCAGCACCTCGCCCAGCAGCTCGGCAAACTTGGCGGCGTGCTCGGCCTCCTCATAGGCGGCCTTCTCCCAGTACAGGCCGATCTCCGGATAGCCCTCCCGGAATGCCACCCGGGACATGGCCAGATACATGCCGACCTCGCTGCACTCGCCGTTGAAGTTCTCCCGCAGGCCCTCCTTGATCTCCTCCGGGGCGTCGGACGCCACGCCCACCACATGCTCGGCGGCCCAGCCCATTTCGCTCTCCTGCTTAGTGAACTTAGAAGCGGGGGCCTTGCAAATCGGGCAACGATACTCTGCGGGCAGGCTCTCGCCCTCATACACGTAACCGCACACCTGACATACAAACTTAGCCATACTAAAATACCTCCGTAAAATCTTGAAATTAAAATAGGAATAATTCCTATTTAGAGTATAGCAAACCAACCGCCGGTTTGTAAAGCCTAACTTTTTCTTTTTTCCTACTTTTTCCGGGTGGGGAGGCAGGCTCACTCCTCCCGCTGACGGCGGCGCTCCGCCAGGGCCTCCTCCAGCTCATGGAGCTGGGGGGAGCCGTTTTTCAGCGCCTGGAAGAAGCCGGCATAGCTCAGGTTCCGGTAGGGCTCCACATACAGGTACACCACCGTCCCCCCGATCAGGGCCAGCAGGTTATAGACGTAGTAGTTGCCGCTGAGGAAGCTGACCCCATAGGAGACCGCCTCCGCCAGAAACAGCCAGCCGAAGAAGGACACGTCCAGCTTCAGCAGCTGCCACTTGTGCCCGCGGAGGATGGTGGGGCTGATGCAGTAGGCCTGCCAGGCGGACAGATCCGGGCAGTCCAGCATCAGGTAGGCGGCGATCCGGAGCCGATACCACATATAGAGGGCCAGGGGGGCCAGCAGCCAGCCCCACAGGAACACCGTCCCCAGCACCAGCAGGGTCAGCAGGAGGATTTTCCCCGCCAGGTCCACCACCTGCAGCAGCACCTCCGGCCCCACAAATTCCCCCTGGAGGCGGCGCAGGGACCAGCTCTTGAACCCATAGTCCGCCAGCACGCCGATGAGCAGGATCAGAATCAGCAGGAAGGTGGCAAACAGCCCCCAGCCGGAGGCCAGCCCCTCCCGCAGGGCGCTCCAGGCCCCGCTGAGCACCTGACCGTACAGGGTGACGATGGTTTCGTCGGACAGCTGGGCCATCTGCTCCGACAGGTCGTAAAACCCGGCATAAAGGGCGTCCAGGGCGTCCGACACAGGGTTTGACAGGAACAGGAAGTACAGCGTGGGCAGCCAGGAGGCCAGCAGCAGGTAGCAGAAGGTCACCACCGTGGTGTTCCTCCGGTCGGAGGCCATGACCCGGCGGGCGTTCTCCTTCAAGGTCCGGGGGCGGAGCAGGTCGCGGTCCACGAAGGACTCCGGCGAACCCAGCCCCCGGGGGGATTCCCGCTTATTATTGTCAGGTGGGTTAAAATTCATACGGTTCACCTCTGAGATAGGACAAATGGTTGAGTTCCAAATTCTGGCAGGACGGCCTGCAGGTATCCATAGTATACCACATTTCCGGGAAGGGAACAAGGCAAAGGGCGCATTTTGGGGAAAACGATTTGTAAACAAAGTCTCTCTTGCCTTTTTTCGGGAATGACAGTATAATGTATCGTGAAATTTTGTGTGCATGGAAAGGACGGTGACAGGCGTATGAAACATTGCGGGTACCTTGCCCTCACGACGGGCCTGCCTGCCGGGAGCACGCCGCCATAGGGAAATGTTCTCAACTTAAAATGCAATCTACCTTGGGTTGAAGGGAATAACGTAGCCGTACAGTCAGATTTCAGCGACCAAAGGACAACAAAATTGACGCCACGTTCCGCCCGCCTTCGGCATAGGGAGCGCAGCGGAAAT
>JAJQCJ010000108.1 GCA_021202775.1 Clostridiales bacterium | reverse complement strand
TGGCTGCCGGAGAAGGCGGTGAACACCAGGTCTCCGCCGTAGGGCTGGCGCTCCGGCACCTTCATCTTGGTGCAGCGCTCATACATACTGATGATGCGGTCCATATGGCTGAAATCCAGCTCCGGGTCCACCCCCTGGACGTACATATTCATGGCCACGGTGATCATGTCCACGTTGCCGGTGCGCTCGCCGTTGCCGAAGAGGCAGGCCTCCACCCGCTCCGCACCGGCCAGCAGGCCGGCCTCGGTGGTGGCCACGCCGCAGCCCCGGTCGTTGTGGGGATGGAGGGAGATAATGGCCCGCTCCCGGCCGGGGAGCTTGCGGATGAAGTACTCCAGCTCGTCGGCAAACTGGTTGGGCATACAGTTCTCCACGGTGGTGGGCAGGTTCAGGATGACCTTGTGGTCGGCGTCGGCGTGGAGGTGATCCAGCACGGCGGCGCAGATATCCACCGCCGCGTCCATCTCCGTCCCCATGAAGGACTCCGGGGAGTACTCATACCGCAGGTCCATGCCGGAGGCGATCACCGGCTGGGCCATCTCGTAGATCAGGTCGGCGGCATCGGTGGCGATCTTCTTGACCCCCTCCACGTCGGTGTGGAACACCACTTCCCGCTGGAGGGTGGAGGTGGAGTTGTAGAAGTGGAAGATGACGTGTTTGGCCCCCTGAATGGCCTCAAAAGTCTTTTTAATGAGGTGTTCTCTGGCCTGCACCAGCACCTGGATGGTCACGTCGTCGGGGATGTGGCCGCCCTCGATCAGCTCCCGGCAGATGCTGTAGTCCGTCTCCGAGGCGGAGGGGAAGCCGATCTCCACTTCCTTCACGCCGATCTCGTCCACCAGCATGTGGAACATCTCCAGCTTCTCCTCCATGTTCATGGGGTCGATGAGGGCCTGGTTGCCGTCCCGCAGGTCCACGGAGCACCAGATGGGGGCCTTTGTAATGAGGTTATCCGGCCAGGTGCGGTTCTCAATGGGCTGGGGCTTGAAGGGGATATACTTTTCATAACCGTGCATAACTGTGTTTCCTCCAACATTCAGATTTTGTGTGCGGCGCTCTGCCGCAGGATTCGGCCGCAGGGCAAAAGAAAAAACGCCTGCCGACCAGCTTACCGGTCAGGGGCGTGGAATACGCGGTACCACCCTGATTCAGCCAGACATCACGGTCTGGCCCTCTGCGGCCTCCAACAAGGCCCGGACGGGTAACGGTGTCCTGCCGTACCGCCCTACTATCCGCCGTCAGGCGAAATTCAGGCCGTCAGCTCTGGGATCAGTCATACACCGGGCACGTCACATCGGCTTACAGCAACCGCCGACTCTCTGCGCTGGCCTGCCAGGTCTTTCATCCCTTCTGCGCTTTTGGGGTTTGTAAGCATTATTATATGCATGCTTCGCCCTTTTGTCAAGGGCAGTTTGGGATGAAATCCAAATTTTGTGCAACTTTTCCTTCACGCCGGCGGGGAATGTTTGGCCGGGCCAAGTTTTTTCATAAAGTTAGCGGTTCCCCCTTGCAAAAAGGGGGAATATCATGTAAAATATCTGTGTGAATATAAGGGCAATTATGCCTATTTCGAATTTATTGGAGGAATTGATTTATGATCACTGCCAGCGATTTCAGAAACGGCAAGACCTTTGAGTATGAGGGCAAGCTGATGCAGGTCGTGGAGTTCCAGCATGTAAAGCCCGGCAAGGGCGCCGCCTTCGTCCGCACGAAGATGAAGAATATCGTCACCGGCGCCGTGACCGAGACCTCTTTCAACCCCACCGCCAAGTTTGAGGAAGCCTTCATCGAGCGCAAGGACGTGGAGTATTCCTACAGCGACGGCGACCTGTACTACTTCATGGACCTGGAGACCTATGAGATGGAGCCTGTAGCCTCCGACTCCCTGCCGGAGAACTTCAAGTTCGTCAAGGAGAACGACCCCTGCACCCTGCTGTCCTACAAGGGCAAGATCTTCTCCGTCTCTATCCCCAACTTTGTGGAGCTGGAGGTCGCCAAGACCGAACCGGGCGTCCGGGGCGACACCGCCACCAACGTCACCAAGCCCGCCACCGTGGAAACCGGCGCGGAGCTGAAGGTGCCCCTCTTCATCAACGAGGGTGACCGCATCCAGATCGACACCCGCACCGGCGAGTATATGGGCCGCTGCAAGTAAGAACACATCCATCCAAAGGCCGCATTGCCAATGCGGCCTTTTTTCAACCGAAAGGAGCGTATTCCCATGACATTATCGGAAAAGGCCGCCTATCTGCGGGGGCTGTATGACGGGCTGGGCCTGTCCGAGGCCGGCACGGCGGAGGCCAGGCTGATGAACGCCATGATCGACGTCATCGAGGAGATGGCCGGTCACGTCGCGGAGAATGAGGAGAGCATCACCGCCATGGCCGACCAAGTGGACGACCTGAATGAGGCGGTGGACGAGCTGTGCGACCTGCTGTCCGACAGCCTGGACGAGGAGGATGAGGACGAGGGCACCGAATTTGAGGTGGAGTGCCCCAAGTGCCACGCCCCCATCATTCTGGACGAGGAGACTCTGGCCGGGGGCCAGGTGGCCTGCCAGTCCTGCGGACAGCGGTTCACCATCGACGTGGGCTATACGGACGAGGAGGACGAGGAAGACGAGGAGGGGTAACGCCCCTTCCTGCAATCAACCCGGAGGGGAACACGGACGATGGAATCCAAACTGGTATTTTTTGACATAGACGGCACCCTGAAGCCCTATCACAGCCCCGTGCCGGAGCCGACAAAGAAGGCCCTCCGCCTCCTGCGGGAGAACGGCCATCTGCCCATCCTCTGCACCGGGCGCACCCTCCGGGTGGCGGTGGCCAACGACTGGGCGGAGGCGCTGAACTTCGCCGGCATCATCTGCGCGGCAGGGGGCCATGTGGTCTATCAGGGGGAGACGGTGCACTTTGACGCCCTGACGGCGGAAGAAACCGCCTGGCTCCACGACCTGCTGTTTGGGTGCGGCTGCGTCTTTGTGCTGGAGGGGCCGGAGGGCCTTTACTACGAGTCCGCCCAGGAGGACGCCATCCGTGCCCTGTGGGGCAACGTGTTCGGCCCCAGCGTGCCGCTGGTGCCTTACGTCCCCGGCCGGCAGGCTCCGGTGCAGAAGGCTTTCATCGCCAGCGGGCGGCGGCTGGAGGAACACGGCTGCGTCCCGGCGCTGGAGCGGCGGTTCCAGCTGCTGTGGTACGGCGAACATCACCAGATGGCGGAGCTTGTCCCCAAAGAGATCAGCAAGGCCACCGGCATCCAGGCGCTGTTGGCCCATCTGGGCATGGGGCGGGAGGACACCTTCGCCTTTGGCGACGGCCCCAACGATGTGGAAATGCTTCGCTTCTGCGGCTGCGGCATTTGCATGGGGGACGGCCAGCCTGTGGCCAAGGCCGCGGCAGATTACATCACCGGCCCCTGCGACGGCAGCGGCATCTACGACGCCTGCCTGCACTTCGGCCTCATCGGGTCATGATACCACCCCGTTTTTTCAGGGAAAAAAAGTAAAATTGGGGGTTGACAACCGCCGGGCTGCGTGGTATTATAATACACGTGCTGAGGCGCAAGACCGCTTCAGATACGCGCGAGTGGTGGAATTGGTAGACTCGCTGGCTTCAGGTGCCAGTGCTCTTCACGGGCGTGCGGGTTCGACTCCCGCCTCGCGCACCAGAAAAAATAATCCGAACTTCGCTCCAACGGAGCTGAGTTCGGATTATTTTTCCCCACCGAACCCTCTCAAAAGCAAAAGCGCCAGATGGACTGCCGAAGGCAGCCCATCTGGCGTCTGTTTCTGTTCCTTGTCAGAATGCCCTTCTGTGAATCACAGTGGGGTCGATGTGGGAGATGTCCGGCGAACCGGTGCGGTTCAGGTAGGTGCGAAGCAGGGCAGTGTTCTGCCGAACCCAGTCCACCACGCCGTCCCTGCCGCCCTGGCGCAGGGCCTTCATCACCGCCCTGGCGCTACACACAAGGTCGGCCCCCAGGGCCAAGGCCTTGAATGCCTCCGCGCCGGTGTCAATGCCGCAGTCCACGATGATGGTCATGTCCCGGCCCACCGCCTGCCGGATCTCCGGCAGCAGCATCACGGGAGGCACGGCATAGTCCATAATGCTGTGGTGGTGGGACAGCAGAATGTAACGCACCCCCGCCTTCTGGCAGTTCACCGCGTCGCTGACGCTGAGGACGCCCTTCACCACCAGAGGGACGCGGAGCCGGTTCACGGCCTCCGCCAGCTCCTCCACGCTCTTCGGGCCGAACAGGGCCCCTTCCTTGGGGTCGCAGTCGTAGCCGCCGGTCTTTTTGCTGTAGGCGTGGTCAAGGTCGGTGGCCACGGCCACGCAGCCCAGGGCCTCCGCCTGCTGCGCCTCGCCCAGGAAACGGGCGCTGTCCTGATAGGGCTTGATGACCTTGACGGTTTTGGCCCCCTGGGCGATGCATTGGGCCACAGCCTCCCCAGGCTCAAAGCCGCCCAGCCACAGCACCGTGTTGGCCTCCGCCGCCGCCTGGGCCTCCTGGAGGAGGGCGTTCTCTCCCAGCATGGGGTAGCCGCCGAAGGCCCCCAGCATGATGGGCGTATCCAGGGTATGGCCGAAGGCCTCCGCCTGGGTGGACGCCAGACCGGAGCCCACCAGCCGCATTTCAATGAGCAGGGAGTTCAGATATTGCCGGGTGATGGCGTCCGAGCCGCCGGTCATCCGGTCCAGATAGGCGTCAAACGCATTTGCCGATGTGTCGTTACTCATAGGGGTGCCTCCTGTCAAAACGTAATTTTATAGGTTCCAAACTGCACCGCCGGTAGTGATGCCGACGGTGCAGTTCCATTTTGTTGCCGGTAACGGGGTCAGGGATTACCCGCCGAAGCCGGTGTTGCCGGAATCCTCGCCGCTCTCCGGCTCCTCAGTGGTGAAGCCGATGGTCCGGTTGGTCAGGCCAGGTGCAACGGAAGCGCTGTCAAGTTCGTCATCCGTGGGCAGGTACCACATGGTAATCGTGTCGCCCGTCTCCAGGTATGCGGAGAGCTGGGTGTCCTCCGGCAGATAGATTCCGCCAACCAGTGCAGAATCTACCGCCACAGCCTCAGAGGAGCCTTCCTCTGTCCACAGCGGCTCTTCCTCTGTACCGGACAGGGTGCCCCGCACATAGGCGGCGCGAATGGCGACCCACTGGCTGGTGGCGCCGATGGTGTTGGCGTCCTTCCAGTAGATGTAAATGTCACCGGGATAGATGGAGGAGGGATCGTCTCCGTTTACGTTGGAGGAACCGTTCTCGGAGTCGAAGGTGATCTCCTCTCCGTTGCCGTCGGTGTAGGTCGCGCCGTCGGCATCCGTGTAGTAGACCACGGCATAGGTGCCTTCCGTGCCGTAAGCGACAGCCGTTTCTACCACGGTGGTCTTAACCTGGGCAACCGTGGTGCTGCCGGTTTTCGCCAGCAGCTGCACCGTCTGGCCCTCAAGCCCGGTCAGGCTCTCGGCAAAGCTGTAGGCCGCGTCGGCATAGGTGTCACTGGTGCCGGAATACTGCTCCTGGGCGCTCCATGCCCAGCCGCCGTCCGCCTCGTAAACTGCGGCCTGGCCGTTCACCTCAAAGGTGGCCTCCTCGGCGGTGAGCTGATAGTTGTTCACATAGACCCCGCCGGCCTCCACAACGGCCTTCAACCCTTCTGCGGCGCTGCCGCCCTCAAAATAGGAATCGAACTGGCTGTCGGAGAGCTTCAGGTCGGCCTCGTTCTCAATGGTCGCCAGGGTGTAATACTCAGAGGCGTAGTTCTCGAAGCCGTCAAAGTTATAACCGGTGTACTGGGCGGTGATATCCCCTGCGGTGCCGTGGAGCGCCATGTAGATCAGGTAGCACTGATAGTCCAGGAAGATGGAGCGGGTCTCACCGGCGTCCAGGGTGGCCTGGGCCATGGTCACGGCGTCGGACAGCTCATTATAGAGGTCGGCGCTGACCCACCGCTTCCCGGCCTCCACATCGCTGCCGTCCTCGCTGATGACGGTGCTGTCCAGCTGCTCCTGGGCGTAGGCGATGGCGGTCTCCAGGAAGGCAATGGCGCTGTCATTGCTGGTGAAGCCCAGGGGCTTGCCGGTGGAGGTGGCGTACTCGCTGACGGGCACCAGCCACATACTGACCGTATAGTCCTCATTGTCGTTCAGTCCGAAGAACTTCACAAAGTTGGAGTAGCCGCCGCTGCGGTTAGAGGCGGAATAGGTGGTGTTCGGGCCGTTCATGGCGTCCGGATAAACCACGCCGTCCATGGTGTAATACTGGTGGTCTGCGCCGTCGGTGAACACGCCGCTGACCTCGGTGGCCCGGACAAAGTACCAGTTGCCGTCTGCCGCCAGATAGTACATGGCGCAGTCGCCGGACTGGATGGTTTCGTCAAAGCAGTCGGCGGAGATGTTGTGGAAAATCTCCTGATCCACGCTGCCAAATTCCTTTTCCAGCAGAGTGGCGTATTTCTCGGGGTAGTCGATGGTGTCAATGTACATACCCACATCGATGGTGTAGGTGCCGTCCTCATTCTCCACCAGCTCCGTCACGCCCACGGCGAGATACTCGGTGGCCTCAATGCGGTCGGCATAGCCGTCGCCGTCGTCGTCATAGAGCAGCGTCTCGGAGCCATTGGAGGTCTCGCTCTTCAACATCTCCGTGGCGGCCTCCGCATAGCTGCCGTCCACGGTGGTGGCCGCATAGCCGGAGCCGATGGACCAGGTGCCGTCCTCGTTTTTCGTCATCCAGGTGGACTCATTGACGGTGAAGCCCTCCGGATATTGTTCGTCAAATTCTTCCTCTGTGGCGGGCACCTGAGCGCCGTTGACATAGCAGTTCCCGGCGGAGATGATGGCGGCCACGCCCTCAGCGGAGCTGCCCTCCTGATAGTAGGAGGCGTACACCTCGTTGACTACGCTCATGGTGTTGTCGTCCTCATCCGCATCGTCCTCGGTGCCCTTGATGACGGACTTGGGGAAGGTGTTCCTGTTCGTCTCCTCCGCCTCCGCCCCTGCGGAGGATTCTGCTTCTGCGGTGGACTCGCTCTCCGCTGCGCTGGACCCCGCCGAGGAGGCACTGCCGCCCTCATCGGAGGTGCCGCCGCAGGCGGCCAGGGACAGCATCATGGCCACAGCCAGAAGGAACGCCGTCAATGTGCGGAGCTTCTTGTTTTTCATGTCTCATGTCTCCTTTTGTGAATCGGTTTGTACTGCTCCCGTCGCGAGCAGGAACAAGACTTTCTTTTGTGAATCTAGAATTAAATCATGATTTACTCTAGATGAAAGTATACCAGCAACCCGATAGCATTTCAATTCACATTTTCGACAAAAGATTTGTCAAAATTTTGTGCAAAAATTCTAATGCCCCACGGCGCGGGAGTGGTATCCCGCGCCGTGGGGCATTGAGATTCTATGGCGTTATCCAGGGCAAATGGCGTTCCCTGCTTTACAGATGGGTGTCCGGCAGGCCGCAGAAGGCGTCCACCGGGGAGACCCCCTTGAAGGGGCTGCGGCCCATCAGCTTGTCCAAAGCGGCCTCGATCATGGGGCGGTGGCAGCTGTAGGCGTTGATATAGGTTTTCACCCTGGGCACGTCCTGCAAATGGTAGGGGTTGGCGAAGGAGATGAACACAGAGGGCTCCTCCAGGGGGTGCCGGGGCACGTCCAGGGCGTGTTTTTTCGCCCAGAACAGCCGCACCGCCGTCTGGTTGGAGGCGTGTTCACAGTTGGCCAGATACAGCGACAGACGGCCGGCGGGCAGGTCGGCGGTGCCGTGCATCTCCTCCTGGTCGATGTCGAACCGCTCGGTCCGGAATCCGGCGGCCTGCAAATACTCCTCCGCGATGGCGGTCATGCTGCCGTCCACGGTGTTGTCGTTGCCGAAGGTGAAGATGCGGATGAGGGGGTACTTCTCCGGGGTGACGGGGAGGCAGTCCTGGTTGTTCTTCACCAGGGTGACGCACTTGTCGGCGCACTCCCGCTGCCACTCCCTGGCCTGGGGCAGCATCTCGCAGGTGGGGGGCTGGAAGGCCACCTTCGCCTTCAGGGCCAGAATCCGGGTCACCGCCTCGTCCAGCCTCTGAACAGTCAGCATCCCGCTGTCCAGGGCGTCCAGAATGTAGCGGTAATCCTCGTAGAAGCCGGTGGTGAACACCAGCATATCACACCCGGCCATGATGGCGGTGGGGATGGCCTGTCTCCGGGGCATGGCCTGGGTGAAGCCGCTCATGATGGTGGCGTCGGTGGTGATGACGCCGTTGAAGCCGAACTTCTCCCGCAGCACGCCGGTCAGCAGCTCCTTGGACAGGGAGCCGGGGAGGCAATCCGCGAAGGTCAGGGAGGGATTGATGTCCATGGCCACGTTGGGCTGGACGATGTGGCCCACCATAATGCTCATCAGCCCGTCCTCAATGAGCTGCTGATAGATGGCGCCATAGCTGGCGTACCAGTCCGCAGCGGAGAGGCTGTTGTAGGTGGGGTGGAGGTGCTGGTCACGGAAGTCCACGCCGTCACCGGGGTAGTGCTTGGCGCAGGCCGCCACGCCGCAGCTTTGCAGCGTTTTCACATACTGGGAACATTTCGCCATCACCTTCTCCGTATCGGAGCCGCAGGAGCGGACGTTGATGATGGGGTTGCGATAGTTCAGGTCCAGGTCGGCCACCGGGGAGAAGGTCCAGTTGATTCCGGCGCTCCGCCCCTCCACCGCGCAGACGGTGGCGAACTTCTCCATCACCTCCAGGTCGTCGGTGGCGGAGGGGGCCATGGGCCAGCCAAAGAAGGTGCCGTCGGAGATGCCGCCGGAGCCGCCCTCCTCCAGGTTGGCGGCCTTCAGCAGGGGGATTTTCGCCGCCTTGTCCAGGGGGGCGAAGTGCTGCCGGATGGCCTCCGCCGGTTCCGGACGGTACAGGATGCCGCCGATGCAGTAGTCGGTGACCAGGGTTTGGATTTCCTCCGCGCCGTAGTCTCCCCCCATCAGGCAGAACAGCTGACCGGCCTTTTCCCGTGTGGTCAGCCCGGCCAGAGTGTCCGTGACCCATTGGCACTGGGTCTCGCTCAGGCAGAAGGGTTTTGCGGAAAGATTGATCATGGTAGGTTCCTCCTCTTTTCATTAAAATGGAACGCGCGATTTTCCTTGCAGAAAAGGCCAGCGAACCGCCTGCACAACGGGTCCCGCCTGGCGAAAGACGATGAGAATTACCAAAAGTCAGAAGTAAAGTACGAATGAAAGTATTGACATATGCAATTCTATCGTTTAAACTTGAAGCACTTGAACCTGGCTCTAGACCGCAATTCGATTCTATTATAGATGGTTTGTCAGGATATGTCAACATACTTTTGGAAGGCTGTGGAACAAAATTATGATCAGGCAAAAACTTCCCCACGAAGTCAAATCGGAGGAAACAAAACAGAAAATCCTAACCACCACGGAGAAAATGCTGTCCCAGTATGACTTTAAATATCTGACGGTGCGCAACCTCTGTGAGGAGGCCGGCGTGGCCTACGGCTCCTTCTACCACCACTTCACCAGCAAGGAAAACCTGCTGTTTATCTACACCGGCAACCTGTACCAGGTGGCCCGGCGGGAGAATCCCATTCCGGACTGGGTCAACCCTGCGGACTACATCGAGTGCATCCTTTGGCACACCCTCGTGTACGGGAAGTTCTGCGAAATGATGGGGAAGGACCTGACCCGGTACCTCTATCAGAACTGCCCCCAGGACCTGTTCGCCGAGACCTATGACCAGGAGGTCATCCCCACCATCAACGACGCCAAGCAGCGGGGGATGCTGGACCCTCGCCGTGAAAAGCCCTATAACCGGCCGGCGGAGGTGCTGCTGGCCAAGGACATCGAAATCGTGGAAAAGGGCACCGTGGTGTGGTGGAGCTTTTACTCCAAGGCGGACGCCGAGCCCCTCCATGAGACGCTGGAGCATCTGATCTTCAATATGCTGTACTCCTACTGCTCGGAGCAGTACCGAGCCACGGATCATCTGCGCATGCTGCTGACGGAGCGGGAGCAGTTCCCCGGCAGTATCACCATCCGCCCCATCGGCGGGGCACAGGAGAACTGACCGCAGCGGGTCAGCCCCTTGGGCTGTCCCGCTGCTCCTGCCCTTTGGGCAATTTCGATAAATCCGCTTGTTGAGTTTGCCCAAAAACAAAAAACGGAGAAAAGGCCCTTGACAAAAGTGAAAAATTGGTGTACTGTTGGTTTAAATTAAATCACGATTTAGTACAGTATTTAAACTTGTTGCACGTTCCGGCTGTTGGCAGACCATGCCCCTGCCCGCCGCCGGAACAGGAAAGGAGCCAACATGAATATCGGTGTGTGCGGATGCGGCACCATCGCATCCTGGATTTCTGATATTTTGAACCAGTTAAACAGCAAAACCATTGTGAAATACGGCGTGGCCTCCGCCTTTGCGGCGGAGTGCCAGCCCTTTGCCGACAAGTGGGGCTGGGAAAAGGTGTACGACAGCTATGACGCCCTGATGCAGGACCCGGCCATCGACCTGGTTTACATCGCCGTCCCCAACTCCTTCCACCACGAGGTCTGCCTGAAGGCGCTGGGCTACGGCAAAAACGTGGTCTGTGAAAAGCCCTTCGCCGTCAACGACAAGCAGGCGGCGGAAATGATCGCGCTGGCGGAGGAAAAGGGCGTATTCCTCGCCGAGGCCCTGTGGCCCTCCTTCCTGCCCTCCCGGCAGCTCATCGACGATGAGATCGCCTCCGGCAGCATCGGCCAGGTCACCGGGGCGGAGTTTGTCTCCCTGTCCTACGTCCTGTTCCTGGATCGGGTGAAGCGGCTGGATCTGGGCGGCGGCGCCCTGTTGGACATGGGCCCCTATATGCTGGGCCGGATGACCGACCACTTCGGTCTGGACATCGCCTCCATCGAGGGCACCTTCGAGCATCTGGACACCGGCGTGGACAGCCGGGACGACTACACCATCACCTACAAGGACGGCAAAACCGTCCATTGCAGAAGCACCATCGACACCCCCCACGAGGAGGGCCAGGAGTACGGCCAGATCAACGGCACAAAGGGTTCCATCTGGTTTGACAGCATCTCCAACCCCCAGGACATCCAGGTCCGGGACCTGGAGGGCAATGTGATGAAACAGATCGCCGTGCCCCCCATGATTCACGGCACCGAGGTTCCCTTCATCGCCGGTTACGAATATGAGTTCCTGGCCTTTGAGCGGGCCCTGGCGGAGGGACGCACGGAGTGCCCCGAGGCCACCCACGCCCAGACCCTGACCATCGCCCATGTGATGACCGAGCTGCGCAGGCAGGCCAACGTGGTGTTCCCCTTTGAATGATGAACGGAATGACGAATAGAAAGAAGGTTGCGAAACTATGGCTAACGCGGTAGGGAAGAAGGTGGGGCGCGACCTGACCAGCGGCCCCATCATGCCGTCCCTGTTGTCCTTCGCACTGCCCATTGTGATCACGGACGTGATTCAGCAGCTCTACTCCATGGTGGACCTGATGGTGATCGGCCAGTTCGTGGGCAATGTGGGCACCGTGGGCGTCAATACCGGCGGCGAAATTGCCGACTTTCTGATGCCGGTGGCCACCGCCTTCGCCGCCGCCGGGCAGATTTACATCGCCCAGCTGGCCGGGGCGCGGAAATATGAGGATCAGAAGCGGGCCGTGGGCACCTTCATCACCCTGATGCTGTGCGCGGCGCTGGCCTTCATGGTGCTGACCATCGCCCTGACCAATCCCATCCTGAACCTGCTGAACTGCCCGGAGGAATCCCTCAGTGAAGCGCGGAACTACATGATCATCACCGCCGTGGGCCTGCCCTTCATCTATGGCTACAACGCGGTGTGCGGCGTGCTGCGGGGCATGGGGGAGAGCCAGCGCCCCCTGGTGTTCATCATCATCGCGGCGGTGGTGAATATCTTCCTGGACATTCTGCTGGTGGCCGTGTTCAAGCTCAGCGCCGCCGGTACGGCTTTGGCCACGGTGTTCTCCCAGGTGGCGGCGTTCTCCGCGGCATTTGTGTATATGTACAAACACAAGGAGACCTTTGAGTTTGAGCTGAAGCTGTCCTACTTCAAATGCGACCCCCACCACGCCAAGGTGCTGCTGAAGCTGGGCCTGCCCCAGGCCCTCCGCTCCGTGCTGGTGCGGGCCTCCATGCTCTGGGTCAACGCCAACGTGAACGCCTGCGGCTCCATCGCCTCCGGCACCAACGGCATCGGCAACAAGCTGCAAAAGTTCCTGGAGATTTTCAGCTCCAGCATGTCCCAGGCCAGCGCCGCCATGGTGGGCCAGAACCTGGGGGCGAAGAAGCAGGACCGGGCGAAGCGGACAGTGCTCTCCGCCCTGCTGTTCAGCCTGTGCTTCGCCGTCTGCATCAGTCTGCTGATCTACTGCTTCCCCCAGCAGGTGTTCGGCATCTTCACCACCGACGCGGATGTGAAAGCCTTTGGCGTGTACTATATCCAAATGCTGTGCGTGCATATCATCGTCTCGGCTGTCACCAGCTCCTATCAGTCCATGGTCATCGGATCCGGCAACGCCACGCTGAACTTTATCATCGGCATTCTGGACGGCGTGGTCTGCAAGGTGGGGCTGAGCCTGCTGTTCGTGAACGTCATCTTCCAGGTGACGGCGGAGACCAACTGGGCCCTGACCGCCATGGGCTATTTCTGGGGCACCGGCCTGTCCCGCGTGCTGCCGGCCCTGGTATGCATTGTCTACTTCTACTCCGGCCGCTGGAAGAAGAGGTCGCTGCTGTCGTAACGGAGGAAGCGCTGTGAAGGTGAAACGGAAATCCTATCGGGAACGCTATTTTGAGGACCATCAGGCTGTGCGTGAGGTGGCCAACAACCGGAAGGGCTACCGCATCGTCTACCGCTATGTGGGCCTTTGGGCGGCCTGGCGCAGCGAACGATGGTCTCTGAACGCCGTCAAGGGGGCCTTCGCCCTGGCGGAAGTGGTCAGCGTCTGCCTGTACCTGATTTGCGCCACGGTGGATACGCCGCTGAACCACAGCCGGCTGGTGAACGGGTTCGGCGTTCTGTCCGTCGTCCCCTGGCTGCTGGAGCTGTCCGGCGTCCTCCGCTTCCTGCTGGCCGGGGCCTATGCCAAGGAGATGACCGCCACGGAGATCGACCATGCCATCCGGTACGGCGCAATTCTGCGGGCAGGACTGCTGGGTCTGTCCCTGCTGTGCGGCGTCGTCACCGTCCTGGTCAGCGGGACGGCCACGGCGGCGGACGCCGGCGCGGGGCTGGGCATTCTGGCCAGCGTCGCCCTGTCCGTCGGCGTCTGGCAGGGATACCGCGGCCTGCTGATGGACACCTATCACAACGTAAACGGGGAACCGGGCAGCCGGTGCTAATCCCGGAAGGCAAAGGAACAGGGCTGTTGCGTACCGATTCCGGCGCGCAGCGGCCCTGTTTCCATACCGGGCCGCCGCAGAAGGGCAAGTGTGCTTTTTGCACAAAAAACAAAAAACATGTTTGTCTATTCTGCTAATTGATTTTTGACGAAACGGCGTTTATACTCTCAAGTAGTAAATCGTGATTTAATTCATGATTCAAACCAGAGATGCATCTCTCCCCTGCGGCATGGGCAGGCGGGAAGGCAGCTCACACGCTCTACATTCTTTAAGGAGGACCAAACATGAAAAAAGCAACAAAGCGATTCCTGACCCTGCTCCTGGCTGTGGCGATGGTGTGCTCCCTGGCGGCCTGCGGCGGCTCCAGCGACAGCGGCACCAGCTCCGGCGACAGCGGCACCTCGTCCGGCGACAGCAGCTCCACAGACGACGGCGGCTCCGCCACCTCTGACGTGAACAACGACGCCGACGGCAACGGCCGGGCGGACAAAGTGGTTTACGGCAGCACCCAGGCCTATTCCAGCCTGACCCCCTTCCTGAACCCCAAGACCTACACCGCCGCCGTCTTTGAGACCCTGGGCCGCTATCACGACTATGGCAGCGACTTTGAGGGCCTGCTGATGGAGAGCTGGGAGCAGACTGACGAGCTGACCTATGTGGTCACCCTGTACGACAACATCTACGACTCCGAGGGCAACCACATCACCGCCAGCGACGTGGTGTTCAGCTTTGAGACCGTCCGCACCGAGGGCGAGATCTCCCAGACCGACGTTATCGAAACCGTCACCGCCCTGGATGACTACACCGTTCAGTTCACCTGGGGCGACACCCCTGTGACCGGCGCCTTCGAGCAGATGATGAGCCTGGTCAACATCGTCAGCCAGGAAGCCTATGAGGCCACCGGCGATGGCATGGCCTCTGACCCTGTGGGCACCGGGCCCTATGTGGTCACCAGCTGGACCAGCGGCGTCACCATGACCCTGGAGGTCAACGAGAACTATTGGGCCAATGACGACCAGATCAAGTTCGACACCCAGCTGCAGAACGTGGACGTGATCGAGATTCAGACCATCTCCGAGACCTCTCAGATCTCCATGGCCCTCCAGACCGGTGAGATTGATATGACCGAGGACCTGGCCGCCACCGACGCCTCCAACTTCCAGGAGGGCGGCGCCTACTCCGCCAACTACACCGTGCTGGAGCAGGCCGATTACGCCCCCAAGTCCATCCTGGTGAACGTCAGCGAGGACGCCAAGACCAGCGACTACTACCTCCGTCAGGCCATCATGTGTGCCATTGACAACGAGTACATTGCGGCCGTGGTGAACGGCGGCTCCAACCAGGCGGTCTACGGCCTGGGCGCACCCTCCAACTCTGACTATGACGAGGAAGCCTGGAAGTCCTACCTGCCGGAGCGCTCCGTGGAGCAGGCGAAGGAATACCTGGCCCAGTCCGCCTATCCCGACGGCACTACCATCACCCTGCTGCTCATCGACGGCGGCATCAATAACGACATCGCCGAGATCATTCAGAACCAGCTGAACCAGATCGGCATCGAAGTGGACGTCCAGGCCCAGACCTTCGGCAACTGGCTGACCAACAAGAACGACTCCTCCGCCTGGGATCTGATCATCTCCGAGCTGTCCTCCACCAACTGCTGCGCCGCCATCTTCCAGAACGCCTTTGACACCCGTGACGGCAGCGCCAACGAGATCTTCGCCGACGACGCCACCCTCCAGGAGCTGCTGGAAGCCTGCATCTTTGTGGACAACCACACTCAGGAGAGCGTCAACGCCTTCCAGCAGTATCTGACCGAGCAGGCCTATGTGATTCCCGGTCTGGTGCAGATCAACTACAACGTCTATGACAGCACCCTGATTTCCGAAATCGTCTACAGCGGCGAGGGTGCGGTCATTCCCCAGGCCTTCACCTACATCGGCGTGGCTGAGTAACCCTCACCCCTCCGGTACCCTATTCCCATAGCATCCGGGGCTACCCTGACCCTTCGGAAGCGACCGACCCCATCCGGCATCCGCAGCCGCTATGACGCGAGCAGGCGTCCGCTGTGATTGCGTCAACCGCTCCGAGGGGGACGGGGTAGCCCCTCACTTTTAGAAGCATCCATTCATTTTACTCCATAAAGGAAAACGGGTGAATTATTTATTATGTGGAGATACATTTTAAAACGACTGGTCATGATGATCTTCGTGGTCCTCGGCGTGGCCATCGTGATCTTCTCGATCATGTACTTTATTCCCGGCAACCCGGCGCAAATCATTCTGGGCAGCAACGCCTCGGAGGAATCTATTCAGGCGCTGTATGTGAGCATGGGGCTGGACCAGCCCTATCTGACCCAGCTGGGCACCTTCCTGTCTGACACCTTCCTGCACTTTGACCTGGGCAACTCCTATCAGTCCAAAATTGCGGTGGCCACGGAAATCGCTGAACGGTTCCCCCGGACGCTGATCATTGCCGCCTGCTCCCTGATCGTCACCACTGCGGTGGGCATCCCGCTGGGCATCGTGGCCGCCACCCATCAGGGCAAGTGGCAGGACAATGTGGCCACGCTGATCTCCATGCTGGGCCTGTCCCTCCCCGGCTTCTGGCTGGCCCTGATGCTGGTGAACTGGCTGTCCGTGGGCCTGGGCATCCTGCCCGCCTACGGCGTAGGCACCTGGAAGCACTATGTGATTCCCATCATCTCCAACTCCGTCATCGGCATCGCCAACATCGGCCGTCAGTGCCGTGTGGACGTGCTGGAGGTCATCCATTCGGACTATGTCACCACCGCACGGGCCAAGGGCGTCAGCAACCACAACGTCACCTTCAAGCACGTTATGCCCAACGCCCTGATTCCGCTGATCACCTCTCTCGGCTCCGTCTTTGCCTCCTCTCTGGGCGGCACGGTGGTCATTGAGTCCATCTTCGTGATTCCCGGCATCGGCCTGTATATGTCCAACGGTATCCTGAACCTGGACTATCCCGCCGTTCGGGGCGGCGTGGTGGTCATCGCCATCGCCTTCAGCTTTGTCATGCTGGCGGTGGACCTGATCTACGCATACGTTGACCCCCGCATCAAGGCTCAGTACGAAGGAAAGTAAAGGGGGAGAGAACAATGACAAAAACTGCAACAACGACTGCTGAGGCCCCCAAGGCCAAGCGGAACAGCCAGACCAAGGAAGTGCTGAAGCGCTTCTCCAAAAGCCCTCTGGCCATGATCGGCACGGCGATCTTCGTCATCTTCGTGGTGCTGGCCATTCTGGCGCCCTATATCTGCAAGTATGCCTATGACGAAATGACCGTGGATATTCTGTCAGGATGCTCCCTGGAGCACTTCTTCGGCACGGACAAGTTCGGCCGCGACCTGTTCAGCCGTATCCTCTACGGCGGACGGTACTCCATCTTCATGGGCGTGGTGGCCACCCTCCTGGGCACGGCCATCGGCATGGTGCTGGGCGCCATCGCAGGCTTCTTCGGCCAGGTGGCGGATAACGTGGTCATGCGTATCTGCGACATCTTCCAGGCCATCCCCGGCATCCTGCTGTCCATGGTGATCTCCACCGTGCTGGGCGTCGGCGTGGTCAACACCATCATCGCCCTGTCCATCGGCGGCATCGCGGGCAACGCCCGTATGATGCGCAGTCTGATTCTCCAGGTCCGCAACAGCGACTACATCGAGGCCGCCGGCTCCATCAACTGCTCCAGCGCCCGCATCATCTTCCGCCACATCCTGCCCAACACCTTCGGCCCCATCCTGGTGGGCTGCACCATGGGCATTGGCGGCACCATCATGCAGGCGGCCAGCCTGAGCTTCCTGGGCCTGGGCATCAAGGCCCCCATTCCTGAGTGGGGCGCCCTGCTGAACGAAGGCAAGGACTACTTCACCATGTATCCCCATCTGCTGATCTTCCCCGGCCTGGCCATCGGCCTGCTGAGCCTGGCCACCTGCCTGATGGGCGACGGCCTGCGGGATGCAATGGACCCCAGACTGAAGAAGTGACCGAGGTGTGAGAAATGGAACATAAGATTGAACAAAAGAATCAGGAGCACTTCCTGGAGGTCAAAGACCTGACCGTATACTACACCGTGTCCAAGGTGGACACCAAAGCGGTCAACGGCGTCTCCTTCACCCTGGAGAAGGGTCAGACCCTGGGTCTGGTGGGCGAGACCGGCGCAGGCAAGACCACCATCGCCAAGGCCATCCTGGGCATCCTGCCCGTCCCGCCTGCCCGGCTCATCAACGGTTCGATCCGCTTTGACGGGCAGACGCTGACGGAGCTGCCGGAGTCTGAAATGCTGAAAATCCGGGGCGACAAGATCGCCATGATCTTCCAGGACCCCATGACCGCCCTGAACCCGGTGATTACCGTGGGCGACCAGATCTCCGAGGTCATCAGCCTGCATAACAGCGTCTCCAAGGCCGAGGCCAAAAAACAGGCTGGGGAAATGCTGGAGATGGTAGGCATCCCCGCCTCCCGTTACGGGGAGTATCCCCATCAGTTCTCCGGCGGCATGAAGCAGCGTGTGGTCATCGCCATGGCCCTGGCCTGCGACCCTGACCTGCTGCTGGCGGACGAGCCCACCACCGCCCTGGACGTGACCATTCAGGCCCAGGTGCTGGATATGATCCGGAATTTGCAGCAGAAGAACAACACCTCCATGATTCTCATCACCCACGACCTGGGCGTGGTGGCTCAGACCTGCGACAACGTGGCCGTGGTCTACGCCGGGGAAATCATCGAGAGCGGCACGAAAGAGGACATCTTCGACCACCCCACTCATCCCTACACCGTGGGCCTGTTCGGCGCCATCCCCAAGCTGGACGACGATGAGGAGTGGCTCCACCCCATCGAGGGTCTGCCCCCCGACCCCCCCCAGCTGCCGGAGGGCTGCGCGTTCAGCCCCCGCTGTCCCTACGCCGGCCCGGAGTGCCGCCAGTGCAGTATCCCCAACACGGAGCTGACCCCGGGCCACTTCTGCCGCTGCGTGAAGCTTGAGAAGAAGGAGGAGCAGTAACATGAGCACCCCTTGTATCGAGGTGAAAAACCTCCAGAAATATTTTAAGGTCCGCAACGGCTTTCTCCACGCCACGGACGATGTCTCCTTCAAGATTGAAAAGGGCAAGACCATGGGCATCGTGGGCGAGTCCGGCTGCGGCAAGTCCACCCTGGGCCGCACCATCATCCATATGCACGAGAGCACCGGCGGCCAGATCTTCTACAACGGCGAAGACGTCACCAAGGTCAGCCATCACGGGCTGAAAGAGCTGCGCACCCATATGCAGATGGTGTTCCAGGACCCCTATTCCTCCCTGAACCCCCGGTTCACGGTGGAGCAGACCATCCGGGAGCCGCTGCAGCTGACCCACAAGTACACCAAGGCCCAGATCGACGACGAGGTCACCCAGCTCATGGAGCTGTGCGGCGTGGAGGAGCGGCTGCGTCTGGCCTATCCCCACGAGATGGACGGCGGCCGCCGCCAGCGTGTGGGCATCGCCCGTGCCCTGGCCCTGAACCCGGAGTTCGTGGTCTGCGACGAGCCGGTGTCCGCCCTGGACGTGTCCATTCAGGCCCAGGTGCTGAACCTGCTGAAGGAATTACAGCAGAAGCGGGGCCTGACCTATATGTTCGTCACCCACGACCTGTCTGTGGTGCGGCACATCTCCAACAACATCGGCGTCATGTATCTGGGGCAGATGGTGGAAACCAGCGAGTCCAAGGAGCTGTTTGTCCAGCCCCTGCACCCCTATACCAAGGCGCTGCTCTCCGCCATCCCCTCCACCGACATCCACAACCAGCATGAGCGCATCATCCTGAAGGGTGAGATCACCTCCCCCATCAACCCCAAGCCGGGATGCCGGTTCGCCGCCCGCTGCCCCTACGCCACGCCGGAGTGCAGCAAGCCCCAGCATCTGGAGGAGATTCTGCCCAACCACTTTGTCTCCTGCCACCGCTGCAAGGAAATCAACAACCTGTAAGCTGCGGGCAAAAGAAAGGCAATATCATGAAGAAAATGATTGTACGCGCCGACGACGTGGGCTACACCCATGTGTTCAACCTCGGCACCTTTGAGTCCATCGACAACGGCATCGTCACCTCGGCGGACGTGATGCTGGAGTCCCCCGGCACGGTGGAGGCCCTGGAGTTCCTGAAGGAGCGGCCCTGGCTCTCCATCGGCTGGCACAGCCACTTCTGGTTCAGCCCGGTGCTGCCTGCGGAGCAGGTGCCCTCCCTGCTGATGCCCGGCACCAACCGGTTCCGCCCGGACATCGGCACCACCGATGAAATCGACGCCGGGGAGCTGGAGGCGGAGTGCCACGCGCAGATGAAGCGCTGCCTGCAAATTCTGGGCAGAGTGCCGGACACCACCGACCTGACCAGCGCAAAGACGGTGTTCAACGCCGTGAAGCAGAAGATCTGCGATGACTACGGCATTGTCTACAACTTCGCCACCAAGGGCGACCGGTCCGGCATCCACTACCCGGACGAGAAGTGGAAGAACCGGAAGATTTACATCCCCGCCCCCACCTACGCCTACGAGAAAGTCTTTACCGACTCGCTGGCGGTGCAGTATGAGGAGTATGACCCTATCCGGTACTATCTGGAGGACCCGGACAAGATGCTGGAGCTGCCCGACGACGTGATTTTCGAGCAGTCCTGGCACCCCGGCTATGTGGACTACACCGTCTACAAGCAGGGGGACAACGGCCCCAGGGCCAAGTATTTCACCACCGTCCGGGTGGAGGACGTGGCTGCCCTGACCTCCGACACCCTGAAAAACTGGGTCAGGGAGCACAACATCGAGCTGATCAACTTCCGGGACGCGCTGTACGGCACGCAGGAGTACCAGAACCACCTGCGCAGCATCGACAGTGACCTGTTCCTGGGGAATCTGTGACACCGGCAGAGGAAAGAGGTTACTATGGCTTATTATAACGAAAAATACAGCTATCCCGATCTGTTCCTCTGGCGGGATGAGACGTGGGAGGGCTGCGAAAACGCAGCCGCCCCCCTCTTCCGCAAGCTGGAGCAGCTGATCGCGGAGGAGCAGCAGGCAGCCCCCGCCGTGGACCATTACGCTGACCGCCACGATGAGGCGTCGGACATGGTCAACCGCGCCCATTACTTCCCGGACGTGGTGGCGGCCTGGCAGGAGAAGGGGATGTACTTTTCCAGCTACGGCATGATGGGGGAGCAGATGGCCCCCACGGCGGTGGAGCAGCACCGGCTCTATGACCCCAAAGTGCTGCTGATCCCCTATGTGGAGGCAAACCGGGACGACCCCCACAACGCCATGAACCGCCTGGCGGAGAACGAAGCCCTGCTGGAGACAGCGGCCAGGGAGAACATCCTGGTGCAGTTTGCCGAGTGCAGAGAGAGCGTCAGCGGCGCCCTGATGGAGAAGGCCATCGAGACCCAGGGCACCTTCCGCATCTCCTACGGCCCCCTCTATGTGGACATCTCCGTTCTGGTGCGCCACGGGCTGACCCTGGCGGATGTGCCGGGGCTGGACCTGGCCGCCTGGCCGGAGCCGGAGACCCTGGCCGGGCGGACGGTGGTGAACATCTCCGACAAGTGGCAGGTCAACCTGGCCCACCAGTACACCATCGGCGGCATTTACCGCCGCAATCAGCCGGAGTGGGACTATGAGCGCCACATCCGCAGCATGGCCGGCAAGCGGCAGGCGGAGGGCATGCGGCTGGAGCATGACTACACCGACCCCCACGACCCCAAAATGGCCGACTTCTGGCGGGAGAAGGGCATCCGGTATGAGGACCACTACATCGGCCACGACTGGTATGTAACCCTGACGCCGGAATCCGCCTACACCCACCCGGAGCATAAGCTGCCGGTGCTGATCACCCTGAAGGAGCCCCGGACGGCCTGCCCCTGCACCATGCAGACGGCCTTCCAGTTCTACTGTGACTTCATCGAGCTGTGCGGCCGGGGCGAGTTTATGATGGTCTACTTTGCCCTGGAGACGCCGGAGGACAACGACGAGGTGCTGCCCTCCGTCCTGGAGGAGGTGCTGGCGTCCTATCCCACCGACCCCTCAAGGGTGTACATCACCGGCCAGTCCCACAACGGCTACTACGCCCTGGAGTTCTACCGCCGCCACCCCAAGCTGATCGCCGCGGCGGCCACCCTGTGCGACCCGGTGGGCCTGCAGGTGGGGGCCAGAATCGACTACTACAAGGCCAAGGCCCCGGAGATCATCGCCTCCTTCCGGCAGTATGACTATCCCCTCATCGACATCAACGGCCAGCTGGAAAACAGCTACCAAAAGACGAACCGCACCCCGGAGAAGATCGACGACGACGTGGCCTACTTCCAGAACCGTCTGGCGGCCTTCAGGCTGCCCATGCGGAGCCGGGAGGAAATCCTCGCCGCCCAGAGCAGCCCGGACTATGTCACCCGGCGCAACGGCGTCCCGGCGGACAGGACAGAGGTGCGCTATGTGATGGGCAGCGAAGCCTACCTCTCCGACTACCGGAACGAGAACGGGAAGTGGTACTTCCGCTATATTTCGCTGGAGAACACGCCCCACATGATCATGCCCCAGATGGCGGAGCTCTCCTGGGAGTTCCTGCGCCGCTTCGCCCGGAATACGGAGACCGGTGAAGTGATCGAGCTTTATTGACCTGCCCTCCGGACAGCACCAGCGTTCTGACGAAAAAGGCTTGCCGAATTCCATTTGTTTTCGGCAAGCCTTTGTGCTAAACTGTATCATATCACGGACAGACGAAAGGAACACGGAATGTATCGACTGAATTTACGAGAGAACGCCTTTGTGGAGGACCGCACCGAGGGCGTACAGGAGACCCTGCTGGACATGGGGTTCGACGGCCTGGCCATGTACTATGGGCCGGAGCTGCTGACGGAGCGGCGCAGCGCGAAAAGCCGGGTGGGCGTGGTGATCATGCACTGCGACCAGAACTATATGCCCCTGGCCATGGGGCCAAAGCTGGCCCAGCAGGGCTACCGCGTGGTGGCCTGCGAAGCGAAAGAGGGCGGCGTCATTGAGGACAAGTTCCCCATCATTGACCGGGCCATCCGGTTCCTGAAAGACCGGGGCGCGGAGCAGGTCGTCCTGATGGGCCACAGCGGCGGCGCGACGCTGATGACCGCCTATCAGGCGGTGGCGGAGCAGGGGCCGGAAATTTTCCAGGGGCCGGAAAAAATCTGGAAGTGCCGGTGCCCCAGCCCCCTGACTCCGGCGGACGGCATCATGCTCATCGACGCCAACTACGGCAACGGGGTCATGGCCCTGCTCAGCCTGGACCCGGCGGTGACGGAGGAGGGCAACGGCCTTCGGCTGGACGGACAGTGGGACCTCTTTGACGAGAAGAACGGCTATCGGAAGGACGGGGCCCAGTATCCCCCGGAATTTGTCCGGGCCTACCGGGCCGCCCAGGTGCGCCGGAATGACCGGCTCATCGCCGCCGCCCAGGCCCGGCTGGAGGCCATTGAATCCGGCAGCGGCGACTATCTGGACGATGAGCCCTTCGTCGTGGCCGGGGGCAGCCAGATCAAGCCCAACAACCGGATGCTGCCCCAGGACCTGAGGCTGCTGGCCCACACCGAAGGGGCCTATGACCTGCTCCACGGGGACGGCAGCATCACCCATGAGGTGGTGTACGGCGTCCGGGCGCCGGAGGTTGACCGCAGCTTCTCCTCCTTCTACGGGATGGGGGCAAATAAGAACACGGTGAAGGGCTTCCTCAGCGCCCAGGCCATCCGGGCCTCCGAGGCGGACTTTGCCATCGGGGAGACGGGGGTCACCGGCGTCGACTGGGATTCCAGCTACGCCTCCCCCATCGGCAACGTGAAGTACATCTCCGTGCCCATGCTGACCATGGGCATGACCGGCAGCTACGAATACCTGGCCGCGGAGATGATTTACCGGGCGGCGCAGATGGCGGACAAGCGCATCGCCTTCGTCCACGGGGCCACCCATGTGTTCACCCCGAACCATGACGCGGAGAAGGTGCCCGGCGAATTTGGCGACACGGAGACGGCGCTCTATGTCTACATGGGCCAGTGGCTGGAGCGGTTCCTTTGATTGCAGGAGGTTGAAGCAATGCAGACATTACAGGGAAGAACCTGCGTCTTCGCAGGGGCCACCGCCGGGGACGGCGTGGCAGCGGTCAAGGCCCTCTGTCAGGGCGGCATGAACGTGGTGATGATGACCCATGCGGCCAGCAGAGCCCAGGCCCTGGTGGACGAGGTCAGCAGTCTGGGCTATCCCGGCCGCTGCGTCGCCGTCGGCGCAGCGGTTGACGGCCCGGCGGAGGAATCCCCCGCCGCCTATGCACAGCTGGAACAGGAGTTCGGCTCGGTGGACGTGATTATCTCCAACACCGGCGGCCTGGGGGATGGCACCCCCATGGAGCAGGTGGCGACGGAGGTGCTGATGGGCGAGGTGGAGCATCTGGTGGCAGGCAGCTTTAACATGATGAAGGCGGCCCTGCCCAGCCTCCGCCGCAGCAAGGCCCCCCGCATCATCCTGATGACCACGGTGGAAGGGGTGGAAGGCGGCGTACACGGCAGCTTCGTGAACGCCGTAGCCAAGGGGGCGGTGAACGCCCTGGCGAAGAACGCCGCCGCCCGTCTGGCGGCGGAGGGCATCACGGTGAACTGCATCGCCAAGGGGGCCATCCCCCGGGTGGAGGGCCTCCACCCCGGCGACCTGGACCCGGCGGACTTCCTGCCCTCCATCCCCATGGGGCGGCTGGGCACGCCGGAGGACCTGGCCCAGCTCATCTGCTTCCTGGCCAGTGAGGAGAGCGGTTATATCACCGGGCAGACCATCTCGGTCAGCGGCGGGCTGGAGCTGCGGCCCTGAACATTAAAAGCATCCGAACCCGCTTGGGTTCGGATGCTTTTTCGTATTTTTAGCCTTCGTAGGGCCGGACCCGGAGGCGCACCCCCAGCCGGTCACAGATGGCCCGGCATTTGTCCTGGGCCTCCAAACTGGTGACCGGCTCTCCCACCACCGTCATCACCACGTTGGGGACATAGCGGGTGCAGTCCTCGGTGAAGCGCAGCATGGCGTCATAGGACGGTTCCCCAAACCGGGGGCGGACGAGGGAGAGATATTCCTCACTGTCCGGGGTGTTCAGGCTGACGGAGACGGTGTCGATCAGCCCTTCCAGCTTTTGGGCCACCGGTTCCCCGGCAATCAAATCCGCCAGGCCGTTGGTGTTGATGCGGATGGGGATGGAGAACCGGCTGCGGATGTGGGCGGCCACCGCCAGCAGGTCGTCCAGCCGCTCGGTGGGCTCCCCATAGCCGCAGAACACCACCTCGTCATAGTCCGCCAGATTCCACTTGTCCAGGTCGGCGCAGACCTCCTCCACGGTGGGCTCCCGCTCCAGCCACAGGGAGTCGGAGCCGTAGACGCCGGGGCCGTTCTGCCGCAGGCAGAAGGTGCAGGCGCAGGGGCAGCGGTTGGTCATGTTGATATAAATGCCGTTTTTCACTTGATAGGTCATGGTCATGGGTTGGTTGCTCCTTTTGATGAGATAGCGGCGGGGTCGCCGGGAATCAGCTCTCCCAGCAGCTCCTCAAAGGCGACGCCGTCGGTCAGGGGGATCTCCAGGTCTATGGAGCGCTGAATCGCTTTGGTGACAAACCCGGCGGCGTGGGCCACAGAGTCGGCAAAGTCCACGCCGTTCACCGCGTCCCCGGTGAGGATGGCGGAAAAGACGTCGCCGGTGCCGCTGCGGTAGTCCCCCACTTTAGGCTGGGTCAGAAGCCGCGGGGCCTTTCCCCGCTGGTAGACGAAATTTCCCAGCTCCGCCCCAAGCTCCAGGCCGGAGATGACGATTCTGTCCGGCCCAAGGTCGGACAGCGCCTCGCACATGGCGGTCAGCTCGGCCTCCGAGGGGGCAGGGCAAAATTCCCTGCCCGTCAGGATGCAGGCCTCCGTCAGGTTGGGGGTCAGGATATCGGCAAAGCCCACCAGCTCCTTCATCCGTTCCGCCAGGGCGGGGGTGTAGGTGGAATACAGCCTGCCGTAGTCGCCCATCACCGGGTCGATGACCGCGACAGTGTCCGGCCCCTTGAAGGTGGTCAAAAACCGCTTCACCAGGTCGATCTGGGCATCAGAGCCCAGGAAACCGGTGGCAATGGCCTGAAACTCCAGCCCCAGCTTCTCCCACTCCGTCATATAGGGGGCCATGTGGCCGGTGTAGTCCGTCCAGTGGCAGCTGGGAAAGCCGGTGTGGTTGGAGAAGATGGCAGTGGGCAGGGGGCAGCACTGAATTTTCATGGCGGAGAGGATGGGCAGCGCCACGGCAATGGAGCAGCGGCCGAAGCCGGTGAAGTCGTTGATGATGGCCGCCTTTTTCTGGTTGTTGTGGGACGTCATGGGGGTTCCTGCCTTTACTGGTCTGTCCCTCCACTATAATGCAAGGCTGACCTGTTGCAAAGACCCAGATTGAGAAAAAAGATGCAGGTCAGATAGTGAAAAAACTGCACCGCTTGCAAATCTCCCCGGGGTATGGTATCCTTTTCCCTGAAAAATCGGAAAGGAGTGGGCCGGCTCCCAAAGGATTACAATGAATCACACCATGAAGCTGAACCCCGTCCCGTTTGCGCAGATCAAAAGCGGGGCCAAAACCATCGAGCTGCGGCTCTATGACGAAAAGCGGCGGCAGATCGCGGTGGGCGACACCATCCGTTTCACCAACGCAGAGGACAGCCGGCAAACCATAACGGCCCGGGTGGAGGCCCTCTATCCCTTCCCGTCCTTTGGGTCGCTGTACCGGAGCCTCCCCCTGCTGCGCTGCGGCTATACGGCGGAGACGGTGGGCCGGGCCTCCCCCGCCGACATGGAACGCTACTATTCCAGAGCGGAGGAACAGCGCTGGGGTGTGGTGGGAATCGAACTTTCGCTGCTCCAGGCGGCCCCAATTTAACGGTTTCCCACCGGATTGGGCCGGAACCGTCACATCATGGATTGACTTTTGCAGGAAAAGCGCCTAAAATAGAATCGTTGACTGCCCTCCCATGACCGGAGGGTTGGAGAGAGAATGTTGCCCGCCCGTTTTCGTCCCCCTTCGGACCACGCCGGCGGCGGAATGGAGCTTTTCAGTTATGATGACATTGAACGATTTCAAAGCGGCCCGGGATGTGCTGGTGGGCGTCACCCGCCCCACCAACCTGATCCACAGCGACTTTTACTCCGGCCTGTCCGGCAACCAGGTCTATCTGAAGCCGGAGAATATGCAGGTCACCGGCGCTTATAAGATTCGCGGCGCCTATTACACCATCTCCACCCTGACGGAGGAGGAGAAGGCGGCGGGGCTGGTCACGGCCAGCGCAGGCAACCACGCCCAGGGCGTGGCCTATGCCGCCCAGGCCGCCGGGGTGCAGGCCACCATCGTCATGCCCACCACCACCCCCCTCATCAAGGTGAACAACACCAAGAGCTACGGGGCCAACGTAGTGCTCCACGGTCTGGCCTTTGACGACGCGGCGGAGGAGGCCGCCCGCCTGGCGGAGGAGCAGGGCCTGACCTACATCCACCCCTTTAACGACCTGCGGGTGGCCACCGGACAGGGCACCATCTCCTATGAGATTTTCTCCGACCTGCCGGACGTCAACGTGATTCTGGTGCCCATCGGCGGCGGCGGACTGGCCAGCGGCGTGTCCACCTATGCCAAGCTGCTGAATCCCGGCGTCAAGGTCATCGGCGTGGAGCCCTCCGGCGCGGCCAGCATGAAGGCCAGCGTGGAGGCCGGCCATGTGGTGACCATTCCCGTCCAGACCATCGCCGACGGCGTGGCGGTGAAAACCCCCGGAGACAAGGTGCTGCCTTACATCCAAGAAAATGTGGACGAGATTCTGACCATTGACGACGACGAGTTGGTGTCCTGCTTCCTGGACATGACGGAGAAGCACAAGATGATCGTGGAGACCGCCGGGCTGCTGTCGGTGGCCGCCCTGTCCCACCTGAAGGAGCTTGGGATTCAGGACCAGAACGTGGTGGCCATCATGACCGGCGGCAACATGGACGTTATCACCATGTCCAGCCTGATTCAGCACGGCCTCATCGGCCGGGGCCGGGTGTTCACCTTCTCCGTCCATCTGCCGGACCGCCCCGGTGAGCTGCTGCGGGTGGCAGGCATTGTAGCCAGCCAGAACGGCAACATCATCAAGCTGGAGCATAACCAGTTCGTCAATGTGAACCGTCAGCAGGGCGTGGAGCTGAAGGTGACGCTGGAGGCCTTCGGCCACAGCCACAAGCACAGCATCCTGGAGGCCCTGCGGCAGGAGGGCTATGATGCCCAGGAAGTGCTGACCGTTATGTAACGGTCAACCGAAATTGAACAGTCAGCGCCGCCCCCGCCCAAGGCGGGGACGGCTATCGCAAGCGGCGGGCACACCTTCTCTCTGGGCCTGCCGCATCCTATCCTATGCCGTCCCAGTGCGGAACGTGCGGCGTTGGAATCACAGCGGGACTTGCCCCGGCCCTTCGGGCGCGGCAAAGCCCGGGAGGAGGAGCCTGTATGCAATATTTTCCCCCTGCGCTGGAAAAACTGGTGGAGCAGTTCGCCCGCCTGCCCGGCATCGGAACAAAATCCGCCCAGCGTCTGGCCTTCTACGTGCTGGACCTGCCGGAGGGCGAGGCCCAGGCGTTTGCCGACGCCATTGTGGACGCGAAACGCAGCGTGACGCTGTGCCCCGTGTGCCGCAACCTGACCCAGGGGGACGGCCCCTGCGGCATCTGCTCCAGCTATAAGCGGGATCAGACCACGGTCTGCGTGGTGGCCGACCCCAGGGATGTGGTGGCCATGGAGCGCAGCGGCGAGTACAACGGCGCCTACCACGTCCTCCACGGCGTCATCTCCCCCATGAACCATGTGGGGCCGGACGATATTGAGATTCAGTCCCTGGTGCAGCGGGTGGCCGCCGGCGGCGTACAGGAGATCATCATGGCCACCAACCCCGACACCGAGGGGGAGACCACCGCCCTGTACATCTCCCGGCTGCTGAAGCCCTTCGGCTGCAAAATCACCCGGCTGGCCTACGGCATCCCGGTGGGCAGCCATCTGGAGTACGCGGACGACGCCACCCTGATGCGTGCCCTGGAGGGCCGCCGGGAGATGTGAGGATGCCCAACGGCAGGGAAAATTTTCATCTAATTTTCATTTTCCCGAAAAGAAACGTTCACAAAGAAAGCGTATGATAAAACCATCCAAACGGACAGCAAATCACCTTGACAGCAGGAGCTGAAACAGGTAGAATAGATACAGAAAGAACTTCCAGGAAACAGGGACGCGGAGGTACTGTGATGAAAAAGCAAAAAACCGTGCGGAACGGCTATCCGCTTTACCTGATCGCCGCAGTGTGGGTGGTCATGTGCTTCGCCGTGGGGGTACACACCTGGTCGGGGTATCTGCTGACCGTCCTGCTCTCTGTGGCCGCCTATTGGGTGGGCAGGAAGATCTGGCCCGATGAAGTGGTGGAGTATGTGGAGCCGGAACCGGAGCCTTCCGACCCGGAGGTGGCCGCGCTGAAGCGTCAGCGGGATGAGAGCCTGGCGGAGATTCGCCGCCTGAACGACGCCATTCCGAATGAGGAGGTCAGCCGGAAAATCAGCCACATTGAGACGGTATCCAACCAGATTTTCAGCTTCGTCATGGAGAAGCCGGAGAAGAAGACCCAGATTCGCCGCTTCCAGAACTACTACCTGCCCACCACCATCAAGCTGCTGGACAGCTACGCCAAACTGTGCAGCGCCGGGGTCTCCGGGGAGAACATCAACACCACCAAGGCAAAAATTGAGGAAATGCTGGACACCATCTGCTCTGCCTTCGACAAACAGCTGGACGCCCTGTACGGGGATACGGCGCTGGACATCTCCACCGACATTCAGGTGCTGGACGCCATGATGCAGCAGCAGGGCCTCACCGGGGAGAATCCCCTCTCCTCCCACTGAGGAGCCATTCAAACAGCCATGAAACGATAAAAGAGACGGAGGAACAACACCATGGGAGAGACGACTTTCAACCTTACCCTGACCCCGGACACTGCGGAGCAGACTGCGGCTGTCGCCGTACAGCAGCCGGAGGCCCCTGTGGCCCCCAC
>JAJQCJ010000159.1 GCA_021202775.1 Clostridiales bacterium | reverse complement strand
AGGATTTTGCTAAAAATATGCCACCGGCATATTTTTTACGCAAAATCTTACAAAAGCTTGAAATCCGTCAGGATTACCCTCAAGGGGTATGCCCGCGCCTGACGGCGCTCCTGATCCTGCGCTTTTTCGCCTTTTTCTGAAGCGCAGGCCGCATGGCCAATTCCTCTTATGCGCAAATGCAGGGAGCAATGGCCGCAGGCCATGCGAGTCGCAGACGCAAATTTCCTCGCAATCCGCTCTTGCGCATTTATTCAGAGGTTCCCTAGCGTTTCACCCGCCGAACAGCTCCGCCAGCAGGGCGGCGGGTTCCTCTCCTGCGCAGCCCTCCGGGTCGGTGAGCAGTCCTCCGCCGTCCAGGTTCCAGCGGAATCTGCCTGCGTTTGGGTCAGGGGCGACGGCGGTGTACGCCGCATAGCGGCAGAGCACGGCGCGGTACCGTTGGCTCCAAAGCGGAAAACAGGTACGCATATAGTAATCTGCCAGACAGTATGCTTCGCAGTCCTGCCGTTCCTCCGGGCTGAGGGCGCTGATCTGCACGCCGCCCCCGGGTGCGCCGGTGACGCTGGGGGACGGGGTGGCGTGGAGGATGACGATGCTGCCGTCCCGGCAGGCGCCCAGGGCCAGCCAGACGTGGCCCTCCATACTGAACACATCCCCAGGCCGGAATCCGCCCTCTGTGTCCCTTGTCCAGGCCCCCCAGCCCCGTTGACTGAGGGCCCTGGCAAAGGAGGCCGAGGGCGTCACAATGCCGCCACAGGCCCCGTTTGTCACGTTGTAAAGCACCCACCCCAGATAGCCGGAGCAGTCCGCACCGGCGTAATAGTATTGATTCCAGCCGCTGTGGGGATAGTAGCTCCGGGCGGGGTCTCCGCTGTTTTTGTAGCGGTAGGAGGCGTCCTGAGCCTGAAAGAAGGCGGCCCAGCTCGGCGGCAGGCCGACGGTTTCCGCCTGGGGGGAGGCCCCTTCGTCCTGCCAGTTCCACCCGCCGCCGTACACATACAGTACGGTGCCCACCGCCGACAGCGCCGTGGCCAGGAGGTTTTTCAGCGTCCGCTCCCCGGGGACGCCGATGACAGGGGACCTGTATGGCTCCGGCAGGAAGGCCCTGTAAACGCGCCTCACCCGCCCTCCATGGACGACGGCCTTCACGCTGTCCCCCACGGAAATCTCTGTTTTCCTGACGTCAGCCCCACCGGGGGCGGTGGTGATGACATAGCAATTCGCCCCGCCCTCCAGAGGCAGAACCGCGCCGTCCACCGTAAGTACGCCGTTCCCCACGGCCTCCACCCTGCCCGCCGCCACGCCGGACAGCGGCTCCGCCGCGATGACAGCGCCCCCCGCCACGGTCAGGCGGCAGAGGCTCCCCTCCATCAGCCGGTTCTGGATGGCATAACGGGCGTCCGGCCGAATCCGGTACCGCCGTTCCCTTCCGTCCAAAAAGAAGCGATGATAAAAATTTGCCTTGTCTCTGCCGGAGACGGTGCCATAGCCGGCGACCCCCAGATAGACCGCCTCACGCCCGCTGAAATCGTCCACACTGGTCACTCCTTCCCGCCGGTGTGTTTCCTTCTCCCGCACCCTTATGCGCCCGCTGCGGGGTTTAGCACGGCTATAACGCAAAAAAACGCCCCAGAGATTCTTCCGAAGCGTTTTCCCATTCCCCGGACATAGAATGTCCCCTCCGGGCATATCCTGCAATCAGAAGCATCGGAAGGATGGGGAGCATAGGATGAAAATTTATGTATTGAAGCGGGGCCGTTGGGCCGCAGTGGGCTGCCTCCTGATTGCGGCGGCCATGTTTTGGGTGGTCAGCCACCCGGAGGCGGTGGGCGCGGCGGCTACGGAACGGGAGCTGCCGGTTTACTACGTCCAGAGCGAGGAAAAAAAGGTGGCGCTGTCCTTTGACGCGGCCTGGGGCAACGAGGATACGGAGCAGCTGATTTCCATTCTGGATGAGGCGGGGATTCACGCCACCTTTTTTCTGGTGGGGGACTGGGTGGAACGCTATCCCGAATCGGTAAAGCAGCTGTACGACGCCGGGGAGGAGATCGGCAACCACTCCGACACCCATCCCTACATGACCCAGTGCAGCCAGGAAACCATGCTGGAGGAGCTGAACCGCTGCAACGAGAAGATCGCAGCCATCACCGGGGAAACCCCCGCCGTGTTCCGCTGCCCCTATGGGGACTATGACAACACCGTCATCACCACCATCCGCTCCATCGGGATGGAGGCTGTGCAGTGGAATGTGGACTCACTGGACTGGAAGGGCATCTCCGCATCGGAGATCACCGCCAACGTCCTGAACAAGGTGGTGCCTGGCAGCATCATCCTGTTCCACAATGCGGCGGACCACACGCCGGAGGCCCTGCCGGGCATCATCGCCAGCCTTCAAGAACAGGGGTACACCTTCTGCACCGTGTCGGAGCTGCTGGCGGAGGGGGAGGAAAACGGCTACACCATCGCCCACGACGGCATGATGGTGCCCAACGGCGCAGCCTCCTGAGGGTGCGTTTTCAAAAGAAGAGCGCAGCGAACACCGGTTCACTGCGCCTGGCTTCCTGTATGCGGGGACAGCTGGGCGAGGGTATGTTCAGTCCTCCGCCGTCTGCGCCATGGCGCGGCAGCGGGTCAGCTCCAGCTGAAATACCGTATCCACAACTTCTCTGCCATAGGAGTCCAGCTCCTGATACTCCGCAGCGGTCTTTGCCGGGTCACTGATCAGGCCGGGCTCCTGCTGCTGTTCCACCAGGTTGGGGATGCAGAGGGCGTTGATGCTGACATTAAAATAAGCGGCAATGGCCATCAGCGAGTCGATGGGGATTCCCTTTTTACTTTTCAGGGAATCGGTCAGGGTGGAAGCGGAAAGGGAAATCTGCTCTGCCAGTTGACGAATCGACAAGTGATGAAGGCGCAACAACGCTTTAACATTGTCAGACGTAACGCGTGCATAATTCATGTTGATGACCTCCTAGGAATGCAACGAGATGCAGCTTTTGGTGACAGATGCGCGTCACAGGCGGGGCGGCCCCGCGTTCTTGGGTGCGGCGGCCCCGCAGCCCGCCGGGTGAGAGGAAATATGCGGTGTTTCTGCTGTTTCACTCTGGTACGGCGGGAAGAAAGTTCAGGAAAAGGTGGGAAAAGGGAGCGCAACGGTCACTAGAATCCTATTATATCACAACATTTCGTGGTTGTACAGAAAAATGTGGAATTTTCTGGAAAATTTTCTCGAGCGGGGGGCAGACACTATGCCTGATCCACCACCGCCACCACCGCCGCGTCCACAGGGGCGTCCCGGTTGGGCAGCGCCAGCCGGGCGGCCTGCCCGGTGGCGATCAGGACAGTGTCCCCCATGCCTGCCCCCAGGACGTCCGCCGCCACAATGGGGGCGGATGGCTCCGCCAGCGGCGCCGCCGTCAGCAGCCGCAGGCCGGTCAGCCGGGTATCCTTTACCGGGGCCACAACCGCGCCGGTAATTTTCGCCAAAAACATGGTCACACACCTCCCGGTGAACGCCTACAACAGCCCTTGCGCAAACCCCTCAGCCCAGAGTGGGCAGCAGCTTCTCCAGCTCCGGGTGGGGGCAGGGAATCACCCGCTTCACCGGCGTCTCTCCGCCGGCGGCGGCCGCCGCCGCCCCCACGTCCAGCGCCGCCGTCACCGAGGCCACCTCACCGCGGATGAGGACGGAGACAAGCCCGTCCCCAGGCAGTTCCCGGCCAATCAGGGTGACCTCCGCCGATTTCAGCATTGCGTCCGCGCCGGACAGCGCAGAGACAAGGCCGCGGGTTTCCAGAATACCAAGCGCCTGTGTCGCCATAAGGGTGCCTCACTTTCCTGAACGATAACTGTCCGATCTACTTTCAAAATTTTAGCATGGAGCAGGAAAAAAGTCAATACGGGCCTGTCTATGAGAAACAGGAAATTTTTATCGAAATTCGAGAAATCTCTTGACGAACCCCCCGGCAATCCGCTATAATACTCTCATAGAACCCCACCGGTTTCGGGAAAGGCGGGAAGATACATGATCGTCGTCAATTTGGATGTCATGCTTGCAAAACGAAAAATGAGCGTCACGGAGCTGTCCCAGCGGGTGGGCATCACCATGGCGAATCTCTCCATCCTGAAAAACGGAAAATCCAAAGCCATCCGTATGTCCACCCTGGACGCCATCTGCGCCGCCCTCCAGTGTCAGCCGGGGGACGTGTTGGAGTGGCGGCCCGGCGAGGCGGTGCAGGAGGACAGGCCGGGGCCCCAGGTCCCGCAGGAGACACAGATTTCACAGGAGCCGCAGGCCCCACAGGAACCGCAGGTCCCACAGGAGCCGCAGGCCCCACGGGAACCCCAGACCCCGCCGAAGCCTGCTGCCG
>JAJQCJ010000138.1 GCA_021202775.1 Clostridiales bacterium | reverse complement strand
GGCGTGGTGGCCTTCAGGGTGTACAGCACATCCTCCAGGCACCAGCACTGATAGGCGTCATCAAAGAACCACTGGTTCTGCACCTCCGTCAGCTCCAGGGTTTTGTTGATGATGGGGATCATTTGTTTCATTGCGTTACCTCCATTTTATGTGATGTGGCTCACCCGGAGCCCCGCAGGGCTCCGGGCTTTGTGTTGACGGTTACAGACAGGGTTGGAGCATGGCTCAGACGCCCCGACACGCCAGTTCAGCTGAGGGCGTCGGTCAGGAAGGCAAACACCTGGGCCAGATTCTCGTCGGTATAGAACAGGTCGTCCTCATGCTCGGCGCCTTCAATCAGGCCAAAGGTCACATTGTCGCTGCCGATGACCTCTGCCAGCTTTTCGGCAAAGTTCTGGGACTGGGTATAGGGCACGCTGGTGTCGGAGTCACCGACCTGAATCCAGGCGCAGAGGGTGTAGTCCTCCGGCAGCTGGTCTACATAGGTGTACCACCAGGTGGTGTAGGTGAATTCCTCATCCTCACCGATGGCCTGGCCCACAAAGGCGCTCTCAAAGGAGGCGTCGGAGGAGTAGGTGGTGCCCTCAATGCCCAGGGCGGCATACTCATCGTCCATGGTGTAGAATTCCACAGGGCCGTAGAAGTCCACCAGGGCGGTTACGGAGGAGGAATAGTCCAGGTTGTCGGTTACGTCCCCGTTCAGGGATTCCACCTCCGGCGTCAGCGCGGTCATCAGGGACAGATAAGCACCTGCGCTCTCACCCCAAATCACGACCTGATCCGGGTCGATGCCGTACAGCTCCGCGTTGGCCCTCAGATACCGCACCGCCGCCTTGACATCAGACAGTGCACCGGGGAATGTTGCTTCATCAGACTTCCGGTAGTCCACAGAGGCCACCACATAGCCGTTGGCCACGCCGGCCTCAATGACGGGCTGAATGATGTCCATGGTCTGGTCGCCAAACTTGAAGCCGCCGCCGTGTACCACGATGATGACGGGGTCAGAGCCGGTGGCGTTTTCAGGCAGATAGATGTCCATCACCTGAGCGTCCGAGTTGGAGGCGTAGGAGACGGCGGGGTAGTCCGCGTTTTCGGAGCCGGTGTTGGTGGTTTCCACAGATGCGGCGTCTCCGGTGCTGGCATTGGCGGGGGCGAAGGTGCCGTCGCTCATCACGGCGTAGTCGCAGGTGTAGCTCTCGTCAAACATGGAGGAAAGGGTCATGTTGCCGTTGTCGGACTCCACCAGGGTGACGGTGTACAGGCCGTCCGCGTAGCTCCAGGAGACAGTGTAGGTGGTGTCGCCCAAGAGGTCGTTGGGCTCGAACATGGTGCCCTCGCCCTCACTGGTGAAGGTCAGCTCCCAGGTCGTGGTGAATCCATAAGCCTCGTTGACCTCATCATAAAGATATGTGTTGCCGATTACGTCCTCTGGCAGCACGTCGCTGGTGAGGGTATCGGTGCTTTCCGCCTCTGCCTCGCTGTCAGCGAGTTCTGCTTCCACGTCTGCGCTCACAGACGCTTCCGCCTCCGCCTGGCTCTCCTCAGCGGAGGAACTTTCCCCGGAGGAGGAACTACCAGAAGTGTCGGAACCGCCGCAGGCGGCAAGACTCAGGCACAGAGCAAATGCCAGAATCAGAGCAATCCACTTCTTCATCGTAATCTTCTCCTTCTCATTATAACATCATTTACAGGTTTTTGTCCAGCCACGTCCACAGAACATTCATATTCCACTCGCTGGAATACTCCTTGTCCTCATGGTCGGCGTTGGGCAGGGGAACGAACTCCACCCGGCCCTGACCCAGCTTCTGATAGATGGCGTTGACGAAGTTGACGCTCTGCATAAAGGGCACCAGCTTGTCCACACAGCCATGCTCCACCAGCATGGGGGCCATGTGCTCATTGATGTAGGTGGCGGGGTTCGCCTTGGCAAGCCACTCGTCGGACAGGTCGGGCAGCGCGCCGCCCATGTAGCTGCTCTCGGCGGACTGGGGGGTGTCATGGTCCACAAAGCTGACGCCGTTGGCTCTGGCCTGGTCGTCCATGGTGCGGAAGTCCATGGGGCCGAACTGGTCGATGCAGGCCTGCACGGTGCAGTCCGTGTCAAAGGTCATGCCCTCCTCGCCAGGGAACTGGCCGTTGGGGATGTTCATGCCCATGATGGCGGACAGGTTGCCTCCGGCGCTGCCTCCCAGGGCGCAGATGCGGTTGGGGTCGATGGCGTACTGTGCGGCATTTTTCCGCAGGAACCGGAACGCCTCCCGGCAATCCAGCACGGCGGCGGGGAAGATGGCCTCGCTGCTGAGGCGATACTCCACCGAGGCGATGGCGTAGCCGTGGGCCAGCCCTTTCAGGTAGGTGTCCATATGGTCGTCCCGCTTGTCGCCCATGCCGAAGCCGCCACCGTGGAGATGCACCACCAGCGGGAAGGGCCCCTCGCCCTCCTCCGGGAGATAGAGGTCCAGCCGCTGGGCCGGGGACTGGTTGGCATAGGGGACGTCCAGGAACTTCCGTTTCACCCAGCTGATGTCGGCCATTTTCATTTCCATGGCCGGTGCACCGCCTTCGGCGGGAGCGTCAAAGCGGAGAGAGCCTTCCAGCTTGTCATAGTCCTCCAGACTAAAGGGCTTATTTTCCAGACTCATTTTAAACCATCCTTTCTAAAAAGAAAACCGGGACAGCCGAGAAACAACACCTCCGCTGTCCCGGTAAGGGAGTGAAAAGTTTACTTATGCACAGTGATGAGTGATAGGGTTGATTACTGGTTGTTGGCAGGCTGATCCTTCATAGCGTTGGCCTCACGGAACTGAGGAGCATACTTCTCCACGTCGGTGAGCAGCACCAGGACGAGGATAATCACACCGATGATAGCGCCCACAAAGGTGTAATCAAACTGAATGGCGCTGACAACGGCATCAGACTGGGCCTCCAGAGAGGCATTGTAGCCCACAGCAGCCAGAACCCAGGCGCACATGGCGGAGCCGAAGCCCATACCGATTTTGGAGCCGATGGACTGGGCGGAGGAGATCAGGCCCTCGGAACGGACGCCATACTTCCAGTAACCATATTCCACCACATCAGGCACGAAGGCAAATACGGCACTCAGCAGAGGACCTGCGCCCAGAGCGCGGATGACCACGCCGATGACCACCAGAGTGGTATTGGTGCCGGCAAAGCCGCAAATCAGGAAGCCAATAATCAGCAGGACGGCACCCATGGTCAGATAAGCCCGCTTGGACCACCGCTTGGAGATAGCCGGCATCAGGAACAGGATGATGATGCCAGGAGCCTGGCCTGCCGTCATCAGGGTAGACATAAACATGGCGTCGCCAATCACATAGGAGGCGTAATAGCTCTGAGCGGCAATCGCGTTGGCGTTCATCAGCAGGGAGAAGATGCCAATCAGCAGAAGCAGCCAGAAGTACTTGTTCTTCATGACAGCGGGGAACTGCTGCTTCAGGGAGGGCTGCTCACCCTGAACCTGGTCTGTATCCACTTCTTCGGGCTTCATCTCCTTATTCATTATTCACCAGACCGGAGATGAGGATCAGGACACCAGCGACCAAACCCAGGATAATGCTGGCCCAGTGCCAGCCAAATGCCAGCACCAGAGGGGTGATAGAGGAACCTGCGATCAGACCGATGACGCTGTTGCCCACAGCGGAGAAGGTGGCCAGCATGGTGTTGTCATCCCGGTCACGGGTCATCAGGGGCAGCATAGCTGTGTTGGCAATGCCGAAGATGGTGTAGACGATGACGGACATGAAGATGTAGGTGGCATAGGCATAGACCAGCTTCATTCCATCGCTTGCACCAGTGGGAACGTGCATCAGCAACACGATGCCGAGGAAGGTGAGAGGGCCGGACAGGATCAGCCAGGGACGGGCCTTGCCCCATTTGGTGTTGGTCTTGTCCACAATAGCGCCCATGATCAGGTCGCTGACACCGTCAAAGATACGGCAGACCACGAACATGGTGCCGATG
Organism: Clostridiales bacterium; assembly: GCA_021202775.1. Classification (GTDB taxonomy): domain Bacteria; phylum Bacillota; class Clostridia; order Oscillospirales; family Oscillospiraceae; genus Onthomonas. Next base: position 25,565 of record JAJQCJ010000138.1, on the reverse strand, counting down.
GCCGCCGCGCCGATCAGCGCGGTGTCGGTGTAGTAGCTCAGCAGGAACGCTGCGCCGATCTGGCTAAAGACGTTACCGCCGCCGGTACCAAGGCCATAGATTGTTTTCCGCCAAAGCGGAACCTTTTTGCTTTCCTTCATATAGAGAGACCTCCTTTTTTTGTGATACCCTTTGACCGGCTGGCGCTGTAGATGGCCTTGCTGCACCGCTTATTCCGGCGCTCCGGCAACCTTTGACAGCCGGTTTTTGTATCTGTTTCACATTATAGTTTCCAAAAACTTGACAAGCAATTCAAAATCCTGTATAATCAATTCCAGACCAGAATAGATTTGTGAGGTATGTCAAATGAACCTGAGCTATTTTCGTGAATTTATCGCATTGGCAGATACTTCCAATTACCTGGAGGCGTCGGAGCGGCTCTTTATGGGCCAGTCCACCCTGTCCAAGCACATCATGGCCATGGAGCGGGAGCTGGGAGTCTCCCTGTTTGAGCGCACCTCCCGCCGGGTGACGCTGACCAGGTTTGGCAAACTGCTGCTGCCCCACGCCAGAGCCATTGTGCAGGCCCAGTACGACTACACCGCCGACCTGGAGAACGAGACGGAATCCCTGCGGGGCCGGGTCACTGTGGGGACGGTCTCCGCCACCGCGAAGTACAGGATCACCGAGATTATTGCCAGTTACAAAAGAAGCTATCCCCACAGCAGCGTGCGCATGATCGAAGGCGACCCCAGCGACCTGATTGCCCAGCTGAAGGCGCGGAAATGCGACATGATTTTTGCCCATCTGCCCAATAACAACCCGGAGGAGGCGGGGCTCCAGGGCTTCTGGTACTGTGATGACTACCTGGTGGGGGTCTTCCCCAACAGCCACCCGCTGGCAAAGGAGAAGGTGCTGCCCCTGGAACGGCTCCAGGACGAGACCTTCATCGCCCTGGCGGAGAACAGCGTTGCCCACGATCTGGTGCTGGAGAGCTGTCATCGGGTGGGGTTCTCCCCCAAAATCGCCTTCTTCTGTAATCGCATCGACAGCGTGCTGGACCTGGTCACCAAGGAAATGGGCATCGCCATTTTGATGGAAAATATGACGGTGCGGCCGGAGGACTCCAACTTCCCGGACCAGGCCCCCTTCTCCGTGGTTCAACTCCAGCCCCGGGTCACCGCCCCGGTCTACCTCTGCTACCGGGCGGATGAGGAGCTTTCCCCTGCCGCGAAGCATTTCGTCCAGTCCGTACAGGAGGAGATCGCCAACCGGAGCGAACCGTGACCGGGCGCGGCCCTGACCGCTTTCATGCCGATTTGGAATGATACGCCATTTTGCGGGGCAGCGGCTGTCCGGCCTGCCCTGCACCCTTTGCCCCGTCAGCGCATAAAATAAGTCGAACGCCGCGTGAAGCAGCATTCGACTTATTTTTCACGGAAAAGGAGCTTGTGCGTATGACCAGAAAGTCATCTGAAACCGGCCGCTGCACGGACTGCAGCGGCACCATGCCCTCCTGTGCGCCGCTGGCGGTACCCTATGTACCCTTCCAGCAGGAGAACGCCCCCATTTACAAGGACTGCGACGCCCTGAGCCAGGGGACCCTGTTTCCCTGCCTGAACCTGCCCTTCCACCTGGCGGTGAACGGCACCCCGGTGCCCATGACGCCGCTGGCCCAGCTCCAGGCCCTGGACTTCGTCCTCCAGGAGCTGGCCCTGTACCTGGATACCCATCAGGACGATGAGGACGCCTTCGCCCTGTTTCAGGAGTATTCCGCCATGATGGAGCGCTCCCGCACCGCCTACGAGCGGCAGAACGGCCCCCTGAACCTGGCGGCCGCCGCCGCGGACAGCTGCTGGCAGTGGACCCATTCCCCCTGGCCCTGGGACCTGAAAGGAGAGGATTGACCCATGTTTGTCTATGAGAAGAAGCTGGAATACCCCGTCCGTATCAAAAACCCCAACCCCAGGCTGGCAAACCTGATCATCTCCCAGTACGGCGGGCCGGACGGGGAGCTGGGGGCCTCCCTGCGCTACCTCTCTCAGCGGTACAGCATGCCCTATGACGAGTGCAAGGCCGTCCTGACGGACATCGGCGTGGAGGAGCTGGGCCACCTGGAGATGGTGGGCACCATCGTCCACCAGCTGACCCGGAACCTGACCCAGGAGCAGATCGAGGCCGCCGGCTTTGACGCCTACTTTGTGGACCACACCGCAGGCGTCTATCCCACCGCTGCCAGCGGCGACCCCTGGACCGCCGCCACGATTCAGGTGACGGGGGACACCATCGCCGACCTGACCGAGGACCTGGCGGCGGAGCAGAAGGCCCGGCTGACCTATGACAATATCCTCCGCTTCTGCCGGGACGACCCGGATGTGACCGATGTGATTCGGTTCCTGCGGGAGCGGGAGGTGGTGCATTTCCAGCGCTTCGGCGAGGTGCTGGAGCTTGCGAAGGAAAAGATGAATCACAAAAACGTCTACCTCTGCAACCCGTCCTTCGACCGGACGTAACCAATGAGAAAGCGTCTGCCACCTCCAGCGGCAGACGCTTTTTTTGATGTAATCAGGATTCCCCGTAGGTCTCCGGGGCCACCTCCTTCAGCTTCTCCCGGATGCCGATGAGGTCGTCAAAGGTTTCCGGACGCTTGTTCACGTCCCGCAGCAGGGCGGAGGGGTGATAGATGGCCGTCATCCAGAACTGCCCCTTTTGGACCCACTGGCCATGTTCCCGGGTGATGCGGTAGTTGGGGTCGATCAGCCGCTGGGCGGCGATGCGGCCCAGGCAGACGATCAGTTTGGGCCGCACCAGCTTCACCTGGGCCCGGAGATAGGGGATGCAGGCGTCCTGCTCGATGTTCTGGGGGTCCCGGTTCCTGGGCGGGCGGCACTTGACGATGTTGGCGATGTAGTACCGGCTGCGGTCCAGGTCGATGATGGCCAGCATCTGGTCCAGCAGCTGCCCCGCCGCCCCCACGAAGGGGATGCCGGTCAAATCCTCCTGTTCGCCGGGGCCCTCCCCCACGAACATGATGCTTGCGTTGGGGTTGCCGTCGCCAAATACCACGTTGTGGCGGGTGTCGGCCAGGCTGCACTTCTGGCACCGGCTGCACATGGCCTGGAGCTGTTCCCAATTCACCATAACGGATGCCCCTCCTTTCTTCGGTGAGGTTCAACTTTGCTGCTTCCAGTATAACACGGTTCCTTCGGAAAGAAAAGCCTGTCCGCCGCCGGTTTTTCGGAAAATGCCGTTGAGAACCGTTGATTTCCCTTGAAAATTGTTGCGAAGCCTTGTAAAATGTGCTAGACTATTATGGAGTATCTCCTCTCCCACCGCAGACCGGTGAGAGGGGAGCCGCTACCATGAAACACAAGGAAGGTGCCTTATGGCAAAACCAATGATTGCAATCGTGGGCAGGCCCAACGTGGGCAAGTCCATGCTCTTTAACCGGCTGGTGGGGGAACGGCGGTCCATCGTGGAGGACACCCCCGGCGTCACCAGGGACAGGCTGTATGCCGACTGTGAGTGGCTGGGCCGGACGTTCACCGTGGTGGACACCGGCGGCATTGAGCCCCGGAACGACAACGAGATTCTGAACTTCATGCGGGAGCAGGCGGAGATCGCCATTCAGAACGCCACCGTCATCATCTTTGTCTGCGACATCCGGACGGGCATCACCGCCAACGATGAGGCGGTGGCCTCCCTCCTCCAGCGCTCCCACAAGCCCGTCGTGCTGGCCGTCAACAAGTGCGACAGCACCGGACAGGCCGCCCTGAACAACACCGACATCTACGAGTTTTACAACCTGGGCCTGGGGGACCCCATCGCCGTCTCCGCCGTCCACGGCATCGGCGTGGATGAGATGCTGGAGGCCTGCTTCTCCTACTTCCCGGAGGAACCGGAGGAGGACGGGGAAGAGGACGTGATTAAAGTGGCCATCATCGGCAAGCCCAATGTGGGCAAGTCCTCTCTGACCAACAAGATCCTGGGGGAGGAGCGGGTCATCGTCTCCGATGTGGCGGGCACCACCCGGGACGCGGTGGACAGCTACTTTGAGAACCAGTACGGCAAATACTGCTTTATCGACACGGCGGGGATGCGGAAGAAGAGCCGTGTCAACGACCGGGTGGAGCAGTTTTCCGTCCTCCGGGCCACCATGGCCATCGACCGGGCGGATGTCTGCCTCATCCTCATCGACGCCCACGAAGGGGTCACCGAGCAGGACACCAAGGTGGCCGGGCTGGCCCACGAGGCCGGAAAGCCCTCCATCATTGTGGTCAACAAGTGGGACGACATTGAGAAGGACGACAAGACCATGGACAGGTTTAAGGAGGATATCCGCCGGGACCTGTCCTATATGCCCTACGCCCCCATGGCTTTCATCTCCGCCAAGACCGGCCAGCGGGTGAACACCCTGTTCCAGCTCATCAACAAGGTGTATGAAGCCTCGCTGATGCGCATTACCACCGGTATGCTGAACTCCGTGCTGGCGGACGCCACCACCCGGGTGCAGCCCCCCACGGACCGGGGCCGCCGCCTGAAAATCTACTATATGACCCAGGTCAGCGTGGCGCCCCCCACCTTTGTGGTGTTCTGCAATGAGAAGAAGCTGTTTCATTTTTCTTACCAGCGCTATCTTGAAAACCAGATTCGGGGCACCTTCGGTCTGGACGGGACCCCGATTCGTCTGCTGATTCGGCAAAAAGGAGACAAGGAGGAGAATTTCTGATGAGCGAAGTGATAAAGACCATTGGCCTGGTTGCCCTGGTGGCGGCAGTTTCCTACCTGCTGGGCTGCTGCAACTGGGCGCTGATTATCTCCAAATATATCCTCCACGACGATGTGCGCAGCCACGGCAGCGGCAACGCCGGGCTGACCAACTTCTACCGGGTGTTCGGCAAGAAGATGGTGGTCTGGGTGGTGGTGGGCGACCTGGCCAAGGCCATCCTCGCCTGCGCCTTCGGCGGCTGGATTTTTGGCGCGATGATGGATTATGCCGTCGTCGGTAAGCTGATTGGCGGTATCTTCTGCATTCTGGGCCATTCCTTCCCCTGTATGTTCGGCTTCAAGGGAGGCAAGGGCGTTCTGGCCGGGGCCGGGGTCATCCTCAGCATGGACTGGCGGATCGCCTTGATTTGCCTGGGCGTGTTCGTCCTGATCGTGGTCTGCACCAGGATGGTCTCCCTGGGGTCCATGGTGGCGGCGGCGCTGTTTCCCATCACCTGCTGGACCATCTACCATGACGGTCTGGTGGTGGTGCTGGCCTGCGTGGCCAGCGTGCTGATCGTGGTGCGCCACAAGGACAACGCCAAACGCATTGCCCACGGCGAGGAAAACAAGTTCGAGTTCAAAAAGGAGTGACCGATATGAAAAAGATTGCTGTATTGGGCTCCGGCGCCTGGGGGACAGCGTTGGCGCTGCTGCTGCTGGAAAACGGTAACGATGTGACCATGTGGAGCTTCTTCCAGAGCGAATGTGACACTCTGAAGGCCAACCGGGAAAACCCCATGCTCCAGGGCGTTCCCATCCCGGAGGAGCTGGCCCTCACCGCCGACATGGGCTGCGCGGCGGAGGCGGACGTGGTGGTGCTGGCCACCCCTTCCTTCGCTTACCGTTCCACCGCCGCCCGGCTGAAATCCATCGTCCGTCCCGGTACGGTGATCGTCAGCGTGGGCAAGGGCTTTGAGCAAAAGACCTCTCTGCGGCTCAGCGAGGTCATCGAGTCGGAGCTGGGCCAGGACTGCCCCATCGTGGTGCTGTGCGGCCCCACCCACGCCGAGGAGGTGGGCCGGGGGGTGCCCACCGCCATTGTGGCGGCCTCCAAATCCCGGGACGCCGCCGAGCTGGTGCAGGACCTCTTTATGAACCAGCGATTCCGGGTGTACACCTCCTCTGATGTGGTGGGCTGCGAGGTGGGGGCCGCCCTGAAAAACGTGATGGCGCTGTGCGCCGGGGTCATTGACGGCATGGGCTATGGCGACAACACCCGGGCCATGATGATGACCCGCGGGCTGACGGAGATGGCCCGGCTGGGCACCGCCATGGGGGGCTATCAGTCCACCTTCGCCGGGCTCACCGGGGTGGGGGATCTGATCGTCACCTGCACCAGCACCCACTCCCGGAACCACACCGCCGGCGTGCTGATCGGCCAGGGCATGACCCCCCAGGAGGCGCTGGACGCCATGGGCGGCAAGGTGGTGGAGGGCTACTATGCCGCCGCCACCGGCGTGGCACTGGCGAAGAAATGGAATGTGGAGCTGCCCATCACCCAGGCGGCCTACGCCGTGCTGTACGAGGGCGAGCGGGTGGAGGATATGTTCCACTCGCTGATGACCCGCAAAAAGACCCATGAGGTAGAGGACGCCTGGGTGAAGTGACCTTTGCCCGGCAAACCTGCCCCGGAAACCGCTTTGGAGAGGTTTATGAACTATCAGACAATTTTATTTGACCTGGACGGCACCCTTTTGAACACCCTGGACGACCTGCACACGGCCTGCAATTATGCCCTGACCGCGGTGGGGGAGCCGCCCCGCAGCAGGGAGGAGGTGCGCCGGTTTGTGGGCAACGGCATCGGGACGCTGCTGGCGCGGGCCATCCCCGGCGGAACGGACCATCCCCGGTACGGGGAGGCCCTCGCCCTGCTGCAAAGCTACTATCGGGCCCACGACCGGGTGAACACCGCCCCTTATGAAGGGGTGCTGCCCCTGCTGGATGCACTGACGGAGGCGGGATACCGCCTGGGCGTGGTCTCCAACAAGCCGGACGGGCCGGTGAAAGCCCTGTGCCGTGCCTATTTTGGGGACAGGATCGCCGTCGCCATTGGGGACCGGCCAAGATTCCACCGGAAGCCCGCCCCGGACGCGGCGCTGGAAGCGCTGCGGGCCCTGGGGGCGGACCCGGATTCCGCCCTCTATGTGGGGGACAGCGATGTGGACATTGCCACGGCCCGGAACGCCGGTTTGCCCTGCCTCTCCGTGACCTGGGGCTTCCGGGACCGGGAGGTGCTGCTGGCCGCCGGGGCGACGGCGCTGGCGGACAGCCCTCAGGAGGTGCTGGCCTTCCTACAGGGGGAGACATTGTGCGGGTGCTGATCGACGGCGACGGCTGCCCGGTGGTGAATGACGCGCTGGCGCTGTGCCGACAGTTCGCTTTGCCCTGCCTGATCTTCTGCGACACCGCCCATGAATTGCAGCGGGAGGGCGCGGAGACCATCGTGGTGCCCAAAGGGGCGGACAGCGTTGACTTTGCCCTGGTGAACCGGGTGGAGCCGGGTGATATTGTCGTGACCCAGGACTACGGCCTGGCGGCCATGTGTCTGGGCCGACAGGCGACGGTGCTGAATCAGGACGGAAAACGCTACACGGAGGAGAATATCAGCGGCCTGCTCTACACCCGCTATCTCGGCGGCAGGGTGCGCCGGGGCGGCGGACGGCTGAAAGGGCCGCCCAAACGGCAGCGCTGGCAGGCGGAGGCCTTCCGTGAGACCCTGGGTCAGCTGCTGGAACAGGGCGGCACAGCCCCCTGACATTGGCAGAATCGGCAGAGAATCCTGCCGAAATAACGTTATTTTCAGAAATATGCTGAAAATAGATGCACCGTCTTGCAAAGAAAGAGTGGAATATTGTATAATAGCAAAACCGACAGATCGGTACCAACTGTAACGTGTGAAACGGAAAAAGGAGGAACCTTTCCATATGAATGAAAAAAGCGAGTCCGTACAGGATAACAAAATGGGGGTGCTGCCCGTCAACAGGCTGCTGGTCAGCATGGCCCTGCCGCTGATCATCTCCATGCTGGTGCAGGCGGCCTATAATATTGTAGACAGCGTGTTCGTATCCATGGTCAGCGAGGACGCCCTGACGGCGGTTTCCCTGGCCTTCCCCATTCAAACAGTGATGATCGCCGTGGCCAACGGCACCGGCGTGGGCGTCAACTCCATCCTGTCCAAGGCGCTGGGGGAGAAGAAGCATGACGAGGCCACTCAGATGGCCAACCACGGCATCTTCCTGGCCTTCTGCTCCTTCCTGGCCTTTGTGCTGGTGGGGGCCTTCGTCAGCGGACCCTTCTACCACAGCCAGGTCAGCGCCGACAGCGAGATCGCCATCGGCGGCATCCAGTACATGACCATCTGCTGCTGCTTCAGCTTCGGCCTGTTTATGCAGAATATGCTGGAGCGGCTGCTCCAGTCCACCGGGCACACTGTCCAGACCATGATCAGCCAGTCCACCGGCGCTATCATCAACATCATTTTGGACCCGCTGCTGATCTTCGGCGTGGGCATTTTCCCGGAGCTGGGGGTGGCCGGCGCGGCCATCGCCACGGTGATCGGCCAGCATATTGCGGCCTGCATCGCCTTCTTCATGAACATCAAATATAATACGGAGATCAGCCTGTCCATCCGCGAGGTGTTCCGGCCCAAGCTGGACATCATCAAGCGGATCTATGTGGTGGGCCTGCCCACCATCATCATGCAGTCCATCGGCTCGGTGACGACCTATGGCATGAACCTGATCCTGGTCTCCTTCACCACCACCGCCACCACGGTATACGGCGTGTACTACAAGCTGCAATCCATCTTCTTCATGCCGGTATTCGGCTTGACCAGCGCCATGGTGCCCATCATCGCCTTCAACTACGGCGCCCAGAAGCGCAGCCGTATGGTGCAGACCGTCAAGCTGGGGATTGGCTATGCCCTGGGCTTCATGATTTTGGGCATCGTGCTGTTCCAGGTGTTCCCGGCTCAGCTGCTGAGCATTTTCAGCGCATCGGAGAATATGCTGGAGATCGGCGTCCCCGCCCTGCGGACGATCTCTCTGAGCTATGTCTTTGCCGGCATCTGCATTGTGCTGGGCACCACCTTCCAGGCCCTGGGGAACGGCGTGTACTCCATGCTGGTGTCCTTCGGGCGGCAGATCGTGGTGCTGCTGCCGGTGGCCTATCTGCTGAGCAGGGTGGGCGGCCTGTCCGCCATCTGGTGGGCCTTCCCCATTGCGGAGCTGGTGAGCATGGCGCTGTCCCTGTACTTCTTCCTGCGAATCTACCGGAAGGTGATTCGCAACGTCCCTGACGCGGCGTAACATCGGATTGGATTTACCAGAAAAAGGTGTGAGGAAATTTCAATTTCTTCACACCTTTTTTACCGTTTTCCTGTCGAACTGTGGTAGAATGGCGGTATCATCCTGTTGTGGAGGTGCGCAAATGAAGAAATGGATACGGCGGAGCGGGCTGACCCTCTGTCTGCTGCTCTGCCTGGCGGTGCTGCTGGTCTGTTCCTCCGACTCCAGCCTGGGGCGGTGGACCTACTACACGCCGGAGACGGTGGAGTTTAACGGGCAGGAGATAGAGATTGACAGCTCTCTGGAGCGCAGTGAGCTGGAGGAGGACAGCTTCTCCCTGGAGGAGGACGGGATGCTGACCTACAGCGGCGAGGCCCTGTACGGCATCGACCTCTCCGCCCATCAGGGAGAGGTGGACTGGGCTGCGGTGGCAGCCTCTGGGGTGGACTTTGTCATGCTCCGGGCGGGCTACCGGGGCTACAGCACCGGCGCCCTGGCGGAGGACAGCCGCTTTGCGGAAAACCTCACCGGCGCACTGGAGGCGGGCCTCCAGGTGGGGGTGTACTTCTTCTCCCAGGCCGTCACGGCGGAGGAGGCGGAGGAGGAGGCCGCCTTTGTGCTGGCCTTGCTGGACGGGCAGGCGCTGGACCTTCCCATCGCCTACGACTGGGAGTACATCACCTATGACGATGCCCGTACCGACGGCCTGGACGCGGAGACGGTGACAGCCTGCGCGGCGGCCTTCTGCGCCGCCATCGAGGAGGCCGGGTATGACGCCATGGTGTACTGTAACGGGGAGCTGGGGTATCTGAACTACGACCTCAGCGCGCTGGAGGGCTATGAGGTGTGGTACGCCGAATACGCCGATTCCCCCGGCTTCGCCTACGCCATCGCCATGTGGCAGTATTCCAGCTCTGGCACGGTGAACGGAATTGCCGGCGATGTGGATTTGGACATCTGGTTCGTCCCGGAGGAGGCGGAGGAGGAGTAAAACCAGATACGGGAAACAGATTTGCGGAATTATAGGTGGAAAAGGCGAAAAAAACTGTCTAAGTTCGCCAAAAAATGATTGTTAAACTATTCACAAAATCAAAAGATTGCGCTATAATATTGCCGTATTATGGTGCGGTGTGCGTGTGGGTGAAGCGCATCCTTCCGGCGTCCGTTTTGGGCCGGACCGGTTCGCAGGGGTTTCTGGATGGGGAGCAGAAATCCGTGCGAATTGTCGCGGCAAATCGGATGGCTGCCAAAGGAAGGGCGTCTTGGTATCCTGCGGGCACACGCCGAAAGAGAGAAGGCTGTGATTGTGATTTTGATACCCATCCTGATTCTGTTTCCGTTTGTGATGGCCGCAATCCTGGCGCTGGTGAAGGACGACAGGGCCAGGGGCCTCTGCGTCTACATCGGCTCCGGTGTCACGATGGCGCTGGCCCTGGCCGTCAGCGCTTGGTGGCTCTCCGGCGGACAGACAGACCTGCTGCTGTTTGAGGAGACGTCGCTGGTGGATCACCTGATGATCGTGGGCGACCTGTTCCTGATGTGTCTGGTGGTCTACCTGAGCATCAAACATAAGAAGTACCCCATCGTCCTGCTGAGCGTGGCCCAGACCCTGGGCGTGCTGTGGGTGGAGCTGTTCGGCGGCTCTGTGGAGGAGACGCCCCCATATCCTGATAGACCGGCTCAGCGTGATTCTGATGCTGATCGTCGCCATTATCGGCGGCCTGATCGTCATCTACGCCGTGGGCTATATGCGGGGCTACGTCCATCACCACACGGAGTTTGCGGACCGGAGAGGCTTCTTCTTCCCCATGCTGTTTGTCTTTCTGGGGGCCATGTTCGGCCTGGTGCTGTCGGAGAGCATGACCTGGATGTATTTCTTCTGGGAGATCACCTCCGTCTGCTCCTTCCTCCTGATCGGCTACACCAGAACCGACGAAGCGGTACATAACAGCTTCCGGGCCCTGTGGATGAACCTGTTGGGCGGCCTGGGCTATGCGGTGGGCATCATCTGGTTCGCCGTGAGCCATCACTCCTTCAGCCTGTCGGCCATGGTGTCCGCCGGGAAGGGAGGGGACATGGTGGCCGTTGCCTGCGTGGCCCTGCTGAGCTTTGCGGCGCTGACGAAGTCCGCCCAAATGCCCTTCAGCCAGTGGCTGCTGGGGGCCATGGTGGCGCCTACCCCCACCTCCGCCCTGCTGCACTCGGCCACCATGGTCAAGGCGGGCGTGTACCTGCTGCTGCGGCTGGCCCCGGCCCTGCAAAACAACTGGGCGGGGTATATGGTGGCCTTCATCGGCGGCTTCACCTTCTTTGTGGCCTCGCTGATGGCCATTTCCCAGAGCGACGGCAAGAAGATTCTGGCCTATTCCACCATCTCCAACCTGGGTCTGATCACCGCCTGCGCCGGTATCGGCGCGTCGGAGACCTACTGGGCGGCGGTGTTCCTGATTATGTTCCACGCGGTGTCCAAGTCCATGCTGTTCCAGTCCGTGGGTGCGGTGGAGAACGCCACCGGCAGCCGTGACGTGGAGACCATGCACGGCCTGATGCTGCGGATGCCCAAGCTGGCCGTGGTCATGGTCATCGGTATCTGCGGGATGTTCCTGGCCCCCTTCGGTATGCTGGTGTCCAAGTGGGCGGCGCTGAAAGCCTTCGTGGACGCGGGCGGCCTGCTGGGTACGGTGATGCCGCTGTTCGTCTGCTTCGGCTCCGCCACCACCTGCCTGTACTGGTCCAAGTGGCTGTGCCGCCTGCTGGTGGTGGACCATATCCGCACCACCAAGGACATCACCGGGCGGAACGAGTATTTTTCCCTGTTCGCCCACGCGGCCATTATGATTCTGCTGTGCGTCAGCTTCCCCAGCCTGTCGAACTATGTGGTGCTGCCCATCGTCACCGAGCTGTACGGCGAGGTGGACCCCACCATCACCACCGGCAACCTGCTGTTCATGGTGGTGCTGCTGTTCTGCGTGTTCGTGATTCCGCTGCTGGTGTTCCTGGTGACCAGACGCTCCCATCCCCATCCGGTGATGAGTTATGTGGCCGGTATCAACACCGGCGACAGCCAGCACTTTGTGGACTCCATGGGGGATGAGAAGGAGATTCAGACCACCTCCTGGTACATGGAGGACTGGTTTGGCGAGAAACGGCTGATGTTCCCCAGCCTGGCGATTTCCAGCTTCATCATTGTGCTGTGTATGATTCTGCTGTTGGGAGGTGTGGTCTCATGATGCTGAGTGTGATGATTGGCCTTGGATACATTCTGTTCGCCCCGCTGATCGGCGGACTGTTGGAGGGCATGGGCCGTGTCCTCACCGCCCGTATGCAGGGGCGGAAGGGCCCCTCCGTGCTGCAGCCCTTCTGGGATCTGCAAAAGCTGCTGACAAAGGAGCTGATGACGGTCAGCCGCATGCAGCTGATTATGATCGGCTCCTACACCCTGTTTGTCATTCTGTCCGGAACCCTGTTTTTCAGCGGCAATGACATTATGATGTGCTTCTTCTCCCTGACCACGGCGGATATGTTCCTGGTGGTGGCGGCCAGCTGCACCGGCTCCCCCTTTTCCACCATGGGCGCCAACCGTGAGCTGATTCAGATGGCCTCCTACGAGCCGATGCTGCTGCTCACCGGCGTGGGCTTCTACCTGGCGGACGGCACCTTCCGGGTGTCCACCATCGGCACCCACGAGGGCCTGCCTGCCATCGTGATGCTGCCCGGCTTCTTCATCGGGGTGGTGGTGATTCTGGCCATCAAGCTGCGGAAGAGCCCCTTTGACATCTCCACCTCTCACCACGCCCATCAGGAGATGGTGAAGGGCACCACGACGGAGCTGTCCGGCCCCACCCTGGCCTGCTACACCATTGCGGACTGGTACGAGCAGGTCATGCTGATGGGCATGGTGGGTATCTTCTTTGCCAATAATCGCTGGTGGTCCGTGGTGGTGGCGCTGGTCTGTATTGTCCTGGTCTGCTTCTTTGAGGTGCTGGTGGACAACACCTGCGCCCGGGTCAAGTGGCAGGTCATGTTCAAGGTGGCCTGGGGCGTCACCCTGGTGGCCGCCGGCACCAATCTGCTGCTGCTGCAGATGATTCGTTAAGGAGGGACAGAAGATGAAATTATCCAGATCTCCCTGGCTGATCCACTACGACTGCTCCAGCTGCAACGGCTGTGACATTGAGGTCCTTGCCGCCACCATGCCCCGCTACGACCTGGAGCGCTTCGGCATTATCAACTCCGGCGACCCCATGCACGCGGACATTTTGCTGACCACCGGCGGCTGCAATTCCCAGAACGCCCCGGTGCTGAAACAGATTTACGACCAGATGCCCGACCCCAAGGTGGTGGTGGCGGTGGGCACCTGCGCCTGCACCGGCGGCATCTTCAAGTCGTGCTACAACATTCAGGGGGGCACCGACACGGTGATTCCGGTGGATGTGTATGTCACCGGCTGCGCGGCCCGGCCCCAGTCCATCATTGACGGCGTGGTGCAGGCCCTGGCCATTTTGGACAAAAAATATGAGGCCTATACCGAAGACCCAAAGGAGGGCATCTGAGCGATGGCGAAACTGACTTACAAGGTGGACGACATTGACATTGGCGAGCTGATGCCCCGCTGCGCGGCCTACAAGGGCTACGGCTGGCGGCTGTGCCAGATCCACAGCGTCCGCACGAAAATCGGCTACGAGCTGACCTACTCCCTGGCCAAGGACTACGAGCTGCACAACTTCCGCGTCACTGTGGAGGAGACGGAGGAGGTGCCCAGCATCACCCCCATCTATGCCTGCGCGTGGATGTATGAAAATGAGATCGCGGAGCTGTTCGGGGTCAATATTGAGAACATTCGGCTGAACTATGACCGGAAGCTGTACAAGCTGAACGTCCAGACGCCGTTTAAGTAATCGAGGTGTGCTGAGATGAGTAAGAAAAGTGTGGTACCCTTTGGCCCTCAGCATCCGGTTCTGCCGGAGCCCCTCCATCTGGACCTGGTTCTGGAGGACGAAAAGGTGGTGGACGTGATTCCGGAGATCGGATTCATCCACAGAGGGCTGGAACATCTGGTGGACAAGCGGGATTTTAAGGATTACGTCTATGTGGCGGAGCGCATCTGCGGCATCTGCTCCTTCATGCACGGCATGGGCTATTGCGAGTCCATCGAGTACGGCATGGGCATTGAGATTCCCAACCGGGCCAAATACCTGCGCACCATCTGGGCGGAGATGAGCCGCGTCCATTCCCACCTGTTGTGGCTGGGCCTGCTGGCGGACGGCTTCGGCTTCGAGGCCCTGTTTAATGAGTGCTGGCGGATTCGGGAGGACGTGCTGGATATGCTGGAGGCGTCCACCGGCGGCCGCTGCATCTTCTCGGTCAACAACGTGGGCGGCGTCATCAAGGATATGGACAGCGCCATGCTCCACGGGTTTGTGGAGAAGTTTGACAAAATCGAGCGGGACCTTCGTGACGTGGTGGACACCTTCCTGAACGACTATACCGTAAAGAGCCGTCTGGTGGGGGTGGGCAACCTGACCAAGCAGGCTGCCCTGGGCCTGGGGGCCTGCGGCCCCATGGCCAGAGCCTCCGGCCACGCACTGGATATGCGGATGCTGGGCTATGCCGCCTATGGCGATTTGGATGTGAAGATCGCCACCTCGGAGGGCTGCGACTGCTACGCCCGGACGGAGGTGCGTATCCAGGAGATTTTCAACGCCATCGACCTGATTCATCAGGCGGTGGACAAAATCCCGGCGGGTGATTTGATCGTTCCGGTGAAGGGCAACCCCACCGGCGAGTTTATGGTGCGGATGGAGCAGCCCCGGGGCGAAGCCTGCTACTACACCAAGGGCAACGGCACCCCCTATCTGGACCGGTTCCGTGTCCGCACCCCAACCTTTGCCAACATTCCCGCCATGACGGAGATTATGAAAGGCTGCGACGTGGCGGATATTCCAATGATCATCCTGACCATTGACCCCTGCGTCAGCTGTACGGAGAGGTGACAGACTATGGGTTTGATGACATTTGCGAAGGTGGCTGTGCGCAACCTGTTCTCCAAGCCGTACACCACCAACTACCCCTATGAACCGGCGGTCTATCCGGAGCGCTCCCGGGGCCGCATCCTGCTGGACCACAGCAAGTGCGTCCTGTGCGGTCTGTGCAGCACCCATTGCCCCACGGACACCATTTTTATCGACCGGAAGGCTGGCACCTGGAACATGAACCGCTTTGATTGCGTCCAGTGCGGCAACTGCGTGAAGGTCTGCCCCAAGTCGGCCCTGTCCATCGTCCCCGGCTATTTTACCCCCAACAGGGAAAAGCTGATTGAGACGAACCAGATCAAGGCCCCTGCCGCCTTCACCGGCAAAACCACGGAGCCCGGCGCGATTCCCACCGGCCCGGCCATGGCCGTGCCTGTGGTGAACGATTCCTGCATCCTCTGCGGCGCCTGCGCGGTCCAGTGCCCCGCCGGGGCCATCACCGTGGGTGACGGCTGGTCCGTCAACGCGGAGGCCTGTCTGGGCTGCGAAGGCTGTATCTCCACCTGCCCGGAGAACGCCCTGAGCATGAAGAGCGCTATGGCCCCCGGCCACGAGGCTGCCATGGCCGCCTCCGATAAGGAGTGGGGCGTGCAGCGGAAGCTGGGCCGTCGGCCCTATGTGCCCCAGTTCGACAAGGACGGGGAGGAGATTCCCGTCCCCGCCTGCACCCTGCCGGACTATGTGGATGAGTGGGCCGACCTGCCGGTGTCCACGCCGGAGAACTGCGTGTACTGCGGCCTCTGCTCCAAGCAGTGCCCCAAGGGCGCCATCGTGGTGGACCGGAAGGAAAAGATTTGGGAAGTGGACAACGCCGAGTGTATCCGCTGCGGCATCTGCGTGGAGAACTGCCCGAAGGGTGCCCTGACCCTGCCCGACGTCACCATGGACGTCCCCGCAGAGGAGGAGACGGACTTCATCATCGCCTGTCTGGAGCCGGGCTATAATGACGAGTTTGTGGATCTGCCCAGAAAGGGCGACGCGTGTGTGTACTGCTCGCTGTGCGCGAAGAAATGCCCCGCCGGTGCGCTGACTGTGGACCGCAAGACCAGGACCTGGACGGTGGACAACGAGCTGTGCGTCCGCTGCGGCGTCTGCGCCGGCGTGTGCCCCAAGAAGTGCATTGACCTTTAACCATTGTAACCATTCACCTCATTCGCCGCCGGTGGGCCTCCCACCGGCGGACTTTCCAATCGGGGAGGGATTCCATGGCTGCCGCAACGGAGCGGATCACCATATATGGCATGGTGCAGGGCGTCGGATTCCGCCCCTTTGTGGCCCGTCTGGCCGAGGAGATGGGGATTGGCGGCATCGTCCGCAACCGCGGCGGCATTGTGACCGCCGAGGTGACGGCGGAGCAGGCGGTATTGGACCGGTTTGTGGAACGGCTGGAAGGGGAGTGCCCCTTCGGAGGGCGCATCGATCGGATTGCGCGGGAAAAACTGCCCACCCGGCAGGACAGAGCGTTCTTCATTGTGGAGAGCGAGGCCGCCGCCGGGGAACCGCCTCTGATTCCCCCAGATCTGCCCACCTGCCCCCGCTGCGCCCGGGAGCTCCACGATAAGAGAAACCGCCGGTACCGCTATCCCTTCATCAGCTGTGTGGCCTGCGGCCCACGGTATAGCATCCTCAGGGCGCTGCCCTATGACCGATGCTCCATCACCATGGACGTGTTCCCCATGTGTGAGGACTGCCGGCGGGAGTACACCGCCAAGCAGGACGTGCGCCGCCATGCCCAGACCATTGCCTGCCACAGCTGCGGCCCGGTGCTGGAATTGGACACCCGGGCGGAGCATCTCGCCGGGGACGCGGCCCTGCAGCGGGCAATCGCGTTACTGAAAAGCGGAAAGATTTTGGCCGTCAAGGACATCGGCGGCTATCATCTGGCCTGCGACCCCAACCGGGAGGACGCCAACCGCCGCCTGCGGCGGCTGAAGGGCCGGGAGAAGAAGCCCTTTGCGGTGCTGTTCCCCGATGTGGAGACGGTGCGGCGGTATTGCCGCCTCTCCGATGCGGAGGAAGGGCTGCTGACCGCCACGGCCCGGCCCATCGTCCTGCTGAAAAAGCGCCCTGGCATGGATTTCGCCCCTGCCTGCTGCTCCGGCAGCCTGGAGATCGGGGCCATGCTGCCCTGCAACCCGCTGCAAATCCTGCTGGCGGAGGCATGCGGCCCGCTGGTGATGACCAGCGCCAACCGCTCCGGCGCGCCCATGCTGACTGCGGACGGGCCGGTGCTGGCCTGGCTGCGGGAGAGCGACCTGCTGGACGGAGTGCTGTCCCACGGGCGGGAGATTCTGACTCCGCTGGACGACTCGGTGGTGCGCATTGTGGAGGGGGAGCCCCAGTTCTTCCGTCGGGCCCGGGGCTATGTGCCGGAGCCGATTTCTCTGAAACAGGAGGCAGCGGCCCCGTTTTTCGCAGCGGGAGGAGATTTGAAAGCCTGCTTTGGGCTGGTCAGCGGCGGCCGTGCCTATCTGAGCCAGCACTTTGGGGACCTGGAGGAATTGGACGCATTTCGGGTTTACCGGGATGCGGAAGAACGGATGGAAGGATTGTTCCAAATCAGGCCCCGGTTTGGGGTCTGCGACGGACACCCCGGGTATTTTTCCGGGAAATACACCCGTCAGCGCTATGCCAGATGTTCCGCCGTCCAGCATCACCACGCCCACGTGGCGTCCGTCATGGCGGAGTACGGCCTCACCGGGCCGGTGCTGGGGGTGGCCTTTGACGGCACCGGCTGGGGCACAGACGGCACCGTCTGGGGCGGGGAATTCCTGCTCTGCACCGGCCCAGATATGGTGCGGGTGGGGCATATCGCCTCCGTCCCGCTGCTGGGCGGGGATGAGGGGGCCAGGAATGCCGACACGATTCTGGCGGCCTATCTGCTCCACGCCGGACTCCCCGGAGCGGGGCAGGGGTTCCGGACGGTGGAGGCGGCCCTCCGCCTTGGGGTCAATACGGTGCGCTCCTCCTCCATGGGGCGGCTCTTTGACGGGGCGGCGGCGCTGCTGGACGTCTGCCACTACAACAGCTACGAAGGGGAGTGCGCCATCCTGCTGGAGCAGGTAGCGGCCCAGGCGGACACGGCCTATCCCCTGTCCTTCCCGGTGAGGGAAGAGGACGGCTGCCTCGTGGGGGACAGCGCCGCCCTGCTCCGGTCCATGGTGGAAGGGCTGGAAAAGGGCGCATCTGCCGGAGCGCTGGCCCTGGGCTTCCACTACGCCGTGGCGGAGCTGACGCTGGAGGTTTGCAGACGCCAGCGGGCCGCCAGCGGCGTGGAGCAGGTGGCCCTGTCCGGCGGCACCTTTCAAAATCGCATCCTGCTGGAGCGGACGGCGGCGCTGCTGCGGGAGGACGGGTTTACCGTCTATTACAACCGCCAGGTGCCGCCGGGAGACGGCGGCCTTGCCCTGGGACAGGCCTGGGCGACGATTTTGGCCCAGCAGAAGGACAAAGAAACAGACTGAGTGACGGGAGGAAAGCTATATGTGTGTTGCGTTACCGGGCAGAGTGACTGCGGTGGAAGGCCGCGTTGCCACAGTTGATTTTAGCGGAAATATCGTTCAGACCCAGGCGGGGCTGGTGCCGGTGAAGCCGGGGGACTGGGTGCTGGTGCATGCGGGCTGCATTTTACAGACGGTGTCCTCCTCCGAGGCGGAGGAGCTGACGGACATCTTCCGGGAGGTGGAGGAGCTTGGCGTTTGATTTGGAGTCGGTCAAGAACTATCTGGCCGCCTATGACGGCCCAACCGTGCGGATCATGGAGGTGTGCGGCAGTCACACCGCCGCCATCTCCAAATTGGGGATTCCCTCCCTGCTCAGCGAAAAGATTCAGCTGATTTCCGGCCCAGGCTGTCCGGTCTGCGTCACCCCTACAGCCTATATTGACCGGCTGATCGACCTGAGCCTGACGGAGGGCTGCGCCGTCTGCACCTTTGGCGACCTGCTGCGGGTGCCGGGCAGCCGGGACAGGGAGGTGCGCACCCTGAACCTGGCCAAGGGGAAAGGGGGTAAAGTTTATATGCTTTACTCCCCTATGGACATCCTCCCCCTGGCGGAGCAGCACCCGGAAACCACCTGGTACTTCGCCGCCGTGGGCTTTGAAACCACCACCCCGGTCTACGCCCTGCTGCTGCAGGCGCTGGAGGAGCAGGGCATTACCAACGTGAAGCTGGTGACGGCCCTGAAAACCATGCCCGCCGTGATTGCCTGGCTGTGCGAAAATGATGCACAGATCGATGCATTTCTCGCGCCTGGCCATGTCAGCGTGGTGACGGGGAGTAAGGTGTTCCGCCCCCTGGCGGAGCGGTACCGGCTGCCTTTCGTCGTGTCCGGCTTTCAGGGGGGCGAGCTGCTGGCGGCGATTTACGGGGCGGTGCGCTCCGTGGGCCAGGGCCAGGTGCTGAACCTGTATCCCTCCGTGGTGACGGAGCAGGGGAACTGTGAAGCGCAGGACCTTGTCAGCCATTATTTCCAGCCCTGCTCTGCCGTCTGGCGGGGCATGGGGGAGATTCCGGGTTCCGGCATGATGCTCCGCCCGGCGTTTTCCGCCTTTGAAGGGGGCAGCGCCGGATTAAACCGGGATAACGCCAACCCCGCCTGCTCCTGCGGGGCAGTTTTGTCCGGGAAGCTGCGTCCCGGGGACTGCCCCCTCTTTGGCAGAGGCTGTAATCCGATGAACCCCCAGGGGGCGTGCATGGTCTCCACCGAGGGGAGCTGCTTCCAGTATTTTACCAATCATCGTGACAGGTAGGTGTACACCATGAAAATTACAATGGCCCACGGCGCCGGAGGCCGGGCCACCGGCGAATTGATTGGACGAATTTTCACCCAAAACTTTGACAACGAGATTCTGAACCAAATGGAGGACAGCGCCGTGGTGCCCGCCTCCGGGCGGATTGCCCTGACCACGGACAGCTTCGTGGTGACGCCGCTGACCTTCCCCGGCGGGGATATTGGGCGGCTGTGCGTCTGCGGCACAGTGAACGATCTGGCCATGCGGGGGGCCGTCCCCCAATACCTGACCTGCGGCTTCATCCTGGAGGAGGGGCTGGACAGCGCCCTGCTGGAGGCCCTGGTGGCCAGCATGGCGGCCACGGCCAGAGAGGCCGGGGTGGCTATCGTGGCAGGGGATACCAAGGTGGTGGAGGGCCATGGCGGCCTCTACGTCAACACCGCCGGCGTGGGCTTCGTCCCAGAGGGGGTGGAGATTTCCGCCGCCCGGTGTGCCCCGGGGGACGCCGTGCTGGTGTCCGGCGACCTGGGAGACCACCACGCCTGCATCCTCAGCCAGCGCATGGGGATGCAAAACAACATCCGGAGCGACTGCGCCCCCCTCGGCGGGATGGTGCGGGAGCCGCTGGAGGCGGGCATCCAGGTTCACGCCCTCCGGGACGTGACCCGGGGCGGCCTTGCCACCGTGCTAAAGGAGCTGGCGGAGGCCTCCGGGTGCAGCATCACCCTGGAGGAGACCGCCCTGCCGGTGAACCCGCAGGTGCGGGACTTCTGCGGTCTGCTGGGGCTGGACCCGCTGTATATGGGCAATGAGGGCAAGCTGGTGGCCGTCCTCCCGGCGGCCCAGGCGGAGGAGGCCCTGGCGGTGCTGCGGCGGAGCAAATACGGCGGCCACGCCGCCTGCATCGGCATGGTGGGAGACGAGGAGCCCGGCCTGCTGACGGTCAGAACCGCCATCGGCGGCAGGCGTGCGCTGGATGTGCTCCAGGACGAGGGCCTGCCCAGAATCTGCTGAAAAAGAAGAACCTCACATCGCTGTTTTTCCACAGCGATGTGAGGTTCGTTTATGTGTTCCAGTGTCTGTGTGCTACAGGGGATCGCCGTATTCGTCCAGCTTCTTCCATTTGCGGACAAAATCCGGCACCAGCACCCCGCCGGTGGCCTCCTGCCACCGACGGTAGAGCGCCATGGCAAAGTCCGCCCGGGCCTTGCTGTGGGGAAAGCGCAGATAGCGGGGATTCAAGTCCCAGATGCGCACCCGATCCAGTCCGTCCGCATCCTTCAGCAGCTTTGCCAGCAGGGTGCCTTTTTCCCTGTCCTGCACCTGATAGTAGTCCAGCATCTGGGGCAGGAGGGCGTCGTCCCGGGCGTGGACGTCCACCGCTGCGGAGATCTCCGCCAGTTCCTCGCCGGTGCGGCCGGTGAGTTCCGCCAGCCGCCGGGCGGAGCGGCGGCCGTGCTCGGTGTCCTCCCGGTCGTTGATGCGGCCCACATCGTGGTAGGCGCAGGCGTCCAGCAGCAGCATGGTGTCCTCCCGGGTGCAGCCCTCCTCCATGGCGCCCATGGCCCCGTGGCAGAGGGTGCGGACGATGTGGCCCACGCCGTGGAGGTTGCTCTCGTAGAGGGCCTGCCGGTTCAGCCTTGCCAGGGCGTCGGCGCAATAACCGGCGTAGGGGCTTGCCAGGAACCGGGCCACCAGGGGGCCGTCCCTGCCCCAATCGGTGCTGCCCAGGAGGTGCAGCAGCTGTTCGCCGTCCTTCATGCCCTTCACTCCTTCCGCTTCATGTGCTGCATGGCGGCCTTCAGCATCAGCCACTTGGTGCCTACGGTGTCAAAGGCGATCTCCACCAGCGCGTCGCCCCCCATGGGCTGCACGCTGACGATCATGCCCCGGCCAAAGGCGGTGTGCTCCACCAGCGTCCCCTTCTGGTACTGGCTCAGCAGGTGGAAGGAGGCCTGCACCGCCCGCTGGCC
Organism: Clostridiales bacterium; assembly: GCA_021202775.1. Classification (GTDB taxonomy): domain Bacteria; phylum Bacillota; class Clostridia; order Oscillospirales; family Oscillospiraceae; genus Onthomonas. Next base: position 3,793 of record JAJQCJ010000138.1, on the reverse strand, counting down.
GGTGGGCTTCGCGTCATGGTGAATACTGATGCCGCCGCCCAAGGGGCCATGGCTGCGCAGCGCCTGGCGGGACCGCCCGCCATAGCGGCCGCCCTGACCCTGCTTGCCATTCTCCTGCTCGGGCTGGTCTTTGTCCTTCCAGCGGCCGCCATACTCCCGCTTGTCGGCCTCAAAGGCCCGGCCGCTTTTGTCCAGATATTCGTCAGGGATTTCCCCGATGAAGCGGGAGGGGCGGTTGGAGTTGGTGCGGCCAAACAGCATCCGCTGGGTGGCACAGGTCAGGAACAGCTGCTCCTTGGCCCGGGTCATGGCCACATAGCACAGCCGCCGCTCCTCCTCCATCTCCTCCTGCTCGCCAATGGAGCGCAGGCCCGGGAAGATGCCTTCCTCCACCCCGGCCACAAAGACCCAGGGGAATTCCAGCCCCTTGGCGGCGTGCATGGTCATCATCAGGACGCAGTTGTCGCTGTCCTGGGTGCTGTCCAGGTCGGTGTAGAGGGCCACCTCGTCCAGGAAGCCCGCCAGGGTGGGCTGGACGGCGTTCTCCACATAGGACTGGATGTTGGAGCGCAGCTCCTTCACGTTTTCAATCCGGTTCCGGTTTTCAAAGGTGTTTTTCGCCTCCAGGGCCGCAATATAGCCGGTGGCGGTCACCACTTCATCGTAGAAGGCACAGAGCTCCATCGTCTCCGATTTCCGGCGCAGATCGTCGATCATAGCGAAGAAGGCGTCCAGCTTGGCGCTGCTCCTGGCCAGGGCAGGATAGTCGCGGGAGCTGCGGAGGACGGCGGACAAGGGCTGCTGCTCCTGGTGGGCCAGCTCGGTGGCGATGTCCACCGTCCGAAGCCCGATGCCCCGGGTGGGCACGTTGATGATACGGCGGAGCCGCAGGTCGTCCGCCTCGTTGTGAATCACACAGAGGTAGGCCAGCATATCCTTGATCTCCGCCCGGTCAAAGAACTTCATGCCGCCGATCACCTTATAAGGGATGCCGTTGCGCTTGAAGCCCTGCTCAATGGCGTTGGACTGGGCGTTCATCCGGTACAGCACGGCGCAGTCCTTCCAGGCCATGCCGGAGCTGACCGCCTGCATAATCTGGGCGGAGATGTACTGGGCCTCGTCCGACTCATTGGCGGCGGAGTAGCACTTGATCTTCTCACCGTCTGGATGCTCCGTCCACAGGTTCTTCCCCTTGCGCTCGGTGTTGTTGCCGATGACGGCGTTGGCCGCCGCCAGGATGTTCCCGGTGGAGCGGTAGTTCTGCTCCAGGCGGATGACGCGGGTGCCCCGGTACTGCTGTTCGAACTGTAAAATGTTCTCGATGGTGGCACCCCGGAAGCGGTAGATGGACTGGTCGTCATCCCCCACCACGCAGATGTTCTCCCACTTTCCCGCCAGCAGGGACACCAGCAGGTACTGGAGGTGGTTGGTGTCCTGATACTCGTCCACCAGCACATAGCGGAACCTGTTCTGCCAGTAGGCCCGCACCTCCTCCTCGGCCTCCAGCAGCCGCACCGTATGGAGGATGATGTCGTCAAAGTCCAAGGCGTCGGCCTCCCACAGGCGGCGCTCATACTCTTGGTAGACCCTGGCGATCTGCTGCCGGTGCAGGTCGCCGGAGTCCCTGGCCTGCTGGGCGTAATCCCCGGCCAGCAGCATCTCCTCCTTGGCCTTGGAGATGGCGGAGAGGACGGCCCGGGGGGCCAGTGTCCGGTCGTCCAGGTTGAAGGCTTTCAGCACGTCCTTCACCACCCGGAGGGAATCGTCCGTGTCATAGATGGTGAAGGAGGTGGAGAAGCCGATCAGGTCAATATTCCTGCGCAAAATCCGGACGCAGGCGGAGTGAAAGGTGGAGGCCCAGATGCCGTCCGCCTCCACCCCAAGCCGGGCGGCCAGCCGGTCTTTCAGCTCCCCGGCGGCCTTATTGGTGAAGGTGATGGCGAGGATGGACCAGGGTGCGGCCGGGTGGCACCGGCACAGCATCTCCGCACGGCGGGCATCCTCCGGGGTGGGGCGGGCCAGATAGCCCTCCAGAAAATCCACATCCCCCGGGGCGGCCCAGTCCGGCGTCTCATCGCACTGAGGGTCGCTGCCGCAGCCGTATTTGATCAGGTTGGAGATGCGGTCGATCAGCACCGTCGTCTTCCCGCTGCCCGCCCCGGCCAGCAGCAGCAGCGGCCCTTCCGTGGCGAGGACGCCCCGGCGCTGCTCCGGGTTCAGGTGCAGATAATCTCTTTCAATGACGGCCCGCCGCAGCTGGCAGAAGCGTTGGGCCTGTGCAGTTTCCAACATGGCAAGATTCCCCTATTCTCAATCATACAACGATCTGTTCTGACTTTATTTTACGCTATTTTGCCGTGGATTGCAAGGTGTTAGCTGTTAGCTTTTAGCTGTTAGCTACTGGAGACCCCTCAGTCAGCTTCGCTGACAGCTCCCCTTTCAGGGACGCCAAAGATGTGGTGATTCCCTTAACGCCCTTGCCTCCCCTGAAAGGCAATGCCATCAACTTAAGGGGACTGCACTCCTTAGATAAAATTTGCCGTAAGCGCAGCGTTCTTTTCCGTCCGCAGGGACATTCGTTCCTTAGATGAGGATACTGGAAGGAAATAGAGCGTTTGCCCTTGCCAGGGCATGGCCTGACAGCCGCGTTATCACTTTTAGCATCTCCTCCTCGGTCAATGAGCCTTGCCAGCATAGCTGGCTGCGGTTTTCGGCTAAAAATATGCCGCTGGCATATTTTCTTAACGCCGCAAACTCGCTCCGCCGAGAAAAGTAGCAAAAGAGGGCGGCTCAGGGGGGAGCTTCGGGGCTCCTTCGTTATCAGGAACTTTAAGGCACTACCTACACTTCTAAGTGGCTTCGCCAGCAAGCTGGCTCAGGATTTTGCTAAAAATATGCCCCCGGCATATTTTTTACGCAAAATCCGCCTAAGGACCCCTCTCCTATAACCTTGGGGCTTCGCGCTGTCCAGCTCACAGGTGGTCTGTTCCGTCAGAAACGATGTAATTTGATAACTGGTGAGACTGCCGCCGATGGCGGCTGGGTACGATTGCCGTTCCGCCCTGCCGTCAAGCGGCATTTCCGCTGCGCTCCCTATGCCGAAGGCGGGCGGAACGTGCAATTTTTGTCGTCCTTTGGTCGTGGAAATCTGACTGTAAGGGTACGTTCTTTCCCTCAACCCAAGATAGATTGTATCTTAAGTTGATGACATTGCCCTGAAAGGGGAGGGGAACCGGCGGCAGCCGGTGGAGGGGTGTCTAACAGCTAAAAGCTGCCATGCTGACGCTCCGCGAAAACCACAGCCCCCGTTCCCTGACTGCCAACATGGCAGTTTGGGAACGGGGGCTTCTCTGTGATGATGAGGCGCCGGCAGTTTATTCCTCCGGCTTCGTCTCGCTGACTGCGCCGCAGTCGGAGCAGACGTAGGTGATCACCACCTCGTTATAGGCTTCGGTGACGGTCTGCGTCTCGGTGTGGGTCACAGCCTCGTGGACGGTCTCCTGCACTGTGGCGTCGGCGTGGTCGCTGGACGCGGCCTGCTCCGCGCTGATATGGGCCTGGGCCTCCGCCTCGGTGGCGAACTGCTCGCCGCAGTCGGAGCAGACGTAGTAGCTCGGTACTGTCACCTCAGGGGCGACGCCGGAGGTCGTGTCCCCGCCCGATGTGCCGCTGTCAGGGTACACCGCAATCACCGTGGCGTTGGCGTGGGAGCTGACGACGGCCTGCTGCTCCTGGATGTGGGCCTGGGCCTCCGCCTCGCTGGAGAAGGTCTTGCCGCACTTGGAACAGCTGT
>JAJQCJ010000046.1 GCA_021202775.1 Clostridiales bacterium | reverse complement strand
CTACACCACCCTGGGCTACTACCGCATGGGCCGCAACTGCTACACCAAGGAGGACGTGGAGAAGTTCCGTGCCGCCGTGGTGAAGTATCTGGTGCCTGTGGCCGACAGCATCTACCGGGAGCAGGCCAAACGGCTGGGGAAGGAATACCCCATGAGCTTTGCGGACAACGCCCTGGAGTTCCGTTCCGGCAACCCCCGGCCCAAGGGGTCTGCGGAGGATATTCTGGCCCAGGGGAGGAAGTTCTATGACGAGCTGAGCCCGGAGACCGGCGCCTTCTTCCGCACCATGCTGGACGGGGAGCTGCTGGACGTGCTCAGCACCGAGGGCAAAGCCGGAGGCGGCTACTGCACCAGCATCCCGGACTACGGGGTTCCCTTCATCTTTGCCAACTTCAACGGCACCCAGGGGGACGTTGAGGTGGTGACCCACGAGGCGGGCCACGCCTTCGCCTGGTACACCAACCGGGACCGGGTGCCCATGGCCTCCTGCTGGCCCAGCATGGAGGCCTGCGAGGTCCACTCCATGTCCATGGAGTTCTTCGCCTGGCCCTGGGCGGAGGGCTTCTTCGGAGAGGATACCCGGAAGTTCTATTACAGCCACCTGTCCGGCGCATTGACCTTCATCCCCTACGGCACACTGGTGGACCACTTCCAGCACATCGTCTATGAGCAGCCGAACCTGACCCCCGCCCAGCGCCACGCGGTCTGGAAGGAGCTGATGGGGGTCTATATGCCCTGGATGCGGCTGGATGGGGAGATCCCCTTCTACAGCGAGGGCGAGCATTGGCAGCTGAAACACCACATCTACTCCTCCCCCTTCTATTACATTGATTACTGCCTGGCCCAGACGGTGTCACTGGAGTTCTGGGCCATGATTCAGAAGGATTTGCCCGACGCCTGGCAGCACTATATGGCCTACACCAAACAGGGGGGCTGCGCCACCTTCACCGAGCTGCTGAAAAACGCCGGACTGGAGAGCCCCTTTGATGAGAACTGCCTCCGGGAGGTCAGCCAGGCCGCCCGGGAATGGCTGGCAAACTTCGACCTGACGGGCATCGTCTGACCGAAATCGGGAAATGCCCGTTCCCCCGTAACCGCGCCTGCCGCTTCGCCCTGTGCGGAGCGGCGGGCGCATTTTTGCCCTGACGCACCCGCCGGGGCCGCCCTTGCAAAAGCAAACCGTTTATGCTATAGTAAGGGCAAGAATTGAAGCAACTGGTGAATCGTATGAAAAAATCCGACAAAACCCAAAAAAAGACCGCCCGAACCGCCAGCGACAACGTGATGGGCCTCCACGCAGAGGTGCTGGAGCAGCCCGTCACCGAGACGCTGGAAATCAACTATATGCCCTACGCCATGAGCGTCATCATCTCCCGGGCCATCCCGGAGATCGACGGCTTCAAGCCCTCCCACCGGAAGCTGCTGTACACCATGTACCAGATGCGCCTGCTGAACGGCCCCCGGACCAAGAGTGCCAACGTGGTGGGCTCCACCATGAAGCTGAACCCCCACGGCGACGCCGCCATCTATGACACCATGGTGCGCCTGAGCCGGGGCTACGGCGCCCTGCTGCACCCCCTGGTGGACTCCAAGGGCAACTTCGGCAAGGTGTATTCCAGAGACATGGTGTGCGCCGCCAGCCGGTATACCGAGGTGAAGCTGGCTCCCATCTGCGCTGAGTTCTTCCGGGACATCGACAAGGACACCGTGGACATGGTGCCCAACTACGACGGCAAGCTGCTGGAGCCCACCCTCCTGCCCACCACCTTCCCCAACGTGCTGGTGGCGGCCAACCAGGGCATCGCCGTGGGTATGGCCTCCAACATCTGCGGCTTCAATCTGGAGGAGGTCTGCGACGCCGCCATTGCCCGCATCAAAAACCCGGACTGCGACCTGCTGGAGATCATGAAGGCCCCGGACTTCCCCACCGGCGGCCAGCTCCTCTACGACCGGGCGGCCCTGGAGGAGGTCTACCGCACCGGCCGGGGCAGCCTGAAGGTGCGGGGCCGGTGGAAGTACGACAAAAAGGAAAACGTGGTGGAGATCTACGAGATCCCCTACTCCACCACGGTGGAGGCCATCATGGACAAGGTGGCCGAGCTGGTGAAGGCGGGCAAAATTAAGGAAATCAGCGATATGCGGGACGAAACCGACCTGTCCGGCCTGAAACTGGCCATCGACCTGAAACGGGGCACCGACCCGGACAAGCTGATGGCCAAGCTGTGCAGGCTGACCCCCCTCCAGGACAACTTCGCCTGCAACTTCAACATCCTCATCGAGGGCACCCCCCGCGTCATGGGGGTGGGCCAGATTCTGGAGGAGTGGACGGCCTGGCGCACCCAATGCGTCCGCCGCCGGGCCACCTTTGACCGGGACAAGAAGGCGGAAAAGCTCCACCTCCTGAAAGGTCTGCGGAAAATCCTGCTGGACATCGACAAGGCCATCCGCATCATCCGGGAGACGGAGTCCGATGCGGAGGTGATTCCCAACCTGATGATCGGCTTCGGCATCGACAAGGTGCAGGCGGAGTATGTGGCGGAGATCAAGCTGCGCAACATCAATAAGGAGTTCATCCTGAAACGCACCGCCGAGGTGGATCAGCTGGAGGAGGAGATCGCCGACCTGGAGGACCTTATCAGCCACCCCAAGCGGCTCCAGCGGGTCATCGTCAAGGAGCTTCAGGAGGTCAAGAAGCAGTACGCCGTTCCCCGCCGCACGGAAATCCTCTACGACTACACCGAGGACGCGGAGACGGAGGAGCCGGAGCAGAACGTCTACCCGGTGAACGTGTTCCTGTCCAGAGAGGGGTATCTGAAAAAAATCACCCCCCTGAGCCTGCGGATGTCCGGCGAACAGAAGTATAAAGAGGGGGATGGCCCCAGCCAGCAGTGGGAGTGCCAGAGCACCGATGAGCTGATGGTGTTCACCGACCGGCAGCAGGTGTACAAAACCCGGCTGGACCAGTTTGCCGACAGCAAGGCCAGCCTTCTGGGGGACTACCTGCCCACCAAGCTGGGGATGGACAAGGACGAGCGGGCAATTTGGGCCTGCCTGCCCGGAGACTACAGCGGCAGCCTGCTGTTCTTCTATGAGAACGGCAAGGCGGGCCGGGTGGAGCTGGCGAAATACCAGACCGTCACCAACCGGAAGAAGCTCACCGGGGCCTACAGCGACAAGAGCCCCCTGAAAGCGATCTTCCTCCTTCGGGAGGACACGGAGCTGGCGGTGTACTCCACCGAGGGGCGGTGCCTGCTGTTCAACACGGCGGTGCTGCTGCCCAAGACCACCCGGAACACCCAGGGGGTCAGCGTCCTGACTCTGAAAAAGGAAAAATACGTGTTGGACACGGTGAAGCGGGCGGAGGACACCCCCATCGTCAACCGCACCCGTTACCGCACCCGCACGATTCCCTCCGCCGGCGCCCTGCTGAAACCGGAGGACCGGGGGGAGGAGCAGATGTCCCTGTGACTGCTGCGCAACAAACAAAAAAAGGAGGTGCGTCTCATGGCATTGGGAGACCCGGTACGGTATACCGTCCTGAAGCTGGACGGCGATTATGCCTGGCTCCGCAGGCAGGATAACCCCGCGGCGGAGCCGATTATGGTGGCCCAGGCCCTGCTGCCTGCGGAAATTACCGAGGGCTGCACGGTGCAGAAGGTGTTCTTTGACTATTCGATGGTGTGACCGGAAGCTATATTATAATGTATCAGGCGGCGTCTGTCGGAGATTCGGCAGACGCCGCCGTTTTGCGCAAAAAAAGCGGCGGCCCCGATTGGGGCCGCCTGAAAAAGGGGTAAAACCGAAACGCGAAGGAATGGGGGAAAAACCTTACACCTCGAACATCAGATCGCCGTAGGTGGGGACAGGCCAGGAGTCCTTGTTCACCAGCAGCTCCACCGCGTCGATGGGGGCGCGGAGGGCGTCCATGGCGGGGATGACCTTGTAGCGGTAATCCTTGGCCATGCAGCCGATGCAGGTCAGAGAATCGGTTTCCTGATAGACCTTGGTCAGGTTATCCAGGGCGGCTTCGGCCTGCTTCAGATAGCCGGTGATCTGCTCCAGACGGGCACGCTGGACGGAGGCGTCGCAGCCCACCGCCTCCACGGTGGCCACGGACTGGGCCAGCTCGGTGGTGCAGTTGATGATGGCGGGGATGTACCGCTTGCCGGCCAGGTGGATCATGGTCTTGGCCTCGATGCCGATCTGCTTGGCGTAGTTCTCATAGGAGATCTCGGCGCGGGACTCCAGCTCGGCCCTGGTGAAGATGTGGAAGCGCTCAAACAGCTCCACCACGTCCTCATGGGTCAGGACGGGGATGGCATCCACCATGCACTTGATGTTGGGCAGGCCCCGGCGGGCAGCCTCCTCCACCCAGGCTTCGGAGTAG
>JAJQCJ010000072.1:3960-4440 GCA_021202775.1 Clostridiales bacterium | reverse complement strand
CGCCTGCTTACCCAGGGCGGCCGAGTGCCGCCTCTACACACGCAGATGCAAAAACGGAAATACAAAAAGTAATCATCAGTTCTGTTTATACAAAACGTACTGCCCAAAACAGCCGTTTTCCGATTGAACCCCGCTTTCAGGGCACAAACAGGCGGGCGGCCAGGGGCCGCCCCTACTAACAGCTAACAGCCAATCGCTAACAGCTGCTAATCACGAAACCAACGGTGACACTATGAACCAACTCGTATCCATCCTGCAACAGAATACCGACTTCCAAAGCCTCCTGGCCCAGCTGGACGGGGGGCGCAACCCCGTGGCCCTGTCCGGGGTGTCCCCTGTCCACCGGGCCCACGTCGCCGCCGCCCTCCGGGCGGAAACGGGCCGCCCCCTGGTGCTGATCTGCGGGGACGAGGGGGAGGGCCGGAAGCTGTGCGCCGACCTGACCGCCTTCACCGGGGAACCGGTGGGGCTGCTGGCGGG
>JAJQCJ010000072.1:0-3950 GCA_021202775.1 Clostridiales bacterium | reverse complement strand
ATATGCCCCCGCGGCTTGCCCCCCCGGGGGGGGGGGGTATTTGGTTTCCCACACCCCCCCCGCCTCCCGCCAGTGGGAGCATCGCCGGCTGTCCCTCCTCCGGGCCATGCAGCAGGGGGAGGCCCCCATGGTGGTGATGACGGTGGAGGGCCTGCTCCAGCGCACCATGCCCCCGGCGGTGCTGGAGCGCAGCGTGGTCACGTTGGAGACCGGGAAACGGTACGACCTGAACCTGCTGGCCGACCGGCTGACCCGGGCGGGCTACACCCGCGCCATGGCGGTGGAGGGTCCGGGGCAGTTCGCCCTCCGGGGCGGCATCCTGGACGTGTTCTCCCCCGGCGGGGAGACCCCCATCCGAGTGGAGTTCTGGGACGATGAGGTGGACACCATGGCCCGCTTCGACGTGGCCACCCAGCGCCGCACCGAGACGGTGCCCTCCTGTGAGCTGCTGCCCGCCGCCGAGTGCCTGCCCCAGCTGGCCCCCGGCGGGGTGCTGGGGCTGATGGAGGATTTGGAGCGCCGCCGGTTAAAGCTGGAGCAGGCCGCCAAACGGAAGAAGCGGGGGGACCCCACCGACTACTCCGCCGTGGCCAAAACGCTGGAGGAGGACAGCCGCCGCCTGGCGGACCTGGGGCTGTTCTCCCCCTCCGACCGGTATCTGCACCTGATTTACCCCGACTTCGCCACCGCCTGCGACTATATCCCACCCGACGCCTTTGTGCTGTGGAGCGAGTCCAGCCGCTGCGTGGACGCCGCCCGCCACTACGCATGGCGGCTGGGGGAGGACCTGACCGCCCTGGCCGAGGCGGGTATCCTGTGGCTGGAGGACTGCAAGTACGCCGAGACTCTGGAGGGGGCTGCCCGGACCCTCTGCGACAGGTGCCCCAACGTGTATCTGGACACCTTCCTGACCTCCCTGTTCCCCAGGGACCCCAAGGTGACCCTGTCCATGGCCTGCCGCCAGCTCCCCTCCTTCGGCAGCAGTCTGGAGCAGGCCGTCTCCGACCTGGAGCACTACCAGAAGAACCGCACCGCCACCGTGGTGCTGTGCCAGACCCAGGGCCAGGCCAAGGCCCTGTCCGACCTGCTGCGGGGGCGGGATGTGGCGGTGGCTCTGGACTTCGACCTCGCCGCCCTGCCCCAGCCGGGGCAGGTGACGCTGGCGGTGGGGGGCCTCTCCGCCGGGGTGGAGTACCCCAAAAGCGCCAACACCCCCGGCTACGCCGTCCTCACCGAAGGGGCGGCGCTGGAAAAATCCCAAAAGCGGAAGGAGCACCAGGCAAAGCGCAAGGAGGTCACCAACCGCCAGAAGCTGCAAAGCTACACTGACCTGTCCCCCGGCGACCTGGTGGTGCATCAGACCTACGGCATCGCCCGGTATGTGGAGATGGTGCAGCTCCAGACCGACGGGGTCACCAAGGACTATTTGAAGCTGGCCTACGCCGGGAACGATGTGCTGTACGTCCCCGCCACCCAGCTGGACCTGGTCAGCAAGTATATCGGGGCCAGGGAGGGGGAGGACGGCACCCCCCAGGTGAAGCTGTCCAAAATGGGGGGCGGCGACTGGCAGCGGGCCAAGAGCAGGGCGAAGAAGGCCACCCAGGACATGGCAAAGGAGCTGATTCAGCTCTACGCCCAGCGCCAGCGCCAGCCGGGGTACGCCTTCCACCCCGACGACCCCTGGCAGCAGGAGTTTGAGGATAAATTCGAGTTCGAGGAGACCCCCGACCAGCTCCGCTGCGTCAGTGAAATCAAGGCGGACATGGAGCGAAGCGTCCCCATGGACCGGCTGCTCTGCGGCGACGTGGGCTACGGCAAGACGGAGGTGGCCCTCCGGGCGGTGATGAAGTGCGTGCTGGAGGGGAAGCAGGCCGCCATTCTGGCCCCCACCACAGTGCTGGCCAACCAGCACTTCCAGACCGCCACCCGCCGGTTTGAGGGCTTCCCGGTGAAAATTGCCCTGCTGTCCCGGTACCAGAGCGGCAAACAGGGGAAGAAGATTCTGGAGGAGACCGCCTCCGGCTCGGTGGACGTGCTTATCGGCACACACCGGCTGATTCAGAAGGACGTGAAGTTCAAAGACCTGGGCCTGCTGGTGGTGGACGAGGAGCAGCGCTTCGGCGTCTCCCACAAGGAGAAGCTGAAGGAGATGTTCCGTCAGGTGGATGTGCTGACCCTGTCCGCCACCCCCATCCCCCGGACGCTGAACATGGCCCTCTCCGGCATCCGGGATATGTCCACCCTGGAGGAGCCGCCCCAGGACCGCCAGCCGGTGCAGACCTATGTGCTGGAGCAGGACTGGGGGGTGCTCATCGACGCCATCCGCAAGGAGCTGGGCCGGGGCGGCCAGGTCTACTACCTCCACAACCGGGTGGAGACCATTGACCGCACCGCCGCCCACATCCGGGACCTGCTGGACGACGACAGCGTTTCCATCGCCACCGCCCACGGCCAGATGAGCCAGGAGCAGCTGGGCAGCGTCATGGCCCAGATGGTGGAGGGGTCGGTGCAGATTCTGGTCTGCACCACCATCATTGAGACGGGCATCGACATCCCCAACGTGAACACCCTCATCATTGAGAACGCCGACCGGATGGGTCTGGCCCAGCTCCATCAGATCCGGGGCCGGGTGGGCCGCTCCGCCCGGCGGGCCTACGCCTACCTGTGCTACCAGCCGGGGAAGGTGCTCAGCGAGACGGCGGCCAAACGCCTCTCCGCCGTCCGGGAGTTCGCGGAGTTCGGCGCGGGCTTCCAGATCGCCATGCGGGATCTGGAGATCCGCGGGGCCGGGAACCTTCTCGGCTCTCAGCAGTCGGGGAACCTGATGAGCGTGGGCTATGATATGTATTTGAAGCTGCTGGAGGAGGCCATTCTGGAGGAGCGGGGGGAGCAGCCCGCCCGGGTGGAGGACGTCACCGCCGACCTCACCGTCTCCGCCAACCTGCCGGAAAGCTATATCCCCTCCGCCGAGCAGCGGATGGACCTTTACCGCCGCATCGCAAAGGTGCGCACCGACCAGGACGCCGAGGACATCTACGACGAACTCATCGACCGCTACGGCGACCCGCCCAGGGCGGTGAACAATCTGGTGTCGGTGGCCCTGCTCCGGGCCAACGCCAACCGCTGCGGCATCACCGACATCAAGCAGCAGGGGACGGTGGTGAACTTCACCCTGCGGGACTTCGATTTGAAGGGCTTCGCCCGGCTGAACAGCGTCCCCAAACTGAAGGGGCGGCTGCTGGTGAACCCCAACAGCAGCAAACCCAACATCGCCCTGCGCCTGAAGCCGGGGGAGAACAGCCTGACCTGGTCGGAGGAGTTCGTGAAGCAGTACGCCTGCGCCATGGTGGCACAGTAGCTGTTAGCCGTTAGCTGTTAGTGGCGGCAGCTGGAACCGCTGCGTTTTCCGCCTCTCTGTAGGGGCGCACAGTGTGCGCCCGCCCGTTTGCCCCTTCCATCAACCCGCCATGCGGAACCGGTCTGTTGGATGATAACATTCTTTTCTTTCCGCTTTACCTGCCCACGGAAAAGCCTGTTCCTTCGGCAAACTCAGTGATAACCGAAGGGTTCGCCGGGCGCACACTGTGCGCCCCTACTGGATCACAGGAAGCACTGCGCTCCGGATACCCCGGGCGGCCAAGGGCCGCCCCTACAAAAAGCAAGAATTTAGGCTTCACGCTCTACTGGCCACTACCCGCTCACGCCGGTAACCCCCAAACGACAAAAACCCGCCGCATCTGCTTTTGATGCGGCGGGTTTTACATATGCGATGGGATCAGCCTTCCTGGGCGGGCTTTTCTTCCTCGGCGGGGGCTTCCTCGGCAACAGGGGCCTCCTCAGCGGAAGCGGCCTCCTCGGCGGGGGCTTCCTCATCGGCCGCAGCGGCCGCGGCAGCCGCGGCTTCCTCCGCAGCAGCCGCCGCAGCCGCCGGCGCCGCCGCTGTTACATCC
>JAJQCJ010000171.1 GCA_021202775.1 Clostridiales bacterium | reverse complement strand
GAACGGCCCCCTGGACGGCATTCCCCCGGCTCCGGGCGGCATCTGAAGAACATGAGGTGAAGCGATGAAACGCATCCTGATCGTCGGCGGGGGCGCCGCCGGGCTGGCCGCCGCCCTGAGCGCGGCCAAAGCCAACCCCTCCGCACAGATCACCGTGCTGGAGGGGCTGGACCGGGTGGGAAAAAAGATTCTGGCCACGGGGAACGGCCGCTGCAACCTGACCAATGCCCGCATCACCCCGGCCCACTACCACAGCAGCCAGCCGGAGGTCCTGGCCCCTCTGGTGTCCGCCATGCCCACGGAGCGCACCCTGTCCTTCTTCTCGTCCCTGGGACTTCTCTGCGCGGAGGAGGACCAGGGGCGCATCTACCCCTATGCCCGGCAGGCGTCCATGGTGGTGGATGTGCTGCTGCTGGCTCTGGAGCGGAGCGGCGTCAACGTGATCTGCGGCAGCAGGGTTAGCGCCATCCTGCGGGACGGCACCGGCTTTCAGGTGAAAACGGAGGCCGGAAGGGTCTGCCGGGGGGACAGGGTGATTTTGACCGCGGGAGGACGGGCCGCCCCCAAACAGGGGACGGACGGCTCCGGCTACGGCCTTGCCCGGCGGCTGGGTCACCGCTATGCCCCCCTGTTTCCCTGCCTGGTGCCCCTGACCTGTGATGCCCCCCATTGGGCGGGGCTGAAAGGCGTCCGCGCCCCGGGCCGGGTGACCCTGCTCCGGGACGGGCAGGCGGTGGCGGCGGAGACGGGGGAGCTGCAATTTACGGAGCAGGGGCTTTCCGGCATCCCGGTGTTCCAGCTGTCCTGTCACCTGGGGGCCGGCCCGAAGGGATATCTGCTCTCGGTGGACCTGCTGCCGGACTGGTCGGAGGCGGAACTGATACAAATGCTGGGGCAGCGGTGCAGGCAGTGGCCGGAGACGCCGTTGGAGCGCTTCCTGCCGGGGCTGATTCACAAGCGGCTGCTCTATGCCGTGATGCACACGGCGGGGGTCGGCCCTCTCTCCCGTCCGGCGGGGAGCCTGTCCCGGAGGGAGCGGGAGGCCCTGGCCCACGGCATGAAGGCGTGGCCTGTCCCCGTCACCGGGACGGCGGGCTGGGCTCAGGCCCAGGTCACCGGCGGGGGCGTCCTGCTCAGCGAGGTGGACGAGGGCTTTGCCTCCAAACGCTGCCCCGGGCTGTACCTGGCCGGAGAGGTGCTGGACGCCGTGGGGGACTGCGGCGGGTATAACCTCCACTGGGCCTGGTGTTCCGGCATGACGGCGGGGAAAAGCGCAGCGAAAGGGTGACGCGCGGCGGATGCTTCACCGAAGAAATGACTTGCCAAAAGGATAGGATTCGGAGTATACTAAGGGAACCGGGATACGCCCCGCCGGTGACCTGGCCGGGGCGTCGCGTCACAATGGGGAGGGAAAACGGCATGGATGCCAGGGAAGTTTTGGAACAGGTTCAGCAGGGAACCATGAGCGTGGCGGAGGCGGAGCGGTTCTTTCGCCGGGAGCCCATCGCGGAGGTCAGCGACTACGCCAGGCTGGACACCCACCGGAAGCTGCGCTCCGGCTTTGCCGAGGTGGTCTATTGCAGCGGCAAGACGGTGGAGCAGCTCTGCGCCATCTTCGCCCGGCTGTACGAGGCGGAGGGGGAGGCCTTCGGCACCCGGGCCAGCCCAGAGCAGTATGAGGCGTTGGCCCGCCGCTATCCCCAGGCGGAGTATGACCCCCTCTCCCGGATTTTGAAAATCCGGGGGCCGGAGAAGGCCCGCACCGGCTGCATCGCCGTCTGCACCGCCGGGACGGCGGACATCGCTGTGGCGGAGGAAGCCGCCCAGACGGCGGAATACTTCGGCTCCCATGTGGAGCGGATTTACGATGTGGGGGTCAGCGGCCTGCACCGGCTGCTGTCCCGGCTGGACGACATCCAGCAGGCCAACTGCGTCATCGCCGTGGCGGGCATGGAGGGGGCCCTGGCCAGCGTGCTGGGGGGCCTGGTGGACAAGCCGGTGATCGCGGTGCCCACCTCCGTGGGCTACGGGGCCAACCTGGGGGGCATCTCCGCCCTGCTGACCATGATCAACTCCTGCGCCAACGGCATCGCCGTGGTCAACATCGACAACGGCTACGGCGCAGGCTATATTGCAACACAAATCAACCGAATTGCAACGCAAAGCGAGGAAAAAACCACATGAAACTGTACTTGGAATGTGCGTCGGGCATCAGCGGCGATATGACGGTGGCCGCCCTGCTGGACCTGGGGGCGGACGAAGGGGCGCTGCGGCAGGCCCTGGCCAGCCTCCCGGTGGAGGGCTACCAGGTGGAGATCAGCCGGGTGTCCAAGGCCGGGCTGGACGCCTGTGACTTCGCCGTGCTGCTGGACGACGCACACGAAAATCACGACCACGACATGGAATATCTCCACGGCCACAGCCATGAGCATGAACATGAACATGACCACGGGCATGACCATAACCATGAACACGACCATGACCACGGGCATGAACACAACCATGAGCATGACCATGAACATTCCCACCCCCACGACCAGAACCATCCCCACGCCCATACCCATCGGAGCCTGCCGGACATCCTGCAAATCATCGAAGCGGGGGAATTGACCCCTGGCGCAAAGGCCCTGGCGGAGCGCATCTTCACCATTCTGGCCCAGGCGGAGGCCCAGGCCCACGGGGTAGCGCTGGAACAGGTGCATTTCCACGAGGTAGGGGCGGTGGACTCCATTGTGGACATCGTGGCCGCCGCCGTCTGCCTGGACAACCTGGGCATCACCGAGGCGGTGGTGCCGGTGCTGAATGAGGGCAGCGGCTTTGTCCGCTGTCAGCACGGCCTGCTGCCGGTGCCGGTGCCCGCCACCCTGAACATCGCCGCCGGGCAGGGGCTGAACCTTCATATCCTCCCGGTGGAGGGGGAGCTGGTCACCCCCACCGGCGCAGCCATTGCGGCGGCGGTGAAAACGGAGGACGCCCTGCCGGAGCGCTTCCGGGTGGTGAAAACCGGGTACGGCGCCGGGAAACGGCACTACAGCATCCCCAGCCTGCTGCGGGCCATGCTGATCGAGCCGGTGTAGCCAATATGGATTTGCAGCGCACCCTATGCCGGTGGGATATGGTGCGCTGCAAATTTTTTGCGAGGAAACAGAGAAAAAAGGCGGCAACAGCGGGCGTGCGAAAACGCACGCCCGCTGTTGTCATCAATCGTTCCCCTGCTGAAACAGCAGCCATAGCTCCAGCAGCAGCAGGGAGGGGTTCCCCGCCAGGGCCAGGGCGGCCCCCGGCGCCAGGGACAGCGCCAGCAGCACGGTGGTCAGGCGGGAGACGACCCCTTCGGCCCGGATGCCCAGCCCCGCCAGCTCCAGCAGGGCGAGGAGGATGCGCCCGCCGTCCAGGGGCGGGACAGGCAGCAGATTGAACAGCCCCAAAATCAGGCTCGCCCCGGCGAAGAGCTGCGCCCACTCCTGCCGGGGGAAGGCGAAGGCTGCGGAAAAGGCGCACAGGAGGCTGACCGCCGGCCCCGCTCCGGCCACCGCAAGCCGCCGCAGGGGGCGGCGCGGCTCCTCCAGCAGCAGTTCCGCCCCCCAAACAGTGATACGCACAGCCCGCACCCGGACCCCGCAGAGGCGGCAGGCCCACAGATGCCCCCCTTCGTGGAGGGCGGCGGAGAGGAGCACGGCGGACATCAGCCGCCCTGAAAAGCGCATACACAGCAGCGTCAGCCAAAAGACGGCCCCGGCGGAGAGAAAGCAGCGGCCAAACCAAAGTCCCCCGGCGTTCAGCTCAGGCTTCCGAAGTCGGCCCATTTCCAGACCCTTCCGGCTCCGGCGACGCGGATTCCGCCGCCCCTGCGCCGTCCCCGGCGGCCTCCGGGTCCGCGGAGGAGGCGTCCTCCGCTGCCTGGGGCGCAAAGACGGCGGCGCACCAGGCCTCCAGGGCGTCGGTGAGTTCGCCCTCCGTCAGCACCTGCCCCAGGTCGGAAAACGCCTGCTCAAAGTCTGTCTGTGACAGAATCAGTGTCCCGCAGGCGTCCTTCCAGTAGGCGGCCACACCCGGCAGCAGCCAGCCGCACAGCCCGGCGGTCAGGGCAACGGCAAGAGCGGCCAGCAGGCGCAGAATCTCCCTGGCGTACCAGGGCCGCCGTTTTGCCTTCCCTCTGGTGGGGCGGCTTCTTCCCCGTTTGACATCCATCCCATGCGCCTCCATTCCGCCTTGTCCAACGGCTCCCTACAGTGTATGTCCGGGGCGGCGGAATAGAACGGGGAGAACACGGGCGCGACAGACAGAGTTCTCCTTGCATCGGCTTTGGGAAGGGACACGGCTTGTTTTGCCGTCCCCGGCCTTTAGGAACCTCTGAACAAATGTGCTTTGACCGAAGGAAATCCCCGGAGGGGACGGCGCCTTGCGGTAAATTTGCGCCATAAATGCGTTGCAATCGCTTGAAATCCGTCAGGATTACCCTCAAGGGGTA
>JAJQCJ010000027.1 GCA_021202775.1 Clostridiales bacterium | reverse complement strand
CCGTTGTAGAGCATGGACAGGCCGGTGGAGGAGGTGGCGTTATCCAGCGCGAAGGCGGCCCCCATCAGGCCAAGAGCAAAGCCTCTGGTCTGATTGAACCAGAGGGCGACCATCTGGAACACGGAAACCTGCAGGCCCATCAGGAAGTTCTTCAGCAGGAAGCCGCCCACGATGATCAGGGCAGATCCGGCGCCGCCGCCGATGTTATAGCCCACGCCCACCAGCACCGCGCCGACAGCCATGATAATGAAGCAGGCGGTGGCAAACTCCCGGATGCCCTTTTTCATAATGATGGTGCTGAAGAAGAAGGAGAGCAGGATGACGGAATATCCGCCGATGGTCCAGCCGAGAACGGCCTGGGTGGCGGTGCAGCCCAGCTTCTCCATGATGGGATTCTGGATGACGTTGATGATGTCGGTGCCGAAGCAGCCGGAGAAGTACATGGTCACGAAGCCAATGACCAAGAGAATCAATGCGCGCGTCTTAAACTGAGACGATGCTCCTTTTGCAAACATTTTTTTGCCTCCATTTCTTTTTTACGTTGACGCCCTCTGGAATGCAGCCCAGGTTGTTTTGAACGGTTGTTCCCCCTTTCCGTTGCCTAAAGTTTCAGGTGGCTCGAACTGTGTTTAGTATAATGATGCCGGAGGCAAAGCGGAATTCCATCAGGCGTGGGAAATCCGACATAATCAGTGTTTTGCAAATTATCTTATATTTCTACTGATTCAAAAGAAATGTTTTCAAAAAATACTTTGGCAGACCTGACATAATCCATAGCTGCAAGGCATAGAACCGGCTTCAAACTAAGCATTTGTGATTCAAGGCCGGATGTGTTATCATAGAGTCAGCAAGAGGCAGAAGGCTTGCAGCTCCGGCTTGCCACAGTGCGATCCTGCTGACGGAGGGCTGTCAGGCATTGAGGAAGGGCGAGGTCACGAAGCGCCGGCCTGAAAAACAAATGCTATTGAAAGGAGTACTGCTGATATGGAATATCGTATTCTGCCCCACGGGGGCGAGAAAATCAGCGTGATTGGAATGGGGTCCTCCGTGATCGGGGCGCGCCCGGAGCAGGAGATCATCGCAGCCGTCCAGACCGCTATGGATCACGGCATCAACTATTTTGACATGGCGGGCGGCCATGCGACGATTTTTGACGCCTACGGAAAAGCGCTGGAGGGGAAGCGGGAGCAGGTCTATTTGCAGGTTCACTTTGGCGCAGATTATACCTCCGGGGAATACGGCTGGACGACCAGCCTGAAGAAGATAAAGAAATCTGTCAGATGGCAGATGGAACAGCTGCGGACAGATTATATTGATTGCGGCTTTATCCACTGCATGGATGAGGAAAGAGACCTGAACACCTACATCAAAAACGGTGTGCTGGACTATATCCTGGAGCTAAAGCAGAAGGGCATTGTGCATCATATCGGAATGTCCTCCCACACCCCGGCAGTGGTTCATAAAGTCCTGGATATGGGGATTCTGGATGTCCTCATGTTCAGCATCAATCCGGTGTATGACTATGGGCAGGGGGACTACGCCATCGGCAGCAGCAGCGAACGCTATGAGATGTACCGCCGCTGTGAAAAAGAGGGCGTCGGCATTGTCGTCATGAAGCCTTTCTGCGGCGGTCAGCTCCTGGATGCGGAGCAGTCCCCCTTCGGTGTGGCGCTTGGGAAGCACCAGTGTATCCAGTATGCCCTGGATAAGCCGGGCGTTCTGACCGTCGTGCCCGGATACGGTAGCGAGGCGGAGCTGATGGAGGTGCTGGACTATTTCAATGTCCCAGAGGAGCAGAAGGACTATTCTGTAATTGCGGGCTATACGCCAAAGGAATCCGAAGGGGCCTGCGTTTACTGCAAGCACTGTCACCCCTGTCCCGCAGGGCTTGATATTGCGCTCATCAATAAGTATTATGACCTTGCCATGCTGGGGGACAACTTGGCAAAAGAACACTACCTGACGCTGGAGAAAACCGCCGGAGACTGTATCGGCTGCGGTCACTGCGACAACCGATGCCCGTTCCACGTCCGCCAGAGTGAACGGATGAAGATGATTTGCGAGGCATTTGGAAAATGAGAAAGCTGATCTCGATTGCGCTGTTGTTTTGTATGTTGCTTTCCGTGAGCGGCTGTGCCGATACGTCAGATTCTGATGGAGAGGAACCAACTTCTATGGATTCATCTCAGAATACAGCTTTAGAAACAGAGAAAGAAAATACGGAGGAGGAATCACGGAACATGAAGGTTCAAGTCGGAGACAGCGTGTTTACTGCCACACTGGAAGAAAATGAGGCAGTCAATGCCCTTGTGGAAATGATGGAGGAAGCCCCTGTTGTGATCGAGATGAGCGACTATTCCGGTTTTGAGAAGGTTGGCCCGCTGGGAACCAGCCTGCCCACCAGCAACAGCCAGACGACAACTCAGGCGGGGGACATCGTTCTCTACAACGGCAATCAAATCGTGATCTTCTACGGCTCCAACGCCTGGAGCTACACCCGGCTGGGCCATATCGACGACCTGACCGGCTGGGAGGAAGCGCTGGGCAGCGGTGCTGTGACAGTCACCTTTTCACTGGCTTGAGCGGCAGCCTGTTTTTGAAAAAAATTGCCCGGCGCTGAGGCCACGAAAAACGTGGCCCCGGCGCCGGGCTTTTTGATTCAGATTATTTCTTGCGCTGATTGGTCTCCAGGAGGGACAGGATAACAGCGACACAGGATGTGACCAGTTCCGCGGCGGGCGTGGCAAACCACAGAGATGACGTTCCAAACAGCGCCGGAAACAGGAAGGCAAACGCAACCGGCAAAATAATGCCCCGCAGGGTCATAATGACAAAGGACTGCGCCGCCTTCCCGGACGCCTGAAAATACGAGCCAATACAGATGCCAAAGCCCATCAGGAGAAAGGCCGGGAGATACATTCTCATGCAGCGGATGATGAGCTGAATCAGTTCCGGATTGTCGTTTGCGAACACGGTGACGAGCTGTGGTGTGAATCCATAGCCGATGATCTCAAACAGCACCCCCAACAGGAGGGCAGAGAGGACAGAATAACGCAAATATGCGGTCAGTCCTGTTGCATCCTTCATGCCATAACTCAGGCTGATCAGCGGCTGCGCGGCTTCAGATACGCCGATGACAAGGTTCACGGCGATGAGGGTCCAGTTCATAATAACGGTATAGATGACGGAGCCGCTGTTCCCGTAATACCGGATGGCCTGCGCGATGAACACAAAGGTCACAATCGCGGAGGAGGATTCCAGAATCAGCGAACTGAATCCGCTCCCCAGGATGCTGCCGATTTGAGAAAGCCTGATCTGTCGGAAGGAGGGCTTCAACCCTTCGCTCCTGGTACAGACATAAACCAGCTTCATCACAGTTCCCATGCAGGAGCAGAAAACGGTGGCGAAGGCCGCGCCGAACATCCCCCACTGAAAACCGTAGACAAACACAAAGTCCAGTATCACATTGGCAATCACGGCAATCACGGTTGTTTCCATGGAAATGTTGGGCTGTCCGTCATTGTTGACATAGCAGGTGGTGGAAATCTCCATCATAAGGGCAGGGATTGCGATCAGAATCACGCGCAGATAGGGGATGACATATTCCATGTTTGACGCATCCGCACCGAGGAACGCCGCAAACGGATGAATCAAAAGGTTCAGCACAATGGCAGCGGCGATGCCGAATACCAGCATACAGAACTCGGAGGTGTTGTGAATTGTTTTTGCCCGCTGCATATCGTTTTGGCCGAGGGCAATCGAGTAGAGGGCCGCGCCGCCCTTCCCGAACAGGTAGCCAAACGCATAGGTCAGCGTAATGACCGGTGTACAAATTCCCATCGCGCCCAGCGCCGCAGAGCCGAGCTTCTGGCCGATTACAAAGGAATCGGTAAAGGTATAAATGGCCAGCAGCGCCATGGAGATCATGCTTGGCACAAGATACTTTTTGAATTTTTTCAAATATTCGTTTCTCATGACCGGGATGAAAAGTCAGGCACGGTCTGACAATACCAGCTCCGCCAGATCGGCTAACTTTTGGGAGACCTCCTTTATGTTGCAGTTTGAAGTGTTCAGGCAGACGTCGTAGTGGAGTTTATCCCCCCAGGTCGCGTTTGTGAAGAACTCATAGTAGCGTGCGCGGCTGGCATCGACACGTTCAATCGCCTTGCGCCACTCCCTGTCATTGCGGTACTGATTGGGATTCCGCTCCTTGCAGCGGCGCACCCGTTCCTCCATAGTTGCGTAGACAAAAATTTTAAAGGGCGAGAAGTCCCTCAGAATGCAGTCCGCACAGCGGCCGACGATGACGCAGTTCGATTTTTCGGCCATCGCCTGAATCACATCGCACTGCGCTTTGTAGATGTCGATGCTCATTTGCAGAGAGGGGTTATGGGAGCCCATTGTCCGTGCAATCGTGATGGGATACAGCTGATGCGCCTCATGGTCAACGACCTTCCGGACATATTCCTCCGCAAGTTCCGTGTGCTTTGCAATGTTGCTGATGATCTCGCTGTCGTAATAGTCGTAATGCAGCGCCTCCGCAACACGGCGGCCAATCTCACGCCCGCCGCTGCCAAACGCTCTGCCAATCGTCACGATCTTCATATGCCGTTTCCTCCGGGTCAGATGTCCTGCTCCAGCATGAATTTGTGATAGATTTTCTTTCCCTTGCGCACTTTCAGGCAGTCGGCAATTTCTGCCCGTTCCACGGCTTTCTCCAGGTCATCGACCCGGACGCCGTTGACGCTGATGCCGCCCTGGGCAATCAGCCGCTTGGCCTCGCCCCTGCTTTTCGCCAGGTTCCCCAGCACAAGCAGGTCGACAAGGGCGATTTTTCCGTCCGTAAAGGCTGCTTCCGCAATCCGTGTGGCGGGCATATTGCTGTCGTCGCCCTCGCCGGAGAACAGCGCCCGTGACGTTTCCCTGGCTTTCTCGGCTTCCTCTTTGCCGTGGATTATGGCCGTCAGCTCATAGGCCAGCAGCTCCTTCTTCTCGTTGATGCGGCTGGCATCCCACCGATCCATTTCCTCGATTTCCTCCACGGGGATGAAGGTGAGCAGGCGGATACACTTCATCACATCCGCGTCGTCGATGTTTCTCCAGTACTGGTAGAACTCAAAGGGGGAGGTCTTGTTGGGGTCGAGCCAAACTGCGCCCTTCGCCGTCTTGCCCATCTTGTTGCCCTCGCTGTTTAACAGCAGGGTGATGGTCATGGCGTAGGCGTCCTTCCCGGTTTTCTTCCGGATCAGCTCTGTCCCGGCCAGCATATTGCTCCACTGGTCGTCCCCGCCGAACTGCATATTGCAGCCATAGTGTTCATTGAGGTACAGAAAGTCGTAGGCCTGCATGATCATGTAGTTGAACTCAAAGAAGCTCAGCCCCCGCTCCATCCGCTGCTTGTAGCAGCGGGCGCGGAGCATATCATTGACCGAGAAGCACGCCCCCACCTCCCGGAGCAGGTCAACATAGTTTAAGTCCAGCAGCCAGTCGGCGTTGTTGACCACGATGGCCTTATCCTCGCCAAACTCGATGAACTTGCCGATCTGCTTCAGGAAGCAGTCGCAGTTGTGCTGAATGGTCTCGGCGCTCATCATGGAGCGCATATCTGTCCGCCCGGAGGGGTCGCCGATAAAGCCGGTGCCGCCGCCCAGCAGCACCACCGGTTTGTTCCCGGCCAGCTGGAGCCGCTTCATCAGACACAGCGCCATGAAATGACCCACATGGAGGGAGTCGGCAGTGGGGTCAAAGCCGATATAAAATTTTGCCCCCGCCGTTGTTGATCAGCTCCCGAATCTCCCCTTCGTCCGTTACCTGGGCAATCAGCCCGCGTGCCTGCAATTCCTCATAAATCTTCATTGTTCATTCCTCCTGAAAATAATAAAAGCCAGATAAGACCGAAATCTTATCTGGCGCATTCGTCCATCCGGCAACGATGCCTCGTGCCTTGCAGGGTATGTTTTGGCATACCGTCCGATTCGAGTTGTACCATAGCACAGAATCGGGGGAATGTCAATACCCGCTGCAAAAAATGCTTGACACGCAGCGTTCGCTGTGGTATTTTATCATTACCATAAAGAGTGCGCGAGGGACAAGCCCTGGGACCGCACAGCAACCTGCCAGCCCGGTAAGGTGCTAAAGCTTGATTCGATGGGTGCATATGAGTTTTCCCGGCTCCTGTCGATTACGATGGGAGCTTTTCCTTGCGCTTTTATGGAAAAACGCAAAGGAGTGTCATGTCTATGTCAAAGAATGTCAACAGGGAAATCAAGCGGTCTGTGCAGGCCAGAAGGTGGCGGATTCCCGAAGAGGAGCGCACCCTGACTGCGCTTACAAAGCTCGGCGGCAGGGTCTACGTCTACTGCGGAGACCGGAGAACGCTGCAGCGATTCATCGAAGATGCGGAGAACGAGTATTTCCATTACGGGGACGGCGTGTCGCTGCGGGAAAGAACGCCGGACGATGTCATGGCGCTGAACAAGGACCGGACGGTCAATTTCATCGGTTTTGCAGGCAGGATGGCGTTTCAGCATGCAGACCAGTTCAGTTCCGGGAAGGACGCCGTCCCGCTCATCAAGGTCGATTACAGAAAATACATTGCAGGCTGTCAGGATTTTATCTGTCAGCCCTGACCGCCCACGGCGATGGGGACAGCACTTGCCCGCGCCTTGCAGCCTCTGATTTGTGCGCTGCGGGCTTTGCCCGCGGCGCACGCCGGGTTTTTCAAATCAAACCCGCCAGGGGCTGACAATATCGGTTCAGAGGTTCCCTAATACACTTGCAGGAAAAACGTCGATATGTCATAATAACAGAGGCAAGAAAAAACGGGCAGGCAGCGCACCGCCCAACCCCCGTGAGAAAGGACAGAACAGAACCATGAAACAGTCCAACTTCTGGAACCGCCCCCTGACCCGCTCCGCCGTCCGTTCCGAGGAGGTAAGGACGCCGGAGATGCTGCTGGGCTACCTGATCGGCCCCTGCGGCGCGATGCTGTCCTCCGGCATCTTTACCGCCTTCCTGAACAAGTATTTCACCGATGTGCTGCAGCTGGACACATCCTTCCTGTCCGCCCTGCAGCTGGTTTCCACCGTCCTGATCGTGGCGGCCAACCTGATCGTGGGCCAGCTCATCGAGCGCACCCGCTGCCTGGCGGGGAAGGCCCGGCCGTGGATTCTGCTGTCCGCCCTGACCATCTCCGTATCCAGCGTGCTGATGTTTGTGGTCCCCTTCCAGAGCGATATAGGGAAAATGGCGTGGATCGCCGTGGCCTACAACCTGTATTATGCCGTGGCCTACCCCATTTACAGCACCGCCAACTCCACCCTGGTCTCCGTCTCCACCCGGGACAGTCAGAAGCGGGGGGCGCTGGCCTCCTTTGTCAACATTGCCGGTCTGGCCGTCATGGGCGTTGGCTCCATGATTTTCCCCATTCTGGTGTCCAACGTGCTCCATGAGAATCAGCACAGCTGGTTCCTGACCATGCTGGCCATCGGCTGTTTCTCTGCACTGACCGTCCTGCTCCAGTTCAAGTTCACCCGGGAGCGGGTCACGGAGGAATCCATGGGCCGGGAGGAGGGCCAGCGGCAGAGCGCCGCCCCCCTGCGGCAGCAGCTCAGCGCCGTGGCCGGGGAGAAATGGTGGTGGATCATCATGGTGTTCTTCGTGGTGTTCCAGTGGTCGGGGGCGCTGAAAAACGGCTCCATGAGCTATTTCTGCCAGTGGGTGGTGGACAGCTCCATCTTCGGCGGGGATTACGGCGTGGCCCAGAGCCTCCTCAGCGTGATGGGCGCGATTCCCATGGCGGTGGCCGCTGTGGCGGTGGTGCCCCTGTCCAACCGCTTCGGCAAGAGACGGGTGGTCTTTGTGGGGCAGATCGTGGGCGCCGCCGGGGGGATTTTCGCCGGTCTGTTCAGCACCAATCTGGTGGCCGTCTCCATAGGCGTGGCGGTGAAGTGCCTCGGTTCCTCCCCGGCCTGCTACCTGATTCTGGCCATGCTGGCCGATGTCATCGACCATATCGAATACAAATGTGGCATCCGTACCGACGGGCTGACCATGAGCCTTTACAGCTCTGTGGCCGTGGCCGCCACCCCCATCTGCAATGCCTTTTTCATGGCTATTCTGGGGTGGGCGGGGTATGACCAGTCCGGCGCAGCCGCCGCCCAGTCCGGGGCGGTGCAGTCCGCCATCACCGTCAGCTATATCTGGGTGGAGAGCATTGCCTACATCCTCTGCGCCGTCCTCATCCTGTTTTTCACCGTGGAGCGGAACCTTCCCGCGGAGCAGGCGGCCATTCAGGCCCGGCGCAAAGAGGAAGGCCAACAGAACTAACATATAAGGAGTGTTTTTATGCAGGCAAACGTTGCGACTACTGCAAAGACGGAGGGCGGTTGGCAGACGAACATCGCGCCGCTGACCTTTGTCCCCGACGTGGACGGGGTCGAAAAGCAGCTGATCAACCTTTACCCCGACATTACCTTTGAACCCTGGGAAGGGTTCGGCTGCGCGCTGACGGAGGCGTCCGGCTCCGTCTATGCCCAGATGAGCCGGGCGCAGCAGGTGGAAATGATGCGCACTTACTTTTCCCCTGACGAGATGGGGTATAACCGGGTGCGCATCCATTTGGACAGCTGTGACTTCTCCACCGGGCTGTATGAGGCGGACGGCGACCCGGAGGATGTCACGCTGGCGCGGTTCGACTTTTCCCGGACGGAGCAGGTGATCCTCCCCATGCTGCGGGAGGCAGAGCGGGCCGCCGGACGGTCTTTGAAGCTGATGCTGTCCCCCTGGTCCCCGCCCGCTTATATGAAATCCAACGGCCAGCGGTGCCACGGCGGCCATTTGCTGCCGGAGTATTACGGCCGCTGGGCGGAGTACCTCTGCCGGTATATCCTAGAGTTTGAACGGCGGGGCTTTTCGGTGGAACGAATCAGCCTGCAAAACGAGACCAAGGCGGTGCAGACCTGGGACTCCTGCGTTTACACCCCGGAGGAGGAAAAGGCGTTCCTGTCCGTCCTGTCCAATGCGCTAAAGAGTCACGGGCTGGAGCACGTTCAAATCTTTATCTGGGACCATAACAAAGAGCGGGCCTTTGAACGGACCGCCGCCGTTATGGATGAGGAAAACCGCTCCGCCGTGGCCGGCGTCGCCTGCCACTGGTACAGCGGCGACCACTTTGAAAGCCTTGACCTCCTGCGGATGCGCTATCCGGAGCTGCGGCTCATCCTGTCCGAGAGCTGCATTGAGTTTTGCTTCTTTGGAAACGACAGCAGCGGCGTCAACGCCCAGCGCCTGACCCATGAGCTGATCGGCGACATGAACCACGGCATCACGGCGTTTTATGACTGGAACCTGCTGCTGGATGAGACCGGCGGCCCCAATCATGTGGGCAACCTGTGCTGGGCGCCCTTCCTGTTTGACAGAGGCAGCAAAACCCTGCTGCCCCAGCTGATTCAGACCTTTTACTGGCACTTCAGCCACTTCATTCCCGCGGGTTCCCGGCGGATCGCCCTCAGCCGTTACACAGACCTGGTGGACGCCACGGCATACCGCTGCCCCGACGGCAGCCTGACCGTCGTGCTGTCCAGCCGCAGCGGCGAGACCCTGCCGGTGCTCCTTCGGCTGAACGGGCAGATTGCGGCGCTTCAGCTGCCGCCGGAGGGAATCGTAACCGTTTACGGGCAGCTCTGCTGACAGGCGGCACACCTCAAACTAAAACTGTGCGCAAAAAAACTGCAAGCCAAAGGCACACTTTTGGGCATAAGAAAACCGCCTGGTTTCCCCTGGCGGTTTCCGGTTTCAAAGAGATTCAAACAATTGTGTCAGCGGCCAACCCCCACGCCTGAACTTTCCTTCGGGCGTGGGAATTTTTTTGCCATTCAGATTGTTTTGCGGCAGAAACCTGTGTGCCGGACGGAGCGGCAGGCAGTCACACGCATCACCTCAAATATTCTTTTAAAAGCGCAAGCTGACCCTCCGCGTCCTTCCTGCCGAGGTCATAAACGGCCTGCAGCCTGTCCGGATTTTTTTCAAGCCGCCCGATGCTGATGGTTTCGGACGGGCGAATCACGAAGACCCGCCCGCTTTTCTCCAAACCGGTCAGCGCCTCAACGGAGGCGTTATATGCGGTGTGCCGTGTCAAAAGCCGCTCCTGAAAACGAGGGTAATTTCGGTACATCAGCCTGGAAAGGGCCCTGGGCATGGATTTCTTTCGATAGTCCGCATCCCGCGTCAGCACGACAATGAGCTTCTCGTAACCCTGGGCGGCCATCCACGCAAAGGGAATACTGTCCGACACCCCGCCGTCAAGGTATCGCTTTCCGCCCAGCGCCACAGGCTTTGACACAAACGGCATGGAGGCGGAGGCACGCAAAACGTCCATCTGTTCCAATACGCTTTTGATTTGCAGGTACTCCGGCTGTCCGCTTTCCAGTTCCGTCACCACCGCATAAAAGGGAATACCGGATGCGCGGAAGGCTTCATCATCGAAGGCGTCCAGCTTTCGCGGCACGTCCTCATAGGCGTATTTCGTGTTGACGATATTGCCTTCCCGCAGCAGTGGGCGGAGGCCCATATAATTCGGATCGCTGTTAAAACGCTTGTTATATCGAATGACACGCCCCGCCTGTTTGGACAGATAATTTACACCAAACAGCGCACCCGCGGAGGCGCCGACAACGCCATCCACCTGAATCCTGTGCAGCAGGAAGGTGTCGAGCACGCCGGCGGTGTACATCCCCCGCATCGCGCCGCCCTCTAAAACAAGACCTGTTTTCAATGTCAGTCCCTCTCAACCATTCGTAGTTTTTAAGCATACACAGACAGCGCGGACCGTCCGCCCGTTCCACAAAAGCGCCCTCAATCCCCACGATATTTTTCCACATCCAGCAACTTTTCCGTTTTGGCCACGATCAGGGAGACCGCCACATCGCCGGTGGAATTCACGGCCACCCGGAACATCCCCAGGATGGAATCGATTCCCATCACGAGGCTCAGAGCCTCCGCAGGAACGCCCATCTGCACCAGCAGCACAGACAGGCAGACCAGCCCGGAGCCGGGGATACCCGGTGCGCCCACCGACAGCACAAAGATGGAGAAAATCATGGAGAAAATGGCGGAACCGTCCAGCTCCACCCCAAACACCTTCGCCAGAAACAGCCCTGCCACCGCCATATAGATGCAGGAGCCATCCATGTTGATGGTCGCTCCCAGCGGAATCGAAAACGAACAGATTTTGGAAGGGATGCCAAGATTCCTGCAGGAGTTGATGTTAAAGGGCATTGCCGCGTTTGAAGAACCCAGGCTGAAATTTGTGAGCATCACCGGCGCGTGTTTTTTCAAAAAGGGCAGCGGGTTCAGCCGTCCGATCACCAGGACCAGCAGCGCATAGATACATACCATCGCCGCCAGGGCCACCACAAACGTGCCAAAGAATCCGGCAATCGCAAGCAGCGTGTCGTTTCCGGTGGTCATCACCAGGGACGTCATGGAGCACAGCACCGCCAGAGGAATCACCTTGACGATCATCGTGGTGATTTTCAGGAAAAGCTCATTGCAGGCTTCAAAAAAATGCTTCAGCGTCTTTGAGTAATCGCCGATCAGGCCCACCGCAATGCCGCACAGCACAGCCATAAAGATGATTTGCAGCATATCCGCGTCCAGGAATGGCTGCACAAAATTAGACGGGACGATATTGATGATGGTATCCAAGATGGACACCTCTGTGGCGGAGGCGGTGGCGATCGTCGCATCTGCGGCGTCCGTTACCAGGTCGGCCAGCAGCGGGCTGCCCGGGCTGAACACGGCGAAAACCCCAAAGCCCACCAGAATGGCAAGCACCGTGGTGAACAGGTACATCCCCATCACCTTCGCGCCCACCTTTCCCAGGTCATACAGGCTCTCAAACTGGGACAGGCAGGACACAATGGAGAAAAACACCACCGGCCCGATGATCATTTTCAGCGCGTTCAGGAACATCGTTTTCACAGGGCTCAGCAGGCAGGTGTTCAGCGTATCCTGCGCCTGCTCCGGCAGCACCGTTTTCAATACCATGCCCAGCAGGATGGAGAGCAGCAGCGCCCCAAGGGTCAGATAAAGCTGCATCCGTTCCGAGCGCTTGACAACGATCTGGATGTAATTTCTGTGGGCCTGATTCTTATATCGGAACGAATCGGAGCGGGCACGCAAAATCAGGTTGCGGATCGCGTTTTCCATGCCTTCATCCAGCTCATCCGAATTCATGTCCCCGGGGATCGTCTGGTACTCTGTCAGGTCGAATTCCTCTCCCGGCGCAGTGATGGACAGCGTCACAGTGCCGAACCTCCGCCGGAAGGCAAGCTCCAGCTCCGCGTCCCGGGGCGCATGGTCCATCAGGCAGACCAGAAATTCCTCGGCGGTCAGCATGACCGTGGTATACTCCCGCCGGTTCATTTTCAGGTTCTGAAATTCCTCCTCCATGTAATCCAGGGCACGTTCGATTTCACTCCGATTATTTTGTATTTTCATCATGGATTGCCGCCTTCCTTCCTGATTTGGTTTCGTTTGAATTCCATGTCCCGATTTTTATGAGGGGCGCTTACAGGCCGTTTTCACATGGACACCCGCAGCCTGTTTACCCCGTTTTCATAGGTGTAGTCCACATCCTTCAGGTAGGCCCTGACAAGGGTGATGGACAGCGCGTCGCCCTGTTCCATCGGGTCATACTGCGCACCTTCCCACTCAAACCGCATTTCCAGCGTATCGGTTTCCGCTGCATATTCCGTGGAAATATGCAGCTCATACGCGCCCGACTGATTCGGGATAATATTCATCGCGCAGATTTCCTCAAAGGCCCGGCACATGGTATCCTGCCGGCGCTCAGACAGCAGGTGCTTCGCGCCGAACTGCCGCAGCCCCTCCGTCATGCCCACAAAGTCATAATCCGGACCGGAAATCGTATAGGACAGAACCTTGAGCCGCCTGACAAAGGCCCGTGTGCGGTCCCGCTTCGGATGGGAAAATACCTCATCCGGCGTGCCGTCCTCATAAATCTCCCCCTGATCCATATAGAAAATGCGGGTGGACACGTCACGGGCAAATTTCATCTCATGGGTGACGATCAGCATCGTCATTCCTTCACCTGCCAGCTGTTTGATGACCGTCTGCACCTCGCCCACCATCGTCGGGTCCAGGGCGCTGGTCGGCTCGTCAAACAGAATGATCTGCGGATTCATCGCCAGTGCCCGGGCAATGGCGACACGCTGTTTCTGTCCGCCGGACAGTTCGTCCGGGTAGTTCAGCGCCTTTTCCGCCAGACCCACCGATTTCAGCAGGCGAATCGCGTTTTCATAGGCCTCCTGCTTCGGCTGTTTTTTGAGCAGCGTGGGCGCCAGCATGATATTTTCCACGATGGTCAGATGGCCAAACAGATTGAAGGACTGGAATACCATCCCCATACGGCGGCGCACGCCTGTCAGGTCGGCGTGTTTGTCGCAGACGTTTTCTCCAAAAACCGTGATTTCGCCCTCCGTCGGCGTCTCCAGCCGATTCAGGCAGCGCAGGAGCGTGGATTTTCCGGTTCCGGAAGGCCCGATAATGGTGATGACCTCACCCCGCCTGATCGATGCGTTGACATCCCGGAGCGGCGTCACGTTCGGATATTCCTTTTTCAGATGCGCAATGTGAATCAGCTCTTCCGGGGCACGGCCTGAGGCGTCCGCATCGGATGGGCGAAGCTGCTGCGCCGTCTGCCCTGCGGACGGCTGTGTCACCCCAGCAGGTTCCACCACGCCCTTGGGAAGCCGTCTCGGCCCGTGATGCGGGTCGATGTGGATCTCTATCCTGCCCACTGCGAAGGTAATCACGGCGGAGATCAGGAAATAAATCACCGCCGTCGCAATCAGCGGAAAGAACGCCTCATAGGTGCGGCTTCGTATGATATCGCCGGCTTTTGTCAAATCCTGGATGGAAATATAACCGACGATGGAGGTCATCTGGAGCATCCCCACAAATTCCTCTTTATAGAGCGGCAGCACCTGGCGAATCGCCTGGGGAAAAATAATGTGCAAAAACGTGCCGGCCTTCCGGAAGCCCAGGGCGGATGCCGCCTCCCATTGCCCCTTGTCTACAGCGTTGATGCCTGTGTTCAAAATCCGTGATACGGACACCGCAAAAATCAGGGAGAACGAGAGCACCGCGATGGCCACCGCGCCCAGGGAGGAGGAGCCGAATATGACGAAGTAAATGATCATCAGGACGACCAGGCTGGGAATCCCCCGCATCAGCCGGCAAAAAGCGCCCGTCAGGACGGAGACGACCCTGTGCCTGCTCCTGAGCAGAAGGCACAGCCCGAACCCAAGGATCGTGCCAAACAGCCCGGCCAGAAACGCGATTTCCAGCGTCACCAGCAGCCCGTTCACAATCAGCTTCCACCGGTCCTCACGGAGGAACGTCTTTTCAAAGCTGGCGGCAAGGCCGTCAAGGAACCCCGTTTCGCTGACGGCGGCGGATGTGTCCGCCACGGCCATGACAGTCTCCACCGTTCTGTAGGAATCCGAAAAGTCGATTGCCTCTTTCCGCTCCTCCGTGACAAAGAGGTTAGACATGACATAGTCCACCTTGCCGGAGGCGCAGGCGGACATGATGCCGCCCCAGTCATAGACGTCAACCACCAGCTCCGCATTCGCCCAGAGGGCAAAGCGCCGCATCAGCTCCACGTCAAAGCCCGTCAGCGTCTCGCCCTCATAAAAGGAATAGGGCTCCGCCAGGCCGGTCGTACCGACAACGATGGTGAACTCCGGGTTTTCCGCCTCCGCGATGTCCGGCATGGTATAGTCATGCTCCACCGTCCATCGGTTATCCATCTCCGCCAGCGTGCCGCTTTCCTTCAATTCCGCAAGGAACTCGTTGACCAGCGCCTGGGCATTGTCCAGCTCAGTGACCGGGCTGATGCCGATGGCAACCTCCCCTGACTCGCCCACGACGCCGTCTGAATGGAGGGTGATGCCCTCCGTTTCCGCGCTGATTACGCTTTCATACACGCTTTTATTGATTGCATAGGCGCTGGCCTTGCCGGACGTCACCGCCAGCAGGCCGTCGGACGCGCTGTTCACATAGATGTAAGTCGCATCCGGATACGCATCCCGGGCCGCCTCCTCCGTGCTTGTGCCCACCTCCACCGCAATGATGGCGGCGGGAGAATTCAGGTCGCAGTCAGGCCCTGTGGGCAGTCCCGCATCGTCCTCATCCGATAAATCCTCCGCTGACAAAGAAGAGGCCGATGTATCCGTGCTTTCCCCGCTGTCGGAGCCAGAAGCGGCGCACGAGGGCAGACAAATCAGCAGCGCCAGCAGCATCAGGAGCAGCCCTCTTTTATTCCGTAGCTTCATGGTTCGGCCTCCTCCCATAGCTCTTCCTGATTCTGAGGATGTTTTTCCCGTCCCGGTATTCATAGGAAACGTCATCCATGAGTTTTTTCACCGTATAGATGCCAAGGCCGCCAAAGGCCCTCTCATCCGCCGAGAGCGTGGTGTCCGGGTCCTCTGCC
This sequence comes from Clostridiales bacterium, assembly GCA_021202775.1. GTDB lineage: Bacteria > Bacillota > Clostridia > Oscillospirales > Oscillospiraceae > Onthomonas. Next base: position 14,822 of record JAJQCJ010000027.1, on the reverse strand, counting down.
CTGAGGGGGTCGTAGGGAACGCCGTTGTCCATCAGCGTGAGGATGACCGACAGGGGCGGTTCCGTCACCTCGACGCGGACGGTGGCCGGTCCGACTTCCGGATGATACGCATAGTGGGCAATGTTTCCGAACAGTTCGTCAATGGCGATATCCATCAGCATCTGAACCTTCATCGGGCAGCCCTGTTCTTCCAGATATTGATTTACAAATTCCGTAACCGGTTCTATATTCGCAACCACTGCATCTACAGACAGTTCCTTCATCATCCCATACTCCTTCACCGCCGCATCTTACAATGCGCATGCAGCGTCCTCTGATTGTTCATGCGGTTCCGCGCCGTCTCCCTTATAGGTCAGCGCCAGCATGGTAATATCATCAAACTGCGGGGCGCCGCCGACAAACGTGTCCACGTCCGCCTTCACCGCCGCGCAGAGCTCCTCCGGCGTCATCCTGCTGCTGTTCACAACAGAGCGCAGCCGCTCCTCGCCGTAGAGCCGCATCTGCTCGTCCGTGGCCTCCGTGATGCCGTCCGTGTACAGGAAAACGGTATCCCCCGGAGAGAGCCGCAGCTCATTTTTGCGGTAACGGATGCCCTCCATCCCGGCCAGGACGAATCCCGGACGGGATTTCAGATAGCGAAACGCCTGGCCTTTCCCGTTTTGGGAACCCGCCGGCTGAGGCTCCGCGCAGTGTACCAGCGGCGGATTATGCCCCGCGTTCACATATTCCACAAGGCCGGTCTTTAAATGAAGCACGCCCAGCCATGCCGTCACAAACATATTCGCCTCATTGTTTTCACAAAGGCGGGTATTCGCCCGGGTAAAGACCTCGTTGACCTCCATGCCGGATTCCGCAAGCCCCTTGATCAGGGTCTTTGCCCGCATCATGAACATGGCCGCGGGGATTCCTTTCCCGGAGACGTCCGCCACCAGAAAGGCAAGCCTGTCCTCTCCGACGAAATAAAAATCGTAAAAATCGCCGCCCACTTCCCTTGCCGTGTGCATGGACGCAAAGAGATCGAACTGCACGCAGTCCGTGTACGGCGGGAAAATGCCCGGAAGGGAGGCGTACTGTATCTCCTTTGCGTAGGCAAGTTCCTGGTCCATCCGCGCGGCGGTTTCCGCGATGTAGCGCTTCAGCGTATCCACCGTCGCGTTGATGTCCTGGGAAAGAGCTGTAAATTCCCTGTTGGTGCAGACATCGACCTTCACATCCAGATGGCCTGCCGTGATTTCAGAGAGGCTGTCGTTGATTTTATAGATATTCTTCACGACAAGCTGCCACATCAGGAAGCAAATCAGTAAAAATTCGCAGGCGAACACGATGAGTTCCATGGCAACCGTGGTCGCGACGGCGGTGTTCCTGGAGGCAAGCGCTTCGCTTGCCGGGAGCACCGAAATGATATAGTAGCCCTCCGTTTCGTCATACATACAGAAGCAGGATTCCCCATACACTTCGGTGCGGAACATCTCCCCCGCCTGTAGATCATCCGTATCCAGCGTGATTCCGGTCACAGAAAGGTCCTGGCCTTCCCCGCCGTTTCGGTCGGAAACGATTACGCCGCTCGCATCGGAAATCAGAACATAACCGCTCTGCCCCACGTGCCGGTTGCGTGTCGCGCCGATCACCTGCGCGTCAATATCCTTCTGGAACTCCTCCGCGTCATATCCCACCTGCACGAATCCCCCGTCGGACAGGGAAACGCCGGCGTATTTGCGGGAAATGCTCTCGTCATAGGAAATGGGCTGATAGCTCTGCACATATTCCTCCGCGTCGCCCAGAAGCACACAGAATTCCCCGGACTGCGCTCCGTCCGCCATCTGATAACCGAGGAACGACGCATAGGTGCTTGCCGTGATCACGCCGTCCCGGTTGACGACGTTGATCTCCGCAATGCTGTAAGCCTCCGCAATCGCGTCGAGGTCCGTCTCTCCCGCTTCCAACAGGTCCGCAACCGTGTGCGTCAGCGCCAGAAGATTTTCATCTGACGCATCCGAAATGTCCGCGGTCACATCGGAAATGTTAATGGACAGGAGGGTCTGCGTCTCCCTGTCTGACAGCCAGTTCTGCAAAAAATAGACAAACAGCCATGTACAGATCAGTGCAATGCAGACGCAGAGCAGCAGCCATTGTCCCAGCAAGCGCGTGATTCTTCTCCGGGACTTTTTCTTATCCTTGTTATGCATAGAATCCTCATTCACAGGCGCAGCCGTGCCATATCAGCGGCGGTCAGACCGCCGTCTTCTGTCAAACTACAGTTCCATCACCATGCCGGCAGCCGTTTATGCGATTGTGAGAATGTCACGGAATCCGGTGATCTCAAAGACCTCCATAATCGTCTCATTGACATTCCGGATGACCATGCTGCCCTGTTTATTCATGGTTTTCTGGGCGAACAGAAGCACCCGCAGACCGGCTGACGAGATATACGCCAGGTCCGCAAAATCGAAGGTCAAAAGCGACACACCGGCGAGGCTGTTTTTCAGCGCCTCCTCCAGTTGCGGAGCTGTCACGGTATCGAGACGCCCGCTCAGGCACATTGTCAGGCTGCTTCCATTGACGGTTTGATTGATATTCATTTGTTTTCCCTCCTGATGGAAATCGTATTGAAAAGAACGCCCTTACAGGCCCATTTTTATTCTAAGGCCTTTCCGGTCAACTTGCAAGCTGTCATTTACACAAAATTACAGGCCGGCGGCTGCCGGTTCCGCAAAAACCGGCCGGTGAAAAGATATCGCGTGTTTTCTTCTTCCCGCAGTTCAAAAATATCCTTTCGAAATGGATAGAATCCACAGAAAGTCAAACAAATCCTGCAAAAAAACTTCGCCTGCCGGTTGAACTGCGGTCCTCTTTTGTGCTATACTGACAGCCAGCAAGCGTGCCTTCAAACATTCAGAGATTCAGTTATCGCGTGTTTGAAGTCGCAAATTCAGGCAAGGGAGAAAAGGAGAGGATAAAATGTTTAGCAGTATGTATTTTTACCTGATGGTAGTGGTGGTCGTGTTCGCGTTAGGCGACCTGATCGCCCACGCTTCGAAGGGCCGGCTGTCCGGCATGATGATGGTCATGCTGATCTTCCTGGTGGGATTTCTGTCGGGCGTCTTTCCGGCGGATATCATTGACCAGGCAGGACTGACCAGTCTGTCGAGCCTGGCCATTGCGATGGTGCTCTTTAATATGGGAACGACCATCAACGTCCGGCAGCTGATCCGGGAATGGAAAACGGTTTTGATGGCGACCATCTGCATGGTGACCTCCTGCCTGCTGCTGCTTCTGGCGGCGCCCATCATCGGGCTGGACACCGTTTTGGTGGGCATGCCGGTCATCAACGGCGGCGCTATGGCGACCTCATTGATGACGGCGGCGGCGACGGAAAAGGGGCTGACCACCGCTGCCGCCCTCTGCGCGGTGATTTATTCGGTGCAGAAGCTGGTGGGTGCGCCCATCGCCTCCGCCATGGGGCTGAAATACGCGAAAAAGCTGGTGGCGGAGTTCCGCACGGACCCGGAAGGGAAGATGGCGGCGCTGAAAGAGCAGCAGAGCGGCGTTTCCGCTGAAAAAACCCGTTTTATGAGACGCACAAAGAACTGTACACGGCGAATCTGGACATCGCCATCGTGTGCGTGGGCGGATGGCTGGCCAGAAGCCTCGGCGGCGTGACCCCTGTCAACTATGCGGTGTGGGCGCTGATTTTGGGTTCTCTGTCCGGAATCGGCGGCTTTGTGCCGCCGAAGCCCCTGCAGCGGGGCTCCTCCTACGGGATTCTGATGATTGCCATTTACGGCTCTATCATCCCCTCCCTTGCGACGGTTTCGCTGTCCGACCTGGGCTCCATGGCGTTTCAGACGGTCCTGCTCTTTGCGCTGGCGATTGCGGGTGTGGTGCTGGTCAGCTATGTGCTGCCCATCGGCAAGCTCCTGGTAGGGGATAAAGACCTGGCCATGGGCATCGGCGTGGAGCAGTTCCTGGGCTTCCCCAGCAACGTCGTCATCTGCCGCGAGGTGGCGGAGGCGGTGGGCGAGACGCCGGAGGAAAAAACGTACATCGAGGATACGCTGAATGTGCCCTATGTGGTGGGCGGCATTACGGTGGTCACGATTCTGTCCGTTCTGATGGCAGGATTTGTCATCGGACTGCTGTGAGCAGAGAGGAGTATTTGCCATGCAGAATCAGCAATTTGACATACAGAAAATCTGTGATTATATCGATTCCAGAGAACAGTCCATGACGAAGCTGTGGGAGCAGATGGTGCGGATCGAGAGCCCGTCCGCCGAAAAGGCGGAGGTCAACCGCCTGGCGGCCCACCTGGACACCTATCTGGACGCCATGGGGCTGTGGCGCAAAAAGGTCGCCTTTGAGGCGGCGGGGTCGAGCCTGGTGGCCCAGACAGAGGAAGGAGAGCTGCCCCCCGTGGCGCTGATGGCGCATATGGACACGGTGCATCCCATCGGCCGCTTTGGGGACGATGCCTTCCGCCGCGACGGGGATAAAATTTATGGCCCCGGCGTATATGACTGCAAGGGCGGCATTGCGGTGGCGATTCTGGTGATTGCCGCATTGCAGCACTTCGGTTATCGGAAACGGCAGCTTCGCCTGATTTTAAGCGGCGACGAGGAGGTGGCCCACAGCCTCTCCAAAGGGGGCGGCTGTCAGGTCTATGCGGATGCGGCCGCTGGCTGCGCTGCGGCGTTCAACTGCGAGAGCGGTCTGCTGAATGGGGATGTGGTATACCGCCGCAAGGGCGGCGGCATCGTGGGCATCACGGTGCACGGCGTCTCCGCACACGCAGGCAAGGAGCCGGAGAAGGGGGCCAGCGCCATCCGCGAGGCGGCCCGCAAGATTTTGAAGATCGAGGAATTGTCTGACACCAACAGGGCGCTGTTTAACTGCGGCATCGTGAAGGGAGGCACCACCAGCAACGCCATCCCGGACCGGTGTGACATTGCCGTGGGGATTCGCTTCCCGACGAATCAGGATCTGGAGGATGCACTGAAGCGTTTACAGGAAATCTGCGACGACAACGCGGACCCCCGGGTTCACGCGGAGCTGGAGATCAAAACGGTCTTTAAGGCCATGGAGCCGGTGGCGGGCACGGAGCGGCTGCTGCATCTCTATCAGGACGCCTGCGCGGAGCTGGGCTTTCCCCGTCCCCAGCCGGTGTACTCCGGCGGCTGCTCCGACGCCGCCTATATCACGATGCTGGGGATTCCGGTGCTCTGCGGCGTGGGTGTCCGGGGCGACGCCAGCCACACCGTCAATGAGTACGCCGTAGCGTCCTCCCTGACGGAGCAGGCGAAAAAAATCGTGCTGACGATTCTGAGTATGCCGGATGATTTTTAAGGCGGCCGGGTCTGTCTGAATCCACAGGCGTTCCCCCCTTGCAAAAGCGGCCCTTTTCCCCTATAATAGGGGAGAGATTGAGAATGAGGAGTGTGCTCCATGACTGAAAAGAACGACGCCATCATGTCACAGAATTTTATCCACGACTTTATTGATGAGGACATCGGGGAAAACGGCCGCTATGCCGGTATGACCGTCCACACCCGGTTCCCACCGGAGCCCAACGGCTACCTTCACATCGGCCACGCCAAGGCCATCTATGTGGACTTCGGCACCGCCCAGAAGTACGGCGGCCAGTGCAACCTGCGGATGGACGACACCAACCCCACCAAAGAGGATGTGGAGTATGTGGACGCCATCCAGGAGGATATCAAGTGGCTGGGCTACGACTGGGAGGACCGGTTCTACTACGCCTCCGACTATTTTGAGCAGATGTACGGCTACGCTGTGGAGCTGATTCAGAAGGGCCTGGCTTACGTCTGCCAGCTGTCCCCGGAGGAGATGGCCGCAAACCGCGGGGACATCAACACCCCCGCCACCAGCCCCTACCGTGACCGGCCCATCGAGGAGAGCCTGGACCTGTTCGCCCGGATGCGGGCCGGGGAGTTCCCCGACGGGGCCATGACCCTGCGGGCGAAAATCGACCTGGCCTCCGGCAACTTCAATATGCGGGACCCGGCCCTCTACCGCATCAAGCACCAGAGCCACCACCGCACCGGCGACCAGTGGTGCATCTATCCCATGTACGACTTCGCCCACCCCATTGAGGACGCCATCGAGGGCATCACCCACAGCCTCTGCACCCTGGAGTTTGAGGCCCACCGGCCCCTGTACGACTGGGTCATCGCCAACATCTCCGCCCCCGCCAAGCCCCGGCAGATCGAGTTCGCCCGGCTGGGCATCGACCATACGGTGATGTCCAAGCGGAAGCTGCGCCAGCTGGTGGAGCAGGGCTTCGTCTCCGGCTGGGACGACCCCCGGATGCCCACCATCTGCGGCCTGCGGCGGCGGGGGTACACCCCGGCCTCCATCCGGGCCTTCTCCGAGCAGGTGGGGGTGGCCAAGGCGGACTCCACGGTGGAGTATGCCTTCCTGGAGCACTGCCTCCGGGCCGACCTGGACGACACCGCCCAGCGGGTCATGGCGGTGCTGCACCCGGTGAAGCTGACCATTACCAACTACCCGGAGGACCAGCACGAGACCTTTACCATTGAGAATCACCCCAAGCACCCGGAGATGGGCAGCCACGAGGTCTCCTTCTCCCGGAACCTGTATATCGAGGCGGAGGACTTTTTGGAGGAGAAGGCGCCCAAGTATAAGCGCCTCTTCCCCGACGGGCCGGAGTGCCGCCTGAAAGGGGCCTACCTGATTCGCTGCACCGGCTGCGTCAAGGATGCGGAGGGCAACATCACCGAGGTGCTGGCCACCTACGATCCGGACTCCGCGGGGGGCAACCCCGCCGACGGGCGGAAGGTGAAAGGGGCCACCCTGCACTGGGTGGACGCCGCCACCGCCGTGGACGCCCAGGTGCGGCTCTATGAGAACCTGTTCGACGACCCGAACCCTGATGCCGCCGGGAAGGACTTCCTCTCTGCCCTGAACCCCAACAGCCTGACCGTCCTCACCGGCTGCAAGCTGGAGGCGATTCTGGCGGAGGCCACCGCCCCTGCGTCCTATCAGTTCATGCGTCTGGGCTACTTCTGCGTGGACAGCGGGGATTCCCGGCCCGGCGCGCCGGTCTTTAACCGCAGCGTGTCCCTGAAGGACGGCTATAAGCGCTGAGAAACCGGAAAACAACAGCAACGCGACAAAAAAGCGTGGCCTTTCACAGGCCACGCTTTTTGTGTGTGTCAGAACCGTTCCCCACGCTTTACCTTGAGCCGGTTCATGGCCCTGGCCAGGTTCCGCTGGGTGATCTGATACTCCTGCATGCTCTTGCGCTGGCGCAGCTCCTCCTGGGCCTCCTCATAGGCCCGGCGGGCACGGTTCTCGTCGATCTCCTCCGGGCGCTCCGCCGTCTCCACCAGAATCCACACCCGGTCCCGGTTCACATGGGCAAAGCCGGCGCCCACGGCGCCGATCCGCTGCTCCGGCTCCCCCGGCACCTGGAAACGAATCATCCCGGGGTCGATGGCGGTCACCAGCTCGGAGTGGCCCGCCAGAATCCCCAGCTCCCCGTCCAGGGCGGGGATGGTCACGTTCTCGCAGGGGCCCGCGTAGAACACCCGGTCGGAGGCCAGCACCTCCAGATGAAATTCAGCCGCCATCTCACTTGTACCCCTCGATGGCCGTCATGTTGTGGGCCTTCTGGATGGCGTCGTCAATGGTGCCCACGTTGAAGAAGGCCGCCTCCGGATAGGTGTCCATGTCGCCGCTGAGGATGGCCTGGAAGCCCCGAATCGTCTCCTTCAGAGGGACGTAGGTGCCCCGGACGCCGGTGAAGTTCTCCGCCACGTGGAAGGGCTGGGACAGGAACCGCTGGATTTTCCGGGCCCGGTTCACCGTCAGCCGGTCGTCCTCCCCCAGCTCATCCATGCCGAGGATGGCGATGATGTCCTGCAGCTCCTGGTACTTTTGCAGCACAGCCTGCACCTGGCGGGCCGTCTCATAATGCTCCTCCCCCACGATGTCCGCTTCCAGAATGCGGGAGGCGGATTCCAGGGGGTCCACGGCGGGGTAGAGGCCCTGCTCCGCGATCTTCCGGCTCAGCACCGTGGTAGCGTCCAGATGGGCGAAGGTGTTGGCCGGGGCGGGGTCGGTCAGGTCGTCCGCCGGGACGTACACCGCCTGCACCGAGGTGACGGAGCCGTTCCGGGTGGAGGCGATGCGCTCCTGCAGCTCGCCCATCTCGTTGGCCAGGGTGGGCTGGTAGCCCACGGCGGAGGGCATCCGCCCCAGCAGGGCGGACACCTCAGAGCCCGCCTGGACGAAGCGGAAAATGTTGTCGATGAACAGCAGCACGTCCTTATGCTCCACATCCCGGAAGTACTCCGCCATGGTCAGGCCGGTCTCCGCCACCCGCATCCGGACGCCGGGGGCCTCGTTCATCTGACCAAAGACCAGCGCCGTCTTGGACAGGACGCCGGACTCCTTCATCTCTGTCCAAAGGTCGTTGCCCTCACGGGAACGCTCTCCCACGCCGGTGAAGATGGAGTAGCCGCCGTGCTGGGTGGCGATGTTGTGGATCAGCTCCTGAATCAGCACCGTCTTGCCCACGCCGGCGCCGCCGAACAGGCCGATTTTGCCGCCCTTGGCGTAGGGGGCCAGCAGGTCGATGACCTTGATGCCCGTCTCCAGCACCTCCTGAACGGGGTTCTGGTCGGCAAAGCTGGGGGGCTCCCGATGGATGCCCCAGCGGGGGGCGTCTGTGATCGGGTCGCCGCCGTCCACGGGGACGCCCAGCACGTTGAACAGCCGGCCCAGGGAGGCCTCGCCCACCGGTACGGTGATGCAGTCGCCGGTGGCGGTGACCGCCTGGTCCCGGTACAGCCCTTCGGAGCCGGACAGCATGATGCAGCGCACCGTGTTGCCGCCGATGTGCTGGGCCACCTCCATGACGCAGCGGCTGCCGCCCCGTTCCACCTCCAGGGCCTCTTTCAGCTTCGGGAGGCAGCCTGCCGGGAACTCCACGTCCACCACCGGGCCGGACACCTGAACTATTTTTCCCTGATTCAAGTCGATACGCGCTCCCTTCATGATACCTGTTTCTGCTTTTGCGCCCTGGCACCGCCGGACACCTCGGTGATCTCCTGGGTGATGGCGGCCTGGCGCATCCGGTTATAGCTGACGGACAGCTCCGCCAGCATCTCCTCCGCGTTCCGGTTGGCTGCGTCCATGGCCATCATCCGGGCGTTCTGCTCCGCGCAGTAGGAATCCACCAGGGCGGAGTAGATGTACCCCGCAATGATGTCCGGAATCAGCCGGTTCACCAGCTCGGTCAGGCTGGGCATGAACTCGCAGCTCTCACCATAGCCGTCCTCGTCCATCTCCAGGGGGCGGAAGTAACCCTTTTCCAGCGGGGCCAGTTTGAAGACCCGGGGGGTGGCGGTGACGCTGTTTTCCATGTCCGTATAGGCGATGTAGATCTCATCCAGGGCGCCGGTTCTGTACCGCTCCAGCAGGACAGAGGCGATATGCCTGGCCCGGTCGATGGTGGGGTTCTGGGCGGTGTAGTGGAAGGTCTCCTCAATTTTGTAGCCGTGATGCTGGAAGAACTGCCGTCCGCACTCGCCCACCACATACAGCTCCCAGGGCCCGGCCATGGCCTTGATCTGCCGGAGCACCTCTTTCTGGATGTTGTTATTGTAGGCCCCCGCCAGCCCCTTGTCGGCGGTGATGACCAGGTAGCCCCGGCGCATCACGCCGTCGTCGTTGTAGTTGCCGGTGCCCAGATAAATGCTCTCCACCTCCGGCATATGCCGGATCAGCCGGGACAGGGCGGTTTGCAGGGTGTTGAAGTAGGGCCGGGTATCGTCCAGGCTCAGCTTCGCCTTCCGCAGCCGGGTGGAGGCGATCAGGTACATGGCGGTGGTGATTTTTTTCGTGTCCTGCACGCTTTTGATGCGGGACTTGATTTCCCTTGCGTTTGCCATAGGATTCCTCCGCTTACGCCTGGGGTTTGGCCTGGTCCTGGAAGAACTCCTGCACCAGGTTAAGGATCTGCTGCCGCAGGGTGGGGGACAACTCCTGACTGCGCTCCAGCTCCCGCTGAATCTCCCCATGCTGGGTGCGGAACCAGTCCAACAGTTTGGTCTGGGTCTGCTTGATCTCCTTCAGCGGCACCGGCAGGAAGGCCTGGCCCAGGGCGGCCACCAGGGTGATGACCTGGTCGGTCATGGTCAGGGGATGGGACAGGGGTTGTTTTAACAGCTCCATCAGCCCTTCGCCGTACACCAGCTGTCGTTTGGTGGTATCGTCCAGGTCGGAGGAGAACTGGGTGAAAATCTCCATCTCCCGGTACTGGGCCAGGTCGATGCGGATGGAGCCGGTGGCCGTTTTCATGGCCTTCGTCTGGGCCGCGCCCCCCACACGGGACACGGAGAGGCCCACGTTGACGGCAGGCCGCTGCCCGGCGAAGAACAGGTCGGACTCCAGGAAAATCTGTCCGTCGGTGATGGAAATCACGTTGGTGGGGATATAGGCGGACACGTCCCCCGCCTGGGTCTCAATGATGGGCAGGGCTGTGATGGAGCCGCCGCCGTTGGCCTCCGACATCTGGGCGCTGCGCTCCAGCAGCCGGGAGTGGAGGTAGAACACGTCGCCGGGATAGGCCTCCCGTCCGGGGGAGCGCTCCAGCAACAGGGACAGCGTGCGGTAGGCCACCGCATGCTTGCTCAGGTCGTCATAGACCATCAGCACGTGTCCTGGTCCGCTGTGCATAAAATACTCGCCCATGGCAGTGCCCGCATAGGGGGCAATGTATTGCAGAGGGGCGGAGTCGCTGGCGGTGGCCGCCACCACGATGGAGTAGGACAGGGCGTCGTTCCTCCGCAAAATGTCCACAATCCGGGCGATGGTGGAGGACTTCTGCCCGATGGCCACATAGATACAGATGACGTTCTTATCCTTCTGGTTCAGGATGGTGTCCAGAGCCAGAGAGGTCTTGCCGGTCTGCCGGTCACCGATGATCAGCTCACGCTGGCCCCGGCCGATGGGGAACATGGAGTCGATGGCCAGAATCCCCGTCTCCAGGGGACGGTTCACACTCTGCCGCTCCACAATGCCCGGCGCAGGGGATTCCACAGGGTAGTAGCCGTCGGCGGAGATGTCCCCGCCCCCGTCGATAGGGGCGCCCAGGGCGTTCACCACCCGGCCCAGAAACCCCCGGCCCACGGGGACGCCTGCGTTCTTGCCCGTCCGGGCCACCCGGCTGCCCTCGTGAATGTCCAGGTCGTTGCCGAAGAGAATTGCACCGATTTCCTCCCGGCGAATCTCCTGCACCATGCCCTTGGTGCCGGTGTCAAAGAGGATGATCTCCCCATAGGCGGCATGGTCGATGCCGCTGATGGTAGCGATGCCGTCCCCCACGGTCTTGACGGTGCCAATCTCGGTGTACTGCGCCGTCAGGTCGAACTGCTCCAGCTCCGTTTTCAGGATGGAGATCAGGTTGTCGTTGTTGGGCACATAGGCCGTCTCCAGCTTTTCCCGGAGCTGTTTCAGCCGCCCCTGGGTGGACCAGTCAAACTCCTCGTCCCCCACCGTCAGCAGGAAGCCGGAGCCAAGGGAGGGGTCCTCTTTCAGGGTCAGATCGATCTCCCCCTGGGGGCAGCGCCGCTGGGCAAAGGCACGGATGCCTGCCAGCTGGGCCTCGGTGGGGTTGGTCACATAGGTCAGGGTGACGGGGCACAGTCTGCCCGTTTCAGCGGTTTTCTGCGCCATCTAACTCCCCCGCCTTCTGCAAAAACTGGTCATAGAGGGCACTGTCCTCCTCCGGGCCCGCCCCTGCCACCGCCCTGGCGGCGGTGTCCATGACGAGCTGGGTCAGCTCCGTCTGGGCCTGGCGCAGCATGGCGTCCCGCTCCTGCCGGGCGTCCTGCTCCGCTTCCTTCACAATGCTGTCCGCCTTTTCCCGGGCGTCGCTGAGGATGCGCTCATACTCCTCCGTGGCCCGCTGCTGGGCGGTGGCCATGGTCTTGGCCCGCTCGATGGCCACGTTCTGCTGCTCCTCCAGACGGGCACGCTCCAGGGCCTCCGCGTTGGCCTTGGCCTTCTCCGCATCGGCCAGGCTCCGTTCCACCATCTCCTGCCGCTGCTGCAAAATCTTCTGCACCGGCTTGAACAGGGTGAACCGCAGGCCGATGAACAGCACCAGCAGGTTGATAACGGTAAAGATTAAATTATAGTTGACCTCTAGCACAATGGTCCCCGCCTTCCGATTACAGTTGGAGGACGCAGAGCAGGGCGATGACGAAGCCATAGATGGCGGTTGCCTCTGCCAGCGCGCATCCGATAATCAGCAGCGTCATGATCTTGCTACTGGCCTCAGGCTGACGGGCCACAGCGTCCACGGCGTGAGAGGTTGCGATACCGATGCTGACACCTGCGGCCGCACCACACAAAACAGCGATTGCTGCACCAATTGCGAGCATAGTAGAAAACTCCTTTCAAATTTCAAACGGTATGGATGAATGGTTACAATGGATTCGATTGCTCCTGCTGAGGGAAAAGCCGCCTAATCGCTTACGTTGGCTTCCTCCCGCTCCTCCTTGATCTCCCAGTGGATCAGGAAGGTCAGGGCCGCCCGGAGGGCGATGATTCCGGCCACGGTCAGAATCTCCGTCCACTCCCGCACGACCACCGTGCGGAGGATCTCGCTGCCCAGCTTGAACTCCAGCCCGGTGGCAAAGCCCTGGGCCAGCTTCAGGACCGTCCGGGGGTCCCGGCGCACATAATGGTAAACGCCCTGGGCCCCGGAAATGATGATGACAATGACGCCGACAATTTCAAACAGGATGATGGCAAGCTCCGCCACGTCATCCAGAATGGTTTCCATAAAGGTGATAAAAGCTTCCATAGATTCGCCTTCTGTTCTGTTTGATTTGCCCCTGGTGCATGGTCTCCGGCTGCAGGCATGGGACAGCTCGTTGCCCGCGCCGGTTCACTCGATGGCTTCCTTGATGTAAATGCTGGTCAGGAACACAAAGACGTACGCCTGGAGGATGCCGTCGAACACGTCAAAATACAGGCTGGCGATCATGGGGAAAACCGCTGGCACCACCGCCTCGATCAGCTTCATAATGACGAACGCGCCCAGCACGTTGCCGAAGAGCCGCATACACAGCGACAGGGGCCGGGTAATCAGGTCCAGAATGTTGAACGGAACCACCACCGGCACCGGCTCAATAAAGCTGTGGAGCCAGCCCCCGACGCCCCTGGCCCGGACAGAGGCCACCTGCACCAGGACAATGCTCATGGCCGCCAGGGCGATGGTGACGTTCAGATCCTTCGTCGGCGGCTTGAAGCCGAAGATACCGATGAGGTTGGCAAAGCCGATGTACACCAGCACCGTGATGAGATAGGGGACGTAGCAGCGGCCCTTTTCCCCCACCATGTCGGTGACGATGTCCTCCAGCTTGGTCACGCAGAATTCCACCGCCGCCTGCCGCTTGCTGATGTTCTGCACCTTCAGGTTGCGGGTCAGCAGGAAGGTGCCCAGAAGCAGCACCGCCATGATGATCCACGTCACTGCGGTGGATTCCATAATGTCGATTCCGCCGATGGAAAAGGCAACTTCGCAGTTTAATTCCTCCATGACCTTTTCCGCAATGCTCATATCTTTTTCACTTCCTTTACTCTGGTTTTTTGCGCAGTGCGGAGCGTTGCGCAAATGATACTGTACTTTCTTTGGAACTCCGAGTTTATTATAGCACGCTTTTCCAAAAAGGGGATGCGAATTTTGATTTTTTTCAAATTTTGTGCATTTTTGATTCACTTATAAATACAACCATCTTATAATTATAAGGTACCTAACTATTTCGCTGCAAAACTGATCGCACTCGTCTTTGTCTGTGCGGTCAGCTCTCTCCGCCCACAAACCGGTAGCCCACGCCCCGCACCGTCTTGATGTATCGGCTGTGCTCCGGCGTGTCCCCCAGCTTCTGGCGGAGGGTGCGGATGTGGATGTCCAGGGTGCGGGTCTCGGTGCCGCCTGCGCCCCAAATCTGCTCCAGCAGCTCCCGCCGGGGGACGGTGCGGCCGGGCCGCTCCATCAGGTAGCACAGCAGCTCAAACTCCTTGAAGGTCAGCTCCACAGGTGTGCCGTTCACCCGCACCTCGCGGCGGCCCGTGTCCACGGTGAGGCCGGGACAGGTAAGGCAGGCGTCCTGAGGCTCCCGGTGGGTGCGCCGGAGGAGGGCCCGCACCCGGGCGCACAGCTCCAGCACGCTGAAAGGCTTCGTGATATAATCGTCCGCGCCGGCGTCCAGCCCGGCGATTTTGTCCGCCTCCAGGTCCCTGGCCGTCAGCATGATCACCGGCACATCCCGGAGGGCAGGGTCTGTGCGCATCAGCTTCACCGCGCTGACGCCGTCCAGCCCGTCCATCATGATGTCCATCAGCACCAGGTCAGGGCGGTTTTCCTTCATGGCCTCCAGCGCCGTCACCGCGTCCCTGTATTGGCTCGTCTGATAGCTCTGGCTTTCCAGTGCGTAGGCTAGCAGCCGCCGGATGCTCTCGTCGTCCTCGATGATAAAAATGCGCTCCTGCATTGGGTACACCCTTTCATGCAATGTCGTTGGTGTAAAGAAAGTTCCTTAGGAAAGGAAAGAGAAAGGAAACGGGTTTTTGCGCTCCCGGCGGGGCTGGTGTCCTTGGATGAGAGGTTGTTGCTTTGCGGTTCAGGCAGATGTTATCTATCATTGGATGATAAAATTGCTCGTTCCGCCCGCCCTCGGCATAGGGAGCGAAGCGGAAATGCCGCTTGACGGCGGGGCGGAACGGCAATCGTACCCAGCCGCCATCGGCGGCAGCTTTGGTGCGTGTCA
>JAJQCJ010000049.1 GCA_021202775.1 Clostridiales bacterium | reverse complement strand
CCCCACCACCCCCAATCCGGTGGAAATTGAAACCGATTTATGGTATAGTGGTTACAAAGTCATCGGCGGCCCGCCGGGCCGCCTCAGGAGAAAGGACGCTTGCCATGCTGAAGGTATTTTTAGTGGAGGACGAGAGCATCATCCGGGAGACCCTCCGGGACACGGTGCCCTGGGCCCAGCAGGGCTATCAGTTTGCCGGGGAGGCCGGGGACGGGGAGATGGCCCTCCCCCTGATCCGCCAGACCCGGCCTGACGTGCTGATCACCGACATCCGTATGCCCTTCATGGACGGGCTGGACCTCAGCAGGCTGGTGCTGCAGGAGTTCCCGGAGATGAAGGTCATCATCCTCTCCGGCTATGACGATTTTGAGTACGCCCGCCAGGCCATCGACATCGGCGTGACCCAGTACCTGCTGAAGCCCATCACCAAGAACACCCTCCAGAACGTCCTCCAGGAGGTGCGGGAGAAGATCGAGGAGGAGCGGGCCCAGCGCAACTACATGGCCAAATTCCACAGCGAGGCCCAGGAGTATGAGCAGTTCGCCCGGAAGAACTTCTTTGAGCGGATGGTGGCCGGGCGCATGACCATTCGGCAGATCTACGAGGCCGCAGGCAAGCTGGATCTGGATCTCCGGGCGGAGTGCTACACCATCGCCTTCTTCTCCATGCCGCCGGAGGGCTCCGGCGCGGACCCCTATTCCGAGTCTGCCGCCCGCATCCGGGACGTGCTGATGGAGTATTTCCTGAAATACCCGGAGTATATTCTCCTGCGCTGGAATCTGACCACCTACGCCCTGCTCATCAAGGGCAGCGCCGACCGGATGGAGGATCGGATTCGCCAGTGCGTCGCCGCGGTACAGAGCTGCTACGAGACCTACGACTCCAATCTGGACTGGTATGTGGCGGTGGGCAAGCCCACCCAGCGGCTCAGCGCCCTCAGCGGCTGCTATGAGGAGGTGTCCCGGCTGTGGGCCTACCGGTACATCCTGCCCCGTCAGCACGTCCTGACGGAGGAGACGGTGGGGGGTCTCACCGGCACCGGCAGCGACAGCAGCCTTTCCCAGCTGGACGTCTCCAAGTTCAACCCTCAGATTCTCACCGGGGTGATGCAGAGCGCCGGGGCGGAGGAGGTGCCCGGCTTCGTCAGCGAGTTCCTGCTGGGCCTCACCGACGCCCTGGACTCCAAGCCCTTCTGCAACTACCTGATGCTCAGCGTCCGCTTCACCGCCACCGAGTTCGTGGCCTCCCTGGGCATCCCCCAGCAGGCGTTTCTGGACGGGCTGGACTGTCTGGACATGGTGGGGCGGCAGATCACCGCCCAGGACTTAAAGACCTACCTGACCGAGCTGCTGATGAAGGCGGTGCAGCTCCGGGACAAAGCCTCCAGCAGCCAGAGCAAGGGCCTGCTGGAGCAGGCGGTGGCCTACATCGACGCCCATTTCACCGAGGAAAAGCTGAGCCTGAACACCGTGGCCAGAGAGGTGAACATCAGCTCCAACTACCTTTCCGCCGTGTTCAGCCAGGAGAAGGGCCAGACCTTCATCGAATACGTCACCGCCAAACGGATGGAGCGGGCCAGGGAGCTGCTGAAAACCACCGACCTCCGCTCCGGCGAGGTGGCCGCCGCCGTGGGCTATCACGACCCACACTATTTCAGCTTCCTCTTTAAAAAGACCCAGGGCTGCACCCCCAGGGACTACCGGGCCGCCCACGGAGGGAGGCAGAAAGGAGGGAACCCATGAAAAGGGAGAAGAAGTCCGTCTCCATCCGGCAGCGGATGAACTGGCTGGTGGCCGCCTTCGCGGTGATGATCGCCCTGGTGTTCGTGGTGGTGGTGTTCCTCCTGGCGGTGTACCAGAGCCAGTACGCCGGGCTGCTGAACAACCTGACCACGGCCTCGGAGTTCAACTTGGACTTCAAGGACAGCATCGACCTGAAAATGTACTACTACGTCATCGAGAGCCAGTACTCCGAGGGCCTGCCCATCGACGAGGTGGAGGACGCCCAGGCCCTGGCCCAGGACCTGATCTCCACCACCACGGAGAAGGAGAGCCTCCGGGCCATCACCAGCGTGCTGGACCTGTGCCAGAATCTGGAGGAAAAAATCTACCTGATTCAGGAGACGGAGAGCTATGATGAGCGGCAGCTCCAGCTGGAGAACAACGTCTATGTGCTGACCTCCCTGATTCAGGAGTATATGTACAACTATCTGTATTATGAATCCGTCCACCTGAACGAGCTGCAGACCAAGATGACCTGGCAGATCGCGGCGGCGGGGGTGTTCATTGTGGCGGCGCTGGTGGTGCTGGCCGGCGCCCTGACCCGGCACATCCTGAAGCTGAGCCGCTCCATCACCGAGCCCATCATCAGCATCTACGACCGGGTGAACCAGGTCAGCGCCGGGGACCTGACCCCCCGGCCGCCGGTGGAGTCGGAGGAATACGAGCTGACCACCCTCAGCCAGGGGGTGGAGCAGATGGTGGTGCGCATCAACCAGCTGCTCCAGGAGACCACGGAGAAGCAGCAGAGCCTCCGGAAGGCGGAGCTGGCCCTGCTCCAGGCCCAGATCAACCCCCACTTCCTGTATAACACCATGGACACCATCATCTGGCTCATCGAGGCGGGGAAGAATCAGGAGGCGGTGGATATGGTGTCCAACCTGTCCGCCTTCTTCCGCCACTCCCTGAGCAAGGGGGAGGACGTCATCCCCCTGGCCATTGAGGAGCGCCATGTGGCCAGCTATTTGCAGATCCAGCAGGTGCGCTACAAGGACATTATGAGCTACACCATCTCCATCGACCCGGAGATTCTGGACGCCCGGCTGCCCAAGCTGACCCTCCAGCCTCTGGTGGAAAACGCCCTGTACCACGGCGTCAAGCTGAAACGGGGCCAGGGCCACATCGCGGTGAAGGGCTGGGCGGAGGAGGGCTTCGTCCTGCTGACGGTGACGGACGATGGGGTGGGCATGACCCCCCAGCGTCTGGAGGAGCTGCGGCAGGGGATGGAGTCCGGCGGACGGGTGGGCTTCGGCCTGGCCACCGTCCATGAGCGGCTGCGGCTGCTGTTCGGCCCGTCGGCGGGGCTGTCCATCGCCAGCACAGAGGGGGAGGGCACCACCATCACGGTGCATCTGCCCTACCGGACGGAGAATCCCCAGACAGAGAAGGAGGGGGCAACATGAAACGGAAGCTGATCCTGCTGGCGCTGACGGCGGCGCTGCTCTTGCTGTGGGGCTGCGCCGGGCAGACCGCCGACGCCGGGGACACGGAGGACCTGGAGGAGGACCTCATTGTAGTGGGGGTCTGCCAGGTGGGGGCGGAGTCCGACTGGCGGGTGGCCAACTCCGAATCCATCAAGGCGGTGTTCACCGAGGAGAACGGCTATCAGCTCCTCTTTGAGGACGCCAAGCAGAAGCAGGAGAACCAGATCAGCGCCATCCGCAAGTTCATTCAGCAGAAGGTGGATTACATCGTCCTCATGCCCATCAGCGAGACGGGGTGGGACTCCGTTTTGCAGGAGGCCAGGGACGCCGGCATCCCGGTGATTCTGGTGGACCGGATGGTGGACGTGGAGGACGAGAGCCTGTACACCGCCCACATTGGCTCCGACTTCGAGGCGGAGGCAGCGCTGGCGGTGGACTGGATGGAGGAGACCTATGGGGACGACCCGGTGAACATCGTCCACTTGCTGGGCACCGTGGACTCCACCGCCCAGCTCGGCCGGACGGAGGTGCTGGAGGAGGCGGTGGAGCGCCACGACAACTGGACCATTCTGACCCAGCTGGAGGGGGACTTCACCCAGGCCAAAGCCTACGAGGTGATGTGCGGGTACCTCTCCAAGGGCAGCACCGACATCCATGTGGTGTACTGCGAGAACGACAATGAAGCCTACGGCGCCATCGAGGCCCTGGAGGAGTACGGCTACACCTGCGGGGAGGGGGGCGTGGCGGTGATCTCCTTCGACGCCACCGGCACCTGCCTGAACCTCTGCCTGGAGGGGAAGATCGCCCTGGCGGTGGAGTGCAACCCCCTGCTGGGGGAGCTGGTGGAGGAGGTCATTCAGACCCTGGAGGCCGGGGATACCCCCGCCAAACACACCTATGTGGAGGAGACGTGCTTCACCCGGGGGGATTTGACGGAGGAGTTCATCGCGGAGCGGGCGTATTGATACAGTACGCCGGGGGCGGCTCATTCCTTGGGCAAGGAAAGAGGAAGGAACTGTGTTTTGCCGTCCGGGGGGCGTTCGTTCCTTAGGCAAGGAAAGAGAAAGGAAACGGGTTTTGCCGTCCGGGGGGCCGTCTGTTCCTTAGATGAGGATACTGGAAGGAGATAGAGCGTTTGCCCTTGCCAGGGCATGGCCTTGACTACCGCCTGCTGACCATTTATGGTATCCTCCTCGGTCAATGACCCTCGCCAGCATAGCTGGCATCGGTTTCCGGCTAAAAATGTGCCACTGGCACATTTTTGGACGCCGTAAATTGCTCCGCCAAGAAAAGTAGCAAAAGAAGGCGGCTCAGGGGGGAGCTTCGGGGCCTCGCTCCCCCCTAAGTCGTCCTCTTTTGCTACTTTTCTCGACGAATCGAGAAAAGTAGGCCATGCCCTGGCAAGGGCAAACGCTCTATTTCCTTCCAGTATCCTCATCTAA
>JAJQCJ010000170.1 GCA_021202775.1 Clostridiales bacterium | reverse complement strand
TCCAGATGCTTGGGGCCGGTGGCGTCGGCGGTGATATAGGGCAGGTTGATGTTGGAGGAAGTGACGCCGGACAGCTCGATCTTGGCCTTCTCGGCGGCCTCTTTCAGCCGCTGCATGGCCACCTTGTCGCCGGTCAGATCGATGCCGTTCTCCCGCTTGAACTCGGCGGCCAGATAGTCCATGATGCACTTGTCGAAGTCGTCGCCGCCCAGGTGGGTGTTGCCGGAGGTGGCCAGCACCTCGATGACGCCGTCGTCGATGTCCAGGATGGAGACGTCGAAGGTGCCGCCGCCCAGGTCATAGACCAGGACCTTCTGGGCCTCTTCCTTGTCCACGCCGTAGGCCAGGGCCGCGGCGGTGGGCTCGTTGATGATACGCTTCACGTCCAGACCGGCGATCTTGCCGGCGTCCTTGGTGGCCTGACGCTGGGCATCGTTGAAGTAGGCGGGGACGGTGATGACCGCCTGGGTGACCGTCTCGCCCAGATAGGCCTCAGCGTCCGCCTTCAGCTTCTGCAGAATCATGGCGGAGATCTCCTGGGGGGTGTAGCGCTTGGCGTCAATGCTCACCTTGTACTCCTCGCCCATGTGACGCTTGATGGAGGAGATGGTGCGGTCAGGGTTGGTGATGGCCTGACGCTTTGCCACCTGGCCCACCATACGCTCCCCGTCCTTGGAGAAGGCCACGACGGAGGGGGTGGTGCGGTTGCCTTCCGCGTTTGCAATGACGACCGGCTCGCCGCCTTCCATGACGGCCACGCAGGAGTTGGTAGTGCCAAGGTCGATACCGATGATTTTAGACATAACAGTGTTCCTCCTAATTATATGTGAGATGTGTTTTTATACGAAATGAATATCACACTGCGCGACGCGCAGATCGTGAACGATTAGTTTGCCACCTGCACCATGGCGAAGCGGATGACCTTTTCCCCCATCACAAATCCGGTCTGGAAGCACTGGGAGACCACGTTCTCCCCCAGGCTCTCGTCCTCGATGTGCATGACCGCGTTGTGATACTTCGGGTCGAAGGGCTGCCCCACCGCGTCGATGGGCTTGATGTCCAGGCTCTCCAGCACCTGTTTCAGCTGGTTCATGGTCATTTCGATGCCCTTCAAAAAGGCTTCGTCCTGACAGCCCTGGGCCAGCGCCCGCTCCAGATTGTCGTAGACGGGCAGGAATTTCAGGGCCGCGTCCGCCTTGGCCCCGGAATAGGCCTCCGACTTCTCCTTGGCGCTGCGGCGGCGGAAGTTATCGTACTCCGCCCGGAGGTAGAGGTATTCCTTCTCCTTGGCGGCCAGCGCCTTCTGGGCCGTCTCCAGCGGGGTGGGCTCGGCGGGCTGCGCCTGCTTCGGCTCCTCCTTCGGTTCCTGCTTCGGCTCTTCCTTCGGCTCGGCGGCCTCCTGTTCGGCGGGCTGCTGGGTCTCGGCGGCCTCCTGCTTTGGATTTTCTTCCGCTTCTGCGGCTTCCGTCTTTTTGGTTTCGGCTTCCATACGATTCCTCCTGGCTTGCGAGAAAAATGGGTTAGTTCTTTTTTTCTTCTGTTTCGGCATGATCAGTACCTGGCGGGTTCAGCGCCTGTTTTGGTTGACTGCCCGGCAGCTGCGTCTCCCCGGTGAACAGCCGGGACAGGTTGTCGGCCAGATAGCTGAGCTTGGCCGTCACCTGGGCATAATCCATTCTGGTGGGGCCCACCACGCCGATGACCCCCTTCATCCCGTCCCCGATGTCGTAGCTGGCCAGGACCACGCTGGTGTCCTTCAGCTCCTCGGCCACGTTCTCCGGGCCGATCAGCACCTTCGTCTGGGAGCCGGCCTCCTTGCCGGGCATGGGGAGGTCGGTAAACCGGGACTCATCATTCATATAGTCCAGCAGCTTCTGGGCTCTGTCCATATCCTGGAACTCCTGATGGGTCAGGAGGTGATTCTCCCCAGCGGTGTGTACGCTGGACTGACGGCAGCCCTCCAGCACGTCCATGGCGAAGCTGACCACCAGCGAGATCAGGCCGTAGCTGCTGCCTGCCGCCTTCCGGGCCTTTTCCATCAGGTCGGGGCTGAACTCCTCCAGGGTCTTGCCCACGAAGGAGGTATTCAGCAGGGCGTTCAGCAGCTGGAGCTGAGGCTCGGTCAGCTCTGTGGGCAGGTGGAACAGCTTGTTGCGCACCACGTTGGTGTTGGTCATGGCCACGCAGATGAAGGAGTTCTGGTCCACCATCAGCAGGTCGTACCGGTTGATGACCACTGTGCTCCGCCCGGCGGACAGGGAGAAGGCCGGATAGTTGGTGAGCTGGCTGACCAGCCGCCCCGCCTGATCCAGCACCTGATCCAGCTCCCGCATTTTCAGGTTCAGGGCGGAATTGATGCGCTCCGTCTCCTGGAGGGAGAGCTTGTGCTCCTCCATCAGCTCGTTGACGTAGATCCGATAGCCCTTGGGGGAGGGGATGCGTCCGGCGGAGGTGTGAGGCTGCTCCAGGTAGCCCATCTTCTCCAGCGCCGCCATCTCGTTGCGGACGGTGGCGGAGGAACATTCCAGATGGGCCAGGGTCATAATGGTCTTGGACCCCACCGGTTCGGCGGTTTCGATATAGTTTTCCACCACGGCGCGTAAAATACGCCGCCGCCGTTCTGTCAGCTCCATCTGCTCACCTCGCTTTGTTTTAGCACTCTTGTCTCTCAAGTGCTAAACTAAATATAGCACTCGCCGCCCCGAATGTCAATAGGCGAAAATAAAAATTGTTTGTGAACAAACCGTGAGCAGTTTTTGACGGAAGGAAATGACAGCCAACCGCCGGGACTGCTAACCCCGGCAGGCTCCGCCTCGGCCGGAGAAAAATATTCTGCCCGTTGTTCACAAAATGATGTAGACTTTCCCCGATTTTCCGGCTACAATGAAGATATGAAATTGGATTTGGAGGAGTTTCCCTTGAAAAAACTGTCCACGGCGGCCAGCCGCTTTTGCTATAATCACCCCAACTTTGGGATTCCCAACCTGATGCTGTATATCGTCATCGGCAACGTCATCGTCTATGTGCTGGATATGCTGTCGAGCTACACCTTCTCCCCCATGCTGACCTTTGTGCCGGCCTATCTGGCCCGGGGGCAGGTCTGGCGGCTGGTGACCTTCCTGTTCGTGCCGGACAACTCCAACATCCTGTTCCTGGCCATCTCCCTGTACTTCTACTACTGGATCGGCTCCTCGCTGGAGCGGACCTGGGGCACCGCCCGGTTCACCCTGTTCTACCTGACCGGCCTGGTGTCCGCCATTCTGGTGGGGCTCATCAGCTGCTTCGTCTACGGCTTCGGATACACGGGCAGCGTCACCACCACCTATTATATCAACCTGTCCCTGTTCCTGTCCTTCGCCACCCTGTACCCTGACGCCCAAGTGATGCTGATGTTCATCATCCCGGTGAAAATCAAGTGGCTGGCCTACCTGGACGGGGTGATGCTGCTGGTGGGCGTGATTCAGTACATCGCCGCGGGGATGTACGTCATGGCGCTGCTGCCGGTGCTGGCCCTGGCCAACTACTTCATCTACTTTGGAGACGATCTGATGGACGCCCTCCGGGGCACCGCCTCCCGGACGGCCTACCGCTCCAGCCACCGCTCCCCCGGCACCCGGAACCGGCGGCAGAGCCGGACGAACACCATCAACATGAAGAAGGCCGCCAGGGATATGCAGCAGAGCAAGGGCTACCTCCACAAGTGCTGCGTCTGCGGCAAGACGGACACGGACTATCCGGATATGGAGTTCCGGTACTGCTCCAAGTGCGCCGGGTATCGGTGCTACTGTATGGAGCATATCAATAACCATGTGCATATCACCGAGGAATGACAGACAGCAGCCCCGCGTTGTATACGCGGGGCTGCTGTCTGTCATGCTTTCTTTGTTTTGAAATGTGTGCCCGGCCGAGGTGCTCCTTAGGAAAGGAAAGAGAAAGGAACTACGTTTTTGCCCTCCCGGCGGGGCGGTTCTCCTTAGATATTGTTCGCTATAGAGAATTTGTCCGGCCTTCCCTTGCCAGGGAAGCGGTGGCCTGCTTTTCTTGCGCCGCCAAGAAAAGCAGCAAAAGAAGGCGGCTTAAGAGGGGGACCTGTGGCCCCCCTCTTAAGAATCTCCCCGTATCCCGCTGGCGGCTTACGCCTTGTCTCTCAATCAAGTGGTCTGTCAGGCAACAGACGATGGAACTTGCTACGCACCAAAGCTGCCGCCGATGGCGGCTGGCAGGGATTGCCGCCCGTTCCGCCCTGCCGAAGGCGGGCGGAACGGGCGGCAATTTTGTTGTCTTTTGGTCGATGAAATCTGACTGTGAGGGTACGATATTGCGCCTAATGAAAAAAGCAATGGATTATCACGCTTTTTGATAAGCGGCTGTGACCTTGCGGTTCAGGCAGATGTTATCCATCGTTGGATGATAAAATTGCTCGTTTCGCCCGCCTCCGGCATAGGGAGCGCAGCGGAAATGCCGCTTGACGGCGGGGCGGAACGGCAATCGTACCCAGCCGCCATCGGCGGCAGTCTCACCAGTTAAAAGTTACATCGTCTGTTGCCTGACAGACCACTTATGAATCAGACAGCGCGAAGCCCCAGCGGGATAGGAGAGGGGTCCTTAGGCGGATTTTGCGTAAAAAATATGCCGGGGGCATATT
>JAJQCJ010000148.1 GCA_021202775.1 Clostridiales bacterium | reverse complement strand
AGGTTGTTGAAGGTGTTAAAAAATTCCTCCTGGGTGGAGTCCTTGCCGGCGATGAACTGGATATCGTCCACCAGCAGCAGGTCCTTGTCCCGGTACTTCTGGCGGAAGGCGTCGGTGCTCTTGTTGCCGATGGCGGTGGTCAGCTCGTTGGTGAACTCGTCCCCCTTGACGTAGATGATTTGATAATCCGGGTGCTGGTCCCGGATGGTGTGGTAGATGGCGTAGAGGAGGTGGGTCTTGCCCAGGCCGGAGTCCCCATAGAGAAACAGGGGGTTGTAGCTCTTGCCCGGGGCGTGGGCCACCGCCTCGGCGGCGTTGTAGGCGAAGCGGTTGGAGGAGCCCACCACAAAGCGGTCGAAGGTATACTCCTCGCTGCCCATCAGCACGTTCTGGTTGGGGCTGCTGTTGTTGGCGTTGTACTTCTTCAGCTCCTCCGGCTCCAGCACCACCACGTCCATGTCGGCGGCGAACAGTTCAAACAGGGCCTTTTTCAGGGTGGGCAGGTATCGGTTGCGGATCAGATCCGCCTTAAAGTCGGCGGGGGTGGTGATGACGAACCGGTTGCCCTCCAGGGCCACCGGCGTCACGTCACTGAACCAGGTATTGACGGCGGTGGGGGTCAGCTCCGCCTGCAGCAGAGGCAGAACCGTCTCCCACAGCGCCGCCAAATCCGCGGATGTGTTCATGTATCAAAATCCCTCTTTTCAAAAAAACAAAGTGCCGGTCAGACGGGTGAATCCGCGCCATCTGACCCTCCGGCAGCCGGCGGCCGACGGAGTTTATCACAGTCCGCCCGGGTAAAAGGCGGAGAACTTGCTCCCCTATATTATACCACAAAATCACGGTTTCCACAATTAGAAAAATGAATCTGTGGAAAAGATTTGCATGGCTATTTTGACGGAGACGGCCCTTTTCCCCGGCAGCCCTTTCCCCCTTCCCGGGCGGAAAAACCGGTTGACGGGCGTTTTCCGGGGCGTCAGGGGGGTCGGCCCCTCCGGTCAGGCCCCGCTGGGAAGGGGTTGGGCGGTTTGACGGAAGGGGGGAGAGAGATGAAAAAAACACTTGTGATTTGGAGGGGAAGATAGTACAATGACGGTATCTATATAGTGGCTGGAAGCTGTTAGAAACCCCTCGCTTTCCCCTCTGAGGAACGCTGTGTTCCTTTTCTCCGTAGGGGCGCACAGTGTGCGCCCGGTCATGGTTGGGCCTGTCTCCGGGTTTCATCCCGAAAACCGGGGCTGCAAATCTAATTTTTACCTGTATCTATCAAGGCGTACTGAAAAACACAGCCGTTTTCCCCAAAACGATCCTTGACCGGGGACTTTTTTCAAGGAGGAAACGGGCGGGCGCACACTGTGCGCCCCTACGGGATGTGGGGAAACACAGTGGTTTCAACGAACGCAGCCATCAGCCACGAAAGAAAGGATGTTGCAGACATGAAGCTGTTGGAGGATCGCATCCGCCGGGACGGCGTCGTTGTGGACGAGGAAGTGTTAAAGGTAGACCAGTTCCTGAATCATCAGATGGACGTGGGCCTCTTCGTGGAGATGGGCAAGGAATGGGCCCGCCTCTTCGGGAAGGACAACGTGACCAAGATCCTGACCATCGAGGCCTCCGGCATCGGCATCGCCTGCGTGGCGGCGGAGCAGTTCGGCTGTCCGGTGATTTTTGCCAAAAAGAGCCGCACCAAGAACATCAACGGCGAGGTGTACTCCACCCAGGTGCGGAGCTTCACCCACGGCAATGTCAGCACCGTCATCGTCTCCAAGCAGTTCCTGAAGCCCGGGGACCGGGTGCTGCTCATCGACGACTTCCTGGCCAACGGCGCGGCCCTGGAGGGCCTCATCGACCTGGTGCAGCAGTCCGGCGCCACCCTGGTGGGGGCTGGCATCGCCGTGGAGAAGGCCTTCCAGCCCGGCGGCCAGCGCATCCGCGCCAAGGGGGTGCGGGTGGAGTCCCTGGCCAGGGTCAAGAGCATGAAGGGCGGCAAGGTGGAGTTCTGCGGGGCGGACTTCTGAGGGGGGGGACGTTTTCCCCGCCTGCCCCCGGCCTTTGCAATCGCGTGTGTAGGGGCGGCCCTTGGCCGCCCGGCCGTTTCCTCCTTAGACAATGCGGGAGGAAGGAACTGTGTTTTGCCCAACGGGCTGGTTTCCTTAGGCAAGGAAAGAGGAAGGAAACAGGTTTGCGCTCCCGGCGGGGCGGTTCTCCTTAGACAACGTTCGCTATAGAGGATTTGTCCGGCCTTCCCACCCCTCAGTCAGCTTTGATGACAGCTCCGCCGTCAAGCGGTATTTCCGCTTCGCTCCCTACCCTTTCAGGGGAGCCAATGACGTGGTGATTCCCGCAACTCCCTTGCCTCCCCTGAAAGGGGAGGGGGACCGGCGACAGCCGGTGGAGGGGTGGTTTCCTTAGGCGAGGAAAGAGGAAGGAACTGTGTTTTGCCGTCCGGGGGACGTCCGTTCCTTAGAGAAGGATACCGGAAGGAAATAGAGCGTTTGCCCTTGCCAGGGCATGGCCTACTTTTCTCGATTCGTCGAGAAAAGTAGCAAAAGAGGACGACTTAGGGGGGAGCTTCGGGGCCTCGCTCCCCCCTAAGAACCCCTCTCCTATCCCGCTGGGCTTCGCGCCGCCCGACCTGCAAGTGGTCTGTTCCGTCAGAGACGATGTAACTTTACACGCACCAAAGCTGCCGCCGATGGCGGCTGGATACGATTGCCGCCCGTTCCGCCCTGCCGGAGGAGGGCGTAACGTGGCGGCAATTTTATTGTCCTTTGGTCGCTGAAATCTGACTGTGAGGGCAAGTTATGGCCCCTAACTCAAAAAAATTGGATAATTACGCTTTTTAATGAGAGGTTGCCACCTTGCGGTTCAGGCAGATGTTATCTGTCGTTGGATAATAAAATTGCTCGTTTCGCCCGCCTCCGGCAGGGCGGAACGGCAATCGTTGCCAGCCGCCATCGGCGGCAGTCTCACCAGTTAGAAGTTACATCGTCTGTTGCCTGACAGACCACCTGACAGTTGGACAGCGCGAAGCCCTGAGGTTATAGGAGAGGGGTTCTTAGGGGGGGAGCGAGGCCCCGAAGCTCCCCCCTGAGTCGTCCTCTTTTGCTACTTTTCTCGACGAATCGAGAAAAGTAGGCCATGCCCTGGCAAGGGCAAACGCTCTATTTCCTTCCGGTATCCTCATCTAAGGAACGGACGTCCCCCGGACGGCAAAACCCTGTTTCCTTCCTCTCGCTTTGTCTAAGGAGGCAACCGTCCGGGCGGCCAATGGCCGCCCCTACTAATACCAACAACCCCCCTCCCGCGTCTGCGGGAGGGGGGTTGTCTCAGTGTTTTGTCTTTGTATTACCAGGTGCTGCCGGAGCTGCCGTTGCCGTTGCCGTTGCCGCCGTAGCCGTAACCGTAGCCGTAGCTGTCGGAGCCGGAGCTGCCGTTGCCGCTCCAGGGGAAGGAGTTGCTGCCGCTGCTGCTGTCGGAGTTGCTGCTGTCGGAGGAATCGCTGCTGCTGGTGGTGTCCTCAGGCTGTTCCTCGTCCAGGGTGACGGTGATGGTGTAGTATTCGCCGCTGCGGTATACCGTCAGGGTCATCTCATCCCCGGCCCTGTGGGTGCTCTTGGCGTCGATGAGCTCGGCGAAGCTGGTGATCTCCACCCCGTCCACGGCGGTGATGATGTCCCCGGCCTGGAGGCCCGCCGTCTCGGCGCAGGAGCCTTCGGTGACGGAGTTGACATAGGCGCCCACCACATACTGGTCAGGATACATCTGGGCCATGATGGAGGAGATGGTGGAGACGGTGATGCCCAGATAGGGCTTGCCGGTGATATAGCCGTACTCCATCAGGTCGCTCATGATGTCCGTCACATCGTTGATGGGGATGGCGAAGCCGATGCCCTCGATGGAGGCGGAGGTGCTGTAGGAAGAGGAGGAGTACTTGGCGTTGACGATGCCCACGACCTCACCGTAGGCGTTGAACAGGGGGCCGCCGGAGTTGCCGGAGTTGATGGTGCAGTCGGTCTGGAGCAGGCTCATGACGGTGCCGTCGCTCATGGTGATGGCCCGATCCAGGGCGGAGACGATGCCCTCGGTGGTGGTGTTGGCCAGGGTGCCCAGGGCGTTGCCGATGGCCACCACCGTGTCACCCACGGCCAGGAGGCTGCTGTCTCCCAGGGTGACGCCGTGGAAGGTCTCGCCGTCGGCGGCGTCGATCTTGATGATGGCCACGTCCTGGTCCTCATCGCCACCCACATAGGAGGCCACATAGCTGGTGGTGCCGTCGCTGAGGGTGACGGACATGGCCAGCTGATCCTCCACCACGTGGTAGCAGGTCATGATATAGCCGTCGTCGGAGATGAAGAAGCCGGTGCCGGCCCCGGTGCCGCTGCTGGTGGACACGGTGATGCAGACCACGCTGTCGCTGTAGGTCTCGTAGATCTGGGCGGTGGTCATCTCGTCCCCGGCCTCCACCAGCTCGGTGGAGGCGGTGACGGAGGTGCGGTCGCTGGCGTACACCGTGGTGGTGTCGGTCTTGGTGTTGTTGCCGGTGAGGGACAGGGCGGCGTAGGCCCCGCCGAAGCCGGCTCCGCAGCCCAGGAGGGCACAGCCAATGGCAAGGGCCACGGCCTTCCCGCCGGTGAAGCCCTTCTTTTTCTT
>JAJQCJ010000084.1 GCA_021202775.1 Clostridiales bacterium | reverse complement strand
CGATTTCAGTCGCTTTTTTCTTGAATTAGCTACTTGACTTTATACCATTGGACTTCCAGTTCTCTCACTTTTTTAACAGGTCAACCTCCATCTGTTTGTCACGGAGCTGTGCCTCCAGCAGCCGCACCCTGGCCTGGAGCTTTTCCTCATCGGTCATCTCGCCTTCCGGCTTTGTGCGGCCTCTGCCGTCTGCCAGGCCGTCTATACCTTTTTCTTCGTACTTGTGCACCCAGGAATAAATCTGCTGATAGGACACTCCGTACTGCGCTACAGTGAGCAAATAGTCCTTGCCGTGTCCAGGCAGAAGGCGACAATCTCTGCCCGCTCCTGTTGGGTGGTTTTCCTTCCTTTGGCCATGTAAAGCGCTCCTTTCGCAGCCTTGCGCTGCTTAGACTCTTTACAGCCATTATAGCACGAAATCCAATCCTTTAGTGTATGATGTCCTAAAATATGATACCGCCTGCTGATTTCTTCCAGACTTCCTTCTCCTGACAGATATGCCTGTACCGCTGCCTGTTTTGTTTCGGCGCTGTATTTCTGTTGCTTTCTCTTTGCCATGATATTGCTCCCTTAGTGTAGACCCGTTTTTGTTTTTCGAGTGTCTACTCTATGGGGAGAATATCAAAAAATGCACTGGAAAGCCAGGGACACCCCTACTGCTTCATTGATGACTTCTGCACCGGTGCGACCTATACGATCAAAACGAAAACGTTGCTGTCAGAACTTCAAAACCGACTGGATGAGGCGGTCAATATCAACGTCAACACAATGCTGGACGAGGCGTTCCGCAGTACATGGGTGCAGATGAGCGACAAGGAAAAAGCAAACTTCTATGACCGGCACATCAAAACCATGCGGCTGAAAATTTCCGCAGACGGTCAGCTCCGTATTGTAGTTGGGGAGTGATACTGTAAAGTATGATAGCAATCAAGTATAATAAGACATTTTGCTGAAAATGGAGTACCGGAGGCATAACCTCCGGGCCAAATTAAAAATCCGGCAGGCCGCCACAATTCCTGTGACGACCTGCCGGGAATTTTTTATCTCGCTCGACTTAATAGCGTTCGTAGTGAACACAGCTTTTATCCAAATCCTGCTCTGTATAACCCTGCTTGAGTTCGCCCTTTTCTCCGATGGCAATCAGATTCAGCACCGTGTATTCATTCGGCACCCCCAGCAGAGCGCGAATCTCCTCATCAGAGGTTTTACGCTGTCCCATGCGGTTGCGGATATGCACCCAGCAGGCACCAAGGCCATACTGTTCAATCGCCAGCAGCAGATAAGCCGAGGCAATGGCTCCGTCTTCGATCCAGAATTCCGCCTGCCGCCTGTTTCCGGTTTTGACCATCGTGACGATGACTGCGTCCGCACCATTGATCTGTGAGCCGCCCATCGTTTTGCAGGCTCCCACTTTACGAATCGTCTCCGGGTTCCGCACAACAACGAACTCCACGGCCTTGTGTCCAAAGGAAGTAGGTGCCGACAAACCCACCTTCAGAATCTCGTCCAGCACCTCATCGGGAATATGCGTGTTCTTGTAACTGCGCACAGAACGACGGCGCAGAGCAATTTCCAGTAACGGATTCTCCATGTCAATGCCTCCTTATTTGAAGATAAATTCGACCTCATTGCGGTCAGTATACACCTTCCGGTATTCTTTTGCAATGAGTGCGGGGGCCACGCCAATCCACGTTGCAATGGTGACAACCGGTGTCACCGGCAACGCAGTCAAGTTCAGCGGCAGCAATGGAATGAAATCTTATGCTATCCGCTCCTTCTGAGGCCCTGGAAACACAGCGGCGAATTGAAAGATATTGTTATTACAACGCAAGGTGTAGTAACCGTCATAGGCTTCTACGATTGCGGCAATGTTTTTCATTCCAAAGCCATGCCGCTCAGGGTTCTGTTTTGTTGTAGCCACCGTATTCTCGTGAATCTCTACGGGCTTCGCAACCGTGTTTTCAACGCTGAGAATGCAGTCGGTATCGCTTACGCTGATTTTAATCACAATTTTTCGTTCCTTACGCAACGAATCCTTTTCGCAAGCCTCAATCGCATTGTCAATCAGGTTTGACAGCAAAACAACGAGTGCATTATCCGGAAGCGAAAAACAGGACAGGTCATCCAGACGCACCTGAAAATCAATCTCTTTCTGAACGGCAGCCAAATATTTTTGGTTTAGCAGCACATCTGCTGCCAGTCTGTTTGTGGAGATGGACAGGGAGCCTGTACTTGTAGAATGGGCCACCTGATCCAGATAGGCTGCGATTTGATCATGGTCAACACCATCCTCGATCATGCCCCGGATCACGATGATCTGATTTTGAAATTCATGGGTCAGTCGCCGTTCGTTTTCGTAGGATTTTGTGGTTGCGGAGATGCTGTCCATCGCCGTGTCCAGTTGTCTGTGAAGCACATTGTTTTCTATCGCGGCCTGTTGCTGCTGTTCAAAAGAGACAGCAGCAGAATGGAGCCAATGTCGGTGACCAGCAAAAGGATCACACAGAACAGCAATGTTGGGGCAATCTCCGGCGCCTCCGCAGCAGCGATATACATCAAAAGAGAACTGATCAAAGAGGCAAGCGGAAAAATGCCAAAGCGGAGATAATTGGTCACCATTTGCGGCTTGTGCTGAATGTGCGAGACGCCCCACACACGAAGAAGCGCTGCCATAAGAAGCTCTAACAGTTTTGCAGAGTAGGATACCATATAGTAAACATATGGCAAGGCAACAAGGTCAGAAACGCTCTGATGCGTGAGCGCAGTAAAACCATAGAGCACAATAATATCAGATAAATTTAAGATGGCCAAATAAGCAAGGGAAAGGAACAGCGCCGACACTGCCTTTGCACGGTAACAGAGCATGGAAAGCGCAGAAAAAAGCACCAGCATCACAAACTGACGCAGCGCGACAAAGGGGCATATCTGAGTGACAGCATAGATTGCCGCAAAAAAGGCAATCGTAATCGACGCAAATCGCCAGCCCTTCTGCCGATGTATGAAAAATACGCCTGCCAGAGTGGGAAAAATGCAAAATTCAAGGCCAACGAGGAGGATGTTTAATAACTGGGTTCGCCAAACACTCATATTCTGCTTGCCCTCCATAAAGCATAGTCCGCCTTAACCTGATTGAACAGGGGCTTCGAAACTTTCAGCGCTTCTCCGCTGCTCAACAGGACTTCATAGTTGTGTATCTGTTTGATGTGTTGCATATTGATCAAAAAACTGCGCTGAATCCGGAGGAATCCTTTGCTGTCTATTTCCTTTTCCAATTCTGTCAGCTTACCGACACATTCAACGACGCTCTTCTGGTTTCCCGCAGTGTGAAGATAAAACTTTCGGCCTGATGCCCCTTCAAAATACAGAATATGGGAAATCGCCATGGAGAACGTGCCTTCCTTACCCGTCAAAGCGATCTCATCTGTGTTCAGATGCAGCTTCTCCATCACCGCATCCATGCAGGGGGTAAATTCCTGATCTAAGTTTTGTTTCAACAGATAGCGGAATGCAGCAACCTGATACCCATAGGGTGCGTATTTGATCCACGCTGTGACATAAATGATGAGCAGATCAGGCAGCGTTTCACGAAGCTGATGGGCAACGTCGATTCCTGTCATCTGGGGCATATCGACATCCAGAAAAAGAATTTGCAGGGTAGACAGGTCAGCCTTCAACAGCTCTGTTGGAGATGTATATATCTCGCAGTCGCAATCAATATCAAAGCGGCAGCAATAATCGCTGAGCCGTTCGCGAAGTGCCCTTGCAAACGTACCGTTATCATCACAAATCGCAACACGCACGGGAATCACCTGTTTCTTTCGAAAACTGTTTTGGAACATAATCCTCATAACCGGCTAATGATAGTATACATCATCAAGACCGTTTCTTCTACAGTCAGTTCAGTGCATTTACGGTCAGTTCAGTGCAATTTTGGGAGATTGAACCTTTTTGAGCTATAGTAATCGTAATAGAAATGGTACGGAACAAGGGGCCTTGAGAAAGAGGAGCGTGACAGGCTGTGGAAGCTTTGTTGCCGGGTGTTGCGTTGCGGACAGACCAACACCCTTCTGGACACAGGAACAGGTGTTGCCTCTGCCGAAAAATGAAAATTCCATTAAAATCAGATGAAAATTTTAATGGAATTTTTCATCTGGTTTTAATTTGACATTTGTATAATTCTTTCTTAGAATAATAGCAAGAACAAAAAATCCTCTCCATTTCTACGAAAGGAAGGCATCATTATGAAGCATCAGAAACAGCCATCCGCAGCGTTTGCTGCCATATTCCTCTGTGTTGGGCTCCTGATGACGCTCTGCGCCTGCGGTCAGACCACAGTCTCCTCCACAGCCGCCGAATCCGACGCCGACACAACCATCGATGCCGCAATCCTGGTCCAGGCATGGCGTGATGCGGCCTGGTACCACTATGACCCCATGGAAGTATCCCACGGAGAGGACTATGTCATTGAATGGGAGGACGCCGGAATGGAGGCGCATATCCGCTTCCTGCTAGATCAACCTGAGGGGGACATTTACCACAGCGACGTATGGGACATACAGGTGCTTGCTATAATGCCAGGAAGAACTCCCCATGATGTACTGCTAAAGCAGCCAACGGAGGGCTATGATGATTTCTGCTTTGAACTGGTTTCCTGGGACAACGATGTCCGGTGCCTCTACGAACAGGAAAGCTTTCCGGACATCACAAGCCTGAGCGATCTGCGGCATTTTGACAGCCTTCAGATTTTTGAGGTGGACTTTCACGGGACAACAGATTTGGTGATCGACCTCTTCGGCATAGAGGAATGTCAATATCTGAAGAAGCTTGAGATAGACGATGCTCAGGTGGTCAGCCTGGAGCCGCTTTCCGGTATGGACTCCCTTGAAATGCTGTATCTGAATGGCGTCGGTTCCATTGATTTGACCCCGATAGAAAATCTCCCCGCCCTGACCAAGGTATCCCTGAATGATAGCGAAATCGCTTCGCTGGAACCGCTGACCACGTTGCCGCAGCTCTGGTATTTGAGGATAGGGTCTGGCACGAGCTATCCGGATTTGGAGCCGCTGGAACGCACTACGGTGGTATATCTGGATATGAAGCAAGATGTTTCCGGCAGGGAGCTGTTCGGGGATATGGACTACAGCCCCCTCACCAGGATGCCCAACCTGGTTTATCTGGATCTGACCAACCATATGCAGACCGACATTGCGCTGTGTGAAGCGATTTTGTCCGGCAGCCCTGAGCTGGAGTATTTCGTCATCGACTACACGCCTGCGGCGGATGCGCTGTGCGACGGTACGGCGGAGCTGGACACCGGGAGCCTGACTGCCTTTTCCGCGCTGGAATCCTGACCACCTTTTTCGCGCTGGAATCATTGTGGATAGAATGTCATTGGAAAGGAGAGTATGCCATATGAAACGATTGCTTTCCCTGTTGCTGGCGCTGGTGCTGTGCCTGTCGCTGACCGCCTGCGGGCAGAGGAATGATGAAAACGGAACCCTGAAACTCTATGTGGACGGTGCAGCTTATACCAATGTCAGCACGATGGTGACGGCCTTCATGGAGGCCTATCCCAACATTCAGGTGGAGGCCGAGATGCTGCCACAGGTGGAGCTGACGATCAGCAGCGACTATACGTCTTCCGTTGACACCGATTCCCTGTCCCAGCGGGAGGCGGTGCTGCAACAGCATCGCACCGCACTGATGGCGGGCAGCAGTGACGCTGACCTTTACCTGCTCACCGGCGGCACCAGTCAGTTCAATGAGCTGAACGGCGGTGCGCTGGTGCAAGACGTCAATTCCCTGATGGCGGGGGGTGTGCTGGCGGACCTCTCCGAACTGCTGGATGAGATCGACCGGTCGGAGTACCTGAACGGCGTCTTTGAAGCCGGACAGCTGAACGGCGCACAGTATCTGATTCCTCTGCGTGTGGAGCTGAACGGAATCATTGTCGATCTGTCAGATGACCCGGTGTTTCCGGAGGACCAGGAGGCGTTTCTCCAAACGCTGATGGAAACCTATGCCAGGGAGTTGACGGGCGCTTCTCTGGGATGCGCCTTTGTGGTCGGTACGCTGTCCTATCCGGTGGTCAACAAGGCGGAGCTGACCATTTCCCTCTACGATGACAACTACGCAGCTGCCCTCCAGTGGGCGCAGGAATTTCGCGCACTGGCGCTGGAGTATCCTGACGAGGGAAAATCCTATGCCGAGCTGATTGATGATGGTACGCTGGTGATGGCCGCAACCAATCCGCTGTTGGCCCTCACCGGACTCGCCAGCACGTTACAGCAGCAGGATACGACAGCAGAGCTGGGCTACGTCACCATCCCCAACGAGAAGGACGGCGTGACGGCAGAGGTCACGGCCTACACCTTTGTGCCGGCTACCAGCGAAAATACCCAGGCCGCTGTGACGTTCCTAGAGTGGATGCTGTCCCAGGAGGTGCAGGGCGGCAGCATACCGGTCTTTCCCATCATGGGCGGGGGCTATCCGGTGCGGAAGGGCTGCGCCCAGGCAGCGCTGGAGCAGTCGTCCTTCGCCTACACCCTGGATTATGTGGGGGAAAGTGCCATGACCAGTCTGGCGGAGTGTGAGGAGCGCATCACGGACGGCAAATATTCCACCCACTATGATATGGAGCTGCTGAACACTCTGTACAGCTGGCAGGCTGGAGAAACGGAGCTGGACGCGGCCCTGGAGGCGCTCTACGATGACTGGGCGCTCTACCTGGATGAGTAGGCCGTCTAAGGGGGTGGGGAGGCGGAGCCGACGGCTGACCCCCTGGCTGCTGCTGGCCCCGATTTTGGTGGGGGTCACGGTCTTTTTCCTGATTCCCTTCGGCATTACGCTTTATGATAGCGTCACATTTGGCGTGACAGGCAGATTTGTAGGGCTGGAGAACTACATTCAGGTGTGGAACTCCTCCACCTTCCGCCTTGCGATGGGCAACACGCTGCGGTTCCTGCTGCTGGGCGTTCCGCTGGTTATGGTGCTCTCCTTTGCGCTGGCGCTGCTGGCACAGAAGCGTTTTGCCGGGACGCGGCTGTTCCGTTCCGCCCTTCTGCTGCCTATGGCGGTGGGCGTGGCCAGCATCGTGACAGCGACGGAGGCGCTGTTTTCAGAGACCGGCATGATAAACCGTATCCTGGAGGCGCTGGGGATTCCGGCGGTGGCCTGGCTCGACGGCCCCGCCGCGTTCTGGGTGCTGCTGGGGCTGTACCTCTGGAAGAATTTCGGCTATAACGTGGTGCTGTACCTGGCGGGGCTGAACGCAATCCCCAGGGCTTACTATGATGATGCGGAGCTGTCCGGAGCCTCTGCCTGGCAGAAGCTCCGCGCCGTCACCCTGCCCATGATGACGCCCACTTTCTTCTTCGTGTTCGTCATCAGCGTTATGAACTGCTTTCGCACTTATCGGGAGGCGTTCCTGCTGGCGGGGGAGCATCCACAGTCAGACATCTATATGCTCCAGCACTATCTGAGCAACAACTTCAAAAACCTGAACTACCAGCGCCTTTCCGTGGCGTCAGTGTGCCTGTTTCTCCTGGTTTCGGTACTGGTGGCTGTTTTCTACCGGTTCCAGCGGCGCTATGAGGGGGCGATGCAGTGAAAAAACGGCATATTGGGGGCACCGCTTTTGTCCTGCTGCTGTGCGCGGCCCTCCTGTTTCCGGCGGTCTACATCGCGGTGGGCGCCCTCAGCTATCCCGGCGGCCTCTATCGGGTCTTCATTCGTCAGCCGGATTATCTGTACAAATTCTGGAAAAACCTGGCGCTGGACATTGTGGTGGTGGGCTGTCAGGTTCTGGTCAGCTGTATGGGCGGCTTCGCCTTTGCGAAGTTCACCTTCCGCTGGAAACGGGGGCTGTTCTTCCTGATGATCGTCCTGATGATGCTGCCGGTACAGGCGACACTGGTGCCAAACTATATCATTTTGGACAAGCTGAGCCTGCTGAACACCTGGGCAGCGCTGGCGCTGCCCTGCATCTTCCTGCCCTTCGGCACGGTGCTGATGACGCAGGCGTTTCGCAGCGTGCCGAACGAGGTTCTGGATGCGGCCCGTATGGACGGCGCAAATACCTGGCAGACGCTGTGGCAGGTGCTTGTCCCCGCCTCTAGAGGCGGGGTGATCAGTCTGATTCTGCTAACCTTTGTGGATGTGTGGAACATGGTGGAGCAGCCCATGGTGTTTTTGCAGGATGCGGAGGACTACCCGCTGAGTGTGTCCCTGGCGGTGGTCAACCGGGCAGATCTGCCCCTCAGCTTTGCCGGAGGGCTGCTCTCCATGCTGCCGACGCTCCTGCTGCTCCTGTACTTCCGGGATGAGCTGGCGGAGGGCGTCACCTTTACGGGGGTGAATTAGAAATGGGGAAACGAGGCGTTTTGCGTCTGACCGTGGTGATTCTGATCGCGCTGCTGGGCTGCACGATGCTCTCCGCCTGGGTCTATGACACGCTGCTCCCGGAGGTCACGGTCTACACCCCGGAAAGCGGCACGGTGAACGGGGAACGCTATCCCCTGGTCGTCCCCGCCTCCTGCGTGTACCAGGACAACAACGGCGATTTTGTGTTCCGCCTGAAAGAGGTGGACGGAAAGTGGAAGGTGAAGCGCAGCTCTGTGACCGTGCTGGACAGCGACGGGCGTTACACGGCCATCCGCAGGGCAACTTCCGATGAGATTCAAATCGCCGCCTTCCCCTCCCGCGCCCTGCAGGATGGGGCGGAGGTGAAGGTGGCGGAGTGAGGATTTGATGCGCAGTTTTGTTCGCGGCAGAAAGAAGTCTCCCGGTGGGGAGACTTCTGTTCCAATACATCTGGAACCTGTCGCGTCAGCTGCTCCGGCTCCAATGGATAATAACGGGCCAATTAAAATTCACTCTCTAACTCACTCTCTGCGCTGACTTCATCGGAATAGACAGGTGCTTCATAGTCATTCACTATTTGCGTTGCGCTGTTCCAGTATATTTGGCTGACGATGAAGGTTGCCAACACAAGGACCAGAGCGACGATTGCAGCGACCAGGCAGGTTCGTACATATCTGCGTGCGCGCATATGCCGCGCAACATCCTGTACATGCTCGGAAAGATGCTCATTCACAACATGTTGAGGACTGCCAAAAATGTGAATCACATCACTCACAGATTCTGGTGCTGTTTGGGCGTCTGCAAAATAGAGCTCGATTGTATCCGTCAGCTGCATGATGAATGCCTGCTCTGCTTTTCCGTAAATTGGTAACTGTGCTTTTATCAGCTGCAGGTACTCAGATATATAGGCGTTATTCATATTGCATTTCCTTCCGTCACATCAATCAGTAAAACGTACCTGCAGAGCTACACGTCAAGGTCAGCGAACGCACAAGGGTGTTCACTACAGCGCCGTTTAATAATTGATTGACTGCCACCGTTGCGACAGCGGTTCTGCCGGCATAAGACGCAGATTTACGCGCGATCTTCCAGTCAGAGGAATATACCTCTGCCGCAACTGAGGAATCAATACATTCTGTCACCCCATTCCGGGAGGTAAAGGTGCCGGTTACCTTAATGTACCACTGTGCTGTACCATCGCTGGCATAATAGGTGGATGTTTTGGACTTTGTCGTTCTGGTGGCCAGCAGGGCGACGCCAGAGGAATCTTCGTCGATCACATAACTCCCATCCTCGAAATACTCTACGCTGACAGACTCATTCGTACTGCCTATGACGTTGATACAGGTAAGGGTCGCAAAAATCATACAAACGCTCAGCAGCGCTAAGACTATTTTTTTCATGGAAGGGCACCTCCTATTCGATTACCTCTAAATAATACCCGGTTCCAATGTTTATAAAATGCTGAAGCTCACCGGGCATCCTGTACAGATAAGTCAGACATAAAATAACAATCATCAGCAAAAGCAGCAGGCTGCAAACAGCAGCAACCCGCCAGCGTCTGGTATAGATAATTTTCTCCCTGATTGCAGTTCCGTCAAGCTTGGAGATATAGCTCCTGACCACATTCTCCGGCGTTCCGAATTGCCGAATCACCATGTCCGGAGCAATCTCATCATCCCCCTCAAAAAATGATTCGACCGAAACCGTCAACTGTCGGATATAGGCCCGTTCAGACCTGCCCATGATCGGGAACTTTCGCTTTACCCTGCGTATGTACTGCCTGATACTACGTCTCATGATCGGTATCTCCTTCCTCTTGTATGGAAACAGAGGCATCTAAAAAGTCCAGCA
This sequence comes from Clostridiales bacterium, assembly GCA_021202775.1. GTDB lineage: Bacteria > Bacillota > Clostridia > Oscillospirales > Oscillospiraceae > Onthomonas. The sequence continues at coordinate 21,225 of JAJQCJ010000084.1, read as the reverse complement.
CAGAGATGACGCCCTGCTGGGTCTGGTGATATTGCTCTGAAATGGCTCTTAAATACACTTTTCCGCTGGGTTCAAGATGATAGTAGATTCGGGTCCTTTTTCGGCCAACCTTTCTGGTATACTCCGAAATATATCCCTCTTGCTCCATCTTATATGCAACTGTATAAAGCGTATTGGGAGAGATATTGAGAAGGCCCCCGGAGTGCTTTGTGATGACCTGCGTGATCTCATATACATAATTGTCGCTTTTTTCTAATATGGACAGCAGAAGCAGCTCGGTTATGCCGGATGTGAAAACGTTGGTGATTGCCATATGGAACCCCCTTTCAGATATACACTATAGTAGAATAAATCTATCTGTCTGTCAATATACCAATCATCAAAATAATCGTTGACAAAATGCTGCTGCAATGGTATGATATTTTCATCAGAGCAAGGGATGTACTCAGCGTTTCGTTCTCTGTGGGAGCAGCCTGTGGAGGTGAGTCCAATGTACAAATGATGTGAATTTTGATGCATCTGTGCATCGTTCAACAAATGCAGTCATCAACGGGCATTGGAGGCCCTGATTTCAGTGAGACACGCTGCGGCAGCCCGGCTGCGGCAGCGTGTCAGGAGGTGGGTATCTATTTATGTTACGATATTTGGTAAAGAGAACCGTTTTCTCTCCTGCTACGATTGTGGGCGTTCTGGCGATGATGCTGGGGTTTTGCATATACAGCCGGTATGATATGGGAATCCTCTATGCGCTGGACTATTCCATCAGCCTGGGGTATCTCCCCTTTTTCCTCCCCATCGCGGCGGTATTCCCCGCCTGCTATATGCAGCGGTACCTGAATCGGAAGGGGGTTTCCCAGCTGATCCTGTTTCGCTCAAACCGGCGAAGCTACATTCTGTCCAATCTTTTCAGCGCATATCTCTCCGGCATGGTGGTCGTGGCGATCTCCTTTCTTCTCTTCACCCTCGTCTGCTTTCTGAATCTCTGGCCGGACCCTGTCACGCTTCAGGTGGACGGCAAGGTGCTCTCCTATGTCGAATATGAGGGAGAGCTGCTTCCCTGGGACGTAGAGGTGAATTATGAGCAGGTAGGGTATTTTTATTGTATTTTGAATGACTCCGCTTTCTATTACGCGTTTCCGTTCTTCGCAGAGCATCATGTGATATTCTATCTGGTCAAAGGGCTTCTCCTGATGCTGCAAGGTGGCATGTACACGATGATTTCCCTGGCCTGTTATGCGTTTTTGCAGAATCATTATGTCGCCCTGGTGTTTCCATTCCTGTGTTGGGTTGCGTTCAACTTTGCGGCAACCACAACACAATGTGCATGGCTGGATTCCGGTCAGCTGACACTGACGGGCGCAATGGCCAGTGAAGCACCCTATGGCGGTCTGAGTTATTTTGTCGTTTACATTGCCGTCGTGTTTCTGCTCTGCGGCGGCTTCTGGGGGATACGGACGATGAGGAGGTGCCGAAATGGGTAGCGTGGTTTATTTTGCCTGGCATGAGCTGCGTCATACGGTTACATCTGTCCGCTTCTATGCCTCCATAGCCATTCTGGCCGCAGGGCTGTACAGTATCTTCGGCGGGGTCGGGGCCTATTTGGCAGCCAACGAGCTCAAGCTCCAAATCACGGAACTGTTTACCCTTTATACGAACAGCGTTTTTGCGCAGCGGCTTATGCTCCTGGGCTCCCTCCTGCTGCTGGCGGATGCCCCCTTCATTCGGGAGGGGTTGTCCTACCGTCTGGTGCGCTCCGACAAGATTCATTGGTATCTTGGCCAGCTGCTGTATTGCGCAATCATTGCGGCGATCTACCTGTTGGCCACCTTTCTCCTGTTGGCGTGCATGACCGGCGGTCACGTTACGATGGAGAACACCTGGAGCGAGCCTTTTCTGACCCTTTGCCAGGCCGCTGATATGGGGGAAGTCGTGGATTATGAGCTTGACATTATTATCTCCATGAACTATACCATGGGCATTCCCAACGGCGGCAGCCCCTATCAGATGCTTGGCCTGGCGTTCCTCTATGCCTGGTTTTTGGTGATGCTGAACTGCGTCATAGGAATGGCATTGAACTTGCGGTTCCGCACAGGCGTGGGAATGCTCTCCGCGGTGGCGCTCATCGTCCTGCGCATGGCGTCAATCCGGGGAGAGATCGATTACAACAATATTGAACCGGGTTATCTGGCATCGGTGGGTTTGCGGGACGTCAGCGCCGGAACCGTCGGCTACACCTGCGCCTATTTTCTGATTCTGATTACAGTGGCGGCAGTGATTGCCTACCGGGCGGCGAAAAGAGCCGATATGCAAAGGATGGTATCTGAATGAACTGTTCCACGGTATTGGCCGGACTTTCCGAAGCGAAAGAGGCGTGGAACTGGCTGGCCGTCGTCCGGTACCTGCTGCTGGTTTCCCTGGTGTTTCTGTGTGCCGGAGCAGTTGCCACAAATGACGCAGACAGGACAAGAATTTTTTATCTGCCCCGGTACGGGTATCGGCGCTGGTGCCGGGTGGTCATGCTCCGCTCCGGAGGAGCTGTGCTGCCGGTGATTGCGGCCGGGTGTATCCTGGGCATTGCCTTCGGCGCAATCCCCTGGGAGGCGCTGGCCTCCGCTGCGGTATTAGCGCTGAACATGGTCCTGCTGGCCTGGGTGCAGGCTCTGCTGATCCTGTGGAAAGGGGCGAACGCAGGCGCTGTCTGTCTGTTTGCGCAACAGTTCCTTGCGCTGGGGCTGTCCGAGTATCTGCCGGGCAACTGGAAGCTGCTGCTCCCCGGAAACTGGGGAATGTTGGGACGCAGCAGTATCATCGTGGAAGATGGGTTTTCCCTTCCCCTCGCTATGGCGGTGGAACTGGCTGTTATGGCGGCGCTGTGGCTGTGCTTTTGGCGTATCGTTCGCCGGATGAAAAGGAGTGTGTAAGGAATATGGCATATATTGAGCTGGAAAAAGTAACCAAGAGCTTCAAGGGGCAGGAGGTCGTCAGGGAAACCACTCTTTCTTTTGAGGAAGGCAGAACCTACGGTATCACCGGTGCCAACGGCTCCGGCAAGACTGTTCTGATGAAACTGATCTGCGGCCTGATGGTGCCGGACAGCGGCACGATTCGCATTAACGGAAAGCAGCTGGGCAAGGATATGGACTTTGCGCCCGACGCGGGCATCATCATTGAAGCGCCGGAGTTCCTGCCGTATCGCTCCGGCCTCGCCAATCTGCTGGACATGGCAAAGATTCGCAATACAGCCACGAAGCAGGACGTGATCGACGCCATCCAGGCGGTTGGCCTCGACCCAAACAGCAAGAAGCGGGTGGGCAAGTATTCCATGGGAATGCGCCAGCGGCTGGGCATTGCCCAGGCGATGATGGAGCATCCGGAATTGCTGATTCTGGACGAACCTTTCAACAGCCTGGACGAGCAGGGCGTAGAGGATATGCGAAAGCTGCTGCTTGACCTGAAGGAACAGGGGAAAACGATTCTGATCTCCTCCCACAATGCGGAGGATATTGATATTCTCTGTGATGAGGTCTACAAAATGGCCTATGGGAAGATTGTCATGGTTGGAGAACATAAGTAGCGGCAGGCAATCTCAGTGTCACTCGATTATGGATTACACCGTTGACATGGGGTGTATCCCTGTGCAATCAGATCATCACGAGCTCCGGTATACGCCTGCCTGTTCGCTTCGCTGAGCTGTTCTACACTGGAGCAGGATGGGTCATGAAATTTCTTTCCATTTGTATTCAGAATGTAGTTTCATGATACCACAAAAAGAAAGCTTCTGGCGCGCATTTGTGCGCCAGAAGCCTTTTTTGCCGGGCCTTTTTTCACAGCCCCGTTGTTTTGTACAGTTTATCCCATTGTCTGCGTGTACACGCAGCGGCGCCAACCGCTGTCGTATCTGAGAACCGCTGCACCGGGAAGGGAAGGAAGCATGGAGGTTCCCTTATTTTGTCCCAAGGTGGTCATAGGACAGGTATGCGCCCTTCATGGGGGACTCCGCCAGCTCGGAGAACAGGCGCAGCACGCCGCTGGGGTACTTCACCGGCTTGGGCTTCCAGCTCTTTTTCCGCTCGGCCAGAATGGCGTTCATCTCCTCCGGCGTTTTGCGCTGGCCCTTGACGCCCACGATCTCCAGTACCCGCGCCTTCACGTCCAGGTGGATCAGGTCACCCTCCTCCACCAGGGCGATGGGGCCGCCCGCCTGGGCCTCCGGGCTGCAATGGCCGATGACCGGGCCGGTGGAGGCGCCGGAGAACCGCCCGTCGGTGATGAGTGCGATGGTGCAGCCCAGCTCCTTGTCGGAGGAAATGGCCTCGGAGGTGTAGAACATCTCGGGCATACCGCTGCCCTTGGGACCTTCGTACCGGATAAAGACGGCGTCTCCCGGCTGAACTCTGTGGTGCAGCACCGCGTCGATGCACTCCTCCTCGCTGTCAAAGGGGCGGGCGTTCAGCACGGCGGAGAACATCTCCCTGGGGCAGGCGGTGTGCTTGATGACTGCGCCCTCCGGGGCCAGGTTGCCCTTGAGGACGGCGATGGAGCCGTCGGTGCCGATGGCCTTGTCGAAGGGTCGGATGATGTCCTCTTTGGTGATATGGGTGCCGTATTTGACGTTGGCCTGGTCCAGCCAGTGCTGGCAGCGCTCATAGAAGCCGTTCTGCTTCAGTTCGTCCAGGTTCTCGCCCAGGGTCTTGCCGGTGACGGTCATGGCGTCCAGGTGCAGTACGCTGCGGATCTCCTCCATAATGGCGGGGACGCCGCCGGCATAATAGAAGAACTCGGCGGGCCAGCGTCCGGCGGGCCGCACGTCCAACAGGTAGTGAGCGCCCCGGTGGAGCCGGTCAAAGGTGTCGCCGTCGATCTCAATGCCGAACTCGTGGGCGATGGCGGGGATGTGCAGCAGGCAGTTGGTGGAGCCGGAGATGGCGGCGTGAACCATAATGGCGTTCTCAAAGCTGTCCATGGTCACAATATCCCGGGGTCTCATATGCTCCATAGTGGCCAGCGCCACCGCCTGCTTGCCCGCCCGGCGGGCATAGTCCAACAGGTCGGGGCTGGTGGCGGGCAGCAGGGCGCTGCCGGGCAGGGTCAGCCCCAGGGCCTCGGCCATGATCTGCATGGTGGAGGCGGTGCCGATGAAGGAGCAGGCCCCGCAGCTGGGGCAGGCGTTTTCCTTGGCCCAGCAGAAGCGGGCCTCGTCGATCTCCCCCCGCTCATACATGGCGGAATACATACCCAGCTGCTCCAGCGTCAGCATCTCCGGGCCTGCGGCCATGGTGCCGCCGGTGATGACCACGGAGGGGATGTTGACCCGTGCCAGCCCCATCAGGTTGCCGGGCATTCCCTTATCGCAGCTGGCAATAAAGACACCGCCGTCAAAGGGGGTGGCGTTGGCCTGAATTTCGATCATGTTGGCGATCATCTCCCGGCTGGCCAGAGAGAAGTTGATGCCGTCGGTACCCTGGCTCTCGCCGTCGCACATATCGGTGCAGTAATAGCGTGCGCCGTAACCTCCGGCCTCAGCCACGCCCTCCCGTGCGGCGGCCACCAGCTTGTCCAGGTGGCCGGAGCCGGGGTGGCTGTCTCCAAAGGTGCTTTCGATGAAGATCTGCGGCTTGGATAAATCCTCCGGCTTCCAGCCGGTGCCGATACGCAGCGGATCCAGCTCCGCCGCTAACTTCCTCATTTTCTGACTTGTCAACATAGCGTTTTATCCTTTCCTTGCAGTTCAGTGCAAAATAGAGTCGTTTGTTTTGTGCAAAGGGTTCCGGAACCAGAGCCGGGGCGAAACGCGGGAACTGGGAACGTGGTCAGGGTGGGAACGTGGTGCGTTCCGCCGGTGAACAGCTTCCTCTCTCCGGAATTGCACTCATTATAACATCATACGTCTGATGTTTCAACTGTGATTCTATCCAGAATTTCCACGATTTTTTTGTAGAGAACGCCAAAGGGGATACCCGTTCCATTTTATAAAGCAGGGTAAAAAGGGAGAAATGTCGTCCTATATGTGGTTGTTTTGCACAAATTAAGGCAGCTTTTTCTGTTCAACCTGCCAAAGATTTCGTTTTTCGCAAAAAGTCTCTTGACATTGGACGTATGACGTATTATGTTTTAACTGCGGTTAGCAATCGGGGGTTGGCGACGGGAACCGCCTCTCCCTCACGGGGACGCCCTTCGTTGGGACGCTGATGGAGGATGCCTCGACTATGGAAACAGCCGCCTGCCTGGCGGCTTGAAAAAAAAGGAGGTTCCTTTCTCATGTTAATGGTCATTTTCGTCATCTCCATCGCAGTCCTGCTGTTCTGCATCATGAAACTGAAGCTGAACGCATTCGTGGCCATCCTTGTCACCGCCATCGGCACCGGCATCGCCTGCGGTATGCCCCTTGTCTCCGTCACTGCCGCCGACGGCACCACCACCAGCGGCATCGCCACCATCATCCAGGACAGCTTCGGCTCCACCCTAGGCAGCATCGGCATGGTCACCGGCCTGGGCGTCATGCTGGGTATGTTTATGTATGAATCCGGCGGCATCAACAACATCTGTAACGCCATTCTGAAAACCCTCGGCGCAAACCGCTCCCAGTTTGCGGTGGCCTGCGCGGGCTTCATCACCGGCATCCCCGTCTTTGGCGACGTGGTTTATATCATGTTCTCCCCCATGATCCGCGCCCTGTCCCGCAAGACCCACTATTCCATGGCCGCCTATGCGGGCATCATCTCCGTTGCCACCACCTGCACCTTCGCCCTGGTGCTGCCCACCGCGCCTCCCCTGGCCGTGGCCGCCAACATGGGCGTCAACGTGGACCTGTTCTTCCCCTATGCGCTGATCTCTGCCTTTGTGGGTATGGCTGTGGGCGGAATTGCCTACGGCGGCATCCTGAACCGGATGGACCGGAAATCCGGCAAGACCTGGGACTTCTCCGACCTGGCGGAGGACGATGGCACTGTTGAGGGCGACGACCAGAGCATGAGCGGTCTCAAGGCCCTGAGCATTCTGCTGGTTCCCATCGTCCTGATCCTGTTGGGCAGCTTCTCCTCCTTCTTCCTCAGCGAAGGCCCCGTGCTGACCGCGCTGACCTTCCTGGGTGACAAAAATGTGGCAATGATCATCGGTGTGCTGTATGGTGCGTTTATTTCCCGGAAGTATCTGAAGCGCTCTATTACGGAGATTATGAGCGACGGCGCGGACACCGTCGGCCTGATCCTGCTGATCACCGGCGCAGGAGGTGCTTACGGCGGCATCCTCAAAGCCTCCGGCATTGCCACCTACATCACCGACACCCTACAGGGCTTCAATATGCCTATCCTGATCATGTGCTTTGTCATTGCCCAGGTGCTGCGCTGTGCCACCGGCTCTACCACCACCGCCCTGACCACCACCTCCGCCATTGTTGCCACTGCGGCTATGACATCCACGGTATCTCCCATCCTGTGCGCCATTGCCGTATGCGCCGGCGGCATCGGCCTGTCTCTGCCCAATGACTCCGGCTTCTGGGCCATCAACCGCTTCTTCCACATCGATATCAATGACACCATCCGGGGCTGGACGCTGGGAGGCTTCGTGGCCGGTGTTGCTATCCTCATCTTCGTCTGCATTCTGAGCCTGTTCCAGGGTGTGCTGCCTGGTCTGGTGTAAGAAAACGGCTGTGCTCCTTCTGCTATAGAAAAAAGGACGCCTTCCGGAAACGGATGGCGTCCTTTTTTCGTAAAGCGGTAAAGAATGAACTTGGATGGTTCAAAAAGAGGCGCTTCAAACCGGCGAAATCTGCTTGCGCGTGGCCTCGGTTTCGTGTATAATAGCGGCAAAGGACATCAGACGTGTGCTGTATATCCCAAACGGAAAGGACCCGACGAACATGGAACGCGCACAATTTGAAAGCATACAGCAGACCGAGCAAACGCTGCCCGAAAAGGTAGCCGAACAGATCTCGCAGCTGATTATTGAGAATCAGCTGACCAGTGGGGACAAGCTGCCCAATGAATTCGAGCTATGTACCCAGCTCAACGTAGGCCGGGGCAGCGTGCGGGAGGCCGTCAAGCTGCTGGTGGCCCGCAACGTGCTGGAGATTCGCCGGGGCAAGGGAACCTATATTGCAGATAACCCCGGACAGATCGACGACCCGTTGGGATTTGCCTACTATCCCGACCAGCTCAAGCTGGCCATGGATCTGCTGGAGGTCCGGATGGTCATTGAACCTTCGATGGCCAACGTTGCTGCCCAGCGGGCCACGGAGGAGGACATCGCCCGGATGCATAAAAACTGTCTGCTGGTGGAGGAGGACATCCTCGCCGGGCGCAATCATCTGCCCAGAGATAAGGAATTCCACACCAGCATCGCCCAGTGTACCCACAATCTGGTGGCGCCCAAGCTGATCCCCATCATCACCTACTCGGTGGAGCTGTTCGGCACGCTGAACGGCAACCGCCTTCTGTCGGAGACCATTATCGGCCACCGGGCCATCGACGATGCCATTACCGCCCACGACGGGGAGGCCGCAGCCAAGGCCATGCATCAGCACCTGATTCAGAACCGCACTGAGCTGGAGGCCATCCGGGCGGAGCAGGAAGAAAAGAAGAAGCCCGAAAATGGAGCGGTGTGATCAGTTCGGCAGCAGCAAACAGAGACAGCACCCGGCAGCCGACGCAAATGCCTTCCTCGTATTTTTTGGCCCAGGTTTCCGTCGGTTTGCCGCTGGGGGCACCCCACCGGAGAGGATGCGGGCAAGGGCGTTCCAGCCCTCCATGTCGGGCTGCACAACACTCAAACTCGTTTTCACGTTCGCAGTGCTGAGGATGGCCTATCGATCTGGCCGCCTGCGTTCTGGCCGCCTGCGCGGCTTGTGACCTCCCGCGCGGATGCGGTGCTGTCCCGGGAGCCGCTGAATGTTCTTACGTTCCGTTTCATATTTGACTGCCTCCTGCTGATTTGTTTTCTGAAACGATTCTGCCAGGTAAAAACGGCTGCCTCCCTCTGTGAGAGCGGGGCAGCCGTTTTTTTTACAGAAATTCCCGGAAGAATGTACACGCCTCATCGTTGCAGCGCCTGGCCGCCTCTGACCTGATGGTGGAGTGCAGCTGTTGACCAGGCCCTCAGACCGGATGCCGCTCTCTGTTTGGGCGTCATGTGTGTCTGTTAAAGCCGGTTTTCCTCCCATCCCGTCCATTCGGTGCGCCCCGAATGGGCGGGATTCTTTCGTTGTGCCATCAAAAACAAATGACTTTGATATAACCACAAAAAGAAAACCCAAAGTGCAAGATTTTGTTCTTATTTAGGAGAGCTGGCCGGGAAAATGCCGTTTACATTGGCGGGGAGATAGATTATACTGTTATCGCAAGAAAAAGCCCACAGGAGGGGGGAAGGATATGTACGATTCCGCTGATTTAAACGTGTTCCGCACGCTGGTGGGCAGCTGCTGCCCGGTCTGGCACTGGGTCCTTGCCCCAGACTTCCGGCTTCTGGAAAGCGACTGTCCGGCCCCTGACGCTGGTGTCCCGGGCGGCGGTGGACGGCGGTATGCTCCAGAAATCTGCCTTCTCCCTGTGTACGGAGCACCGGGAGAAGCTGAACGCCAGCGAGACCCGAGAGGAGATGGCCAGTCTCACCAACCAAATCCTGGAGTAGTACGCCCGGCAGGTCCACCGGGCCCAGTACTGGCTGACCTATACGGACAAAAGCATTGAGGAAATCTCCGATGCGCTGGGGTTCGGGAATCGCAGCTATTTTTCAAAATCCTTCCGGGACGCCACAGGGGTCACCCCCACAGACTATCGGAAACAGCACCAGAAAGTGTGAGGAACGCTTATGAATCAGAAGCTTCGTTTGGACGCGGAAACCATTGCCCGCGCCGCTATCGACGCCGTCAAACCGGATGCGGCGGTGAAAGCAGCCCTGGCGCACTTTGCCCCTGCCGGGCGGCTGTATCTCTTCGCTGTGGGCAAGGCGGCCTGGCAGATGGCCAGGGCCGCCCTGGAGCTGCCTGGCATCCGGCCGGATGGGGGCATCGTGCTGACAAAATACGGCCATGTGGGGCACCCACTGGAAAATGTCCTCTGCCTGGAGGCGGGGCACCCGGTGCCAGACGGCAACTCCTATCAGGGCACCCAGGCCATCCTGGACATGAGCAAACACCTGCTGGAGACGGACACGGTGCTGTTCCTCCTCTCCGGCGGCGGCAGCGCCCTCTTTGAACAGCCCCGTATCGCCCCGGAACGGATGGAGCAGCTCACCAGGCTGCTGCTGGCCTCCGGTGCGGACATCACGGAGATCAATACCATCCGCAAGCGGCTTTCCATGGTGAAGGGCGGGCAGTTCGCCGCCTGGTGCGCCCCGGCGAGGGTCTATACCGTGGTGCTCTCCGACATTCTGGGGGACCCCCTGGACATGATCGCCGGCGGGCCCACGGTGCCGGACGCCAGCACCGCAGAGCAGGCGATTGCCATCGCGGAAAAATACCGGCTGCCCCTGACAGAGGAGGAAAGACCGCTCCTGCGCACCGAGCTGCCCAGGGCCCTGCCCAACGCGGAAGCCCATATCATCGGCAGCGTCCGGCAACTGTGCGGGGCGGCCATGTCCGGCTGCGCCGCGTTGGGGTATGCGCCGCTTCTGCTGACCGACCGGCTGGCCTGTGAGGCCAGGGAGGCCGGGCGCTTCCTGGGGGCGATTGCCAGGAACCATGCCGCCGACGGGAAAAAGCTGGCTTTTCTGGCCGGAGGCGAGACGGTGGTGCACCTCCGCGGCAGCGGCCTGGGAGGGAGAAATCAGGAGCTTGCCCTGGCGGCGGCAGAGGAGCTGGCGGGGATACCAAACGCGGCGATTCTCAGCGTTGGCTCCGACGGCACCGACGGCCCCACAGACGCCGCCGGGGGCTATGCCGACGGTGACACCTGCGGGGAGCTGGAAGAACTTGGCATCGACCTTGAAGCGTATCTCAACAACAACGACGCCTATCATGCGTTACAGGCTGTGCATGGCCTCATCCTCACCGGCCCCACCGGCACCAATGTGAACGATCTGTCTCTGGTGCTGATTGACGAAGATTCAGAAACTTGCACCACCGCATAGGAAGGCGCATCACCAAGACAGAGACATACCTGATATTCCTGTCCCCTCTATACTACAGTGGGCAGTCAATTTTGAATGACAGGTTTTGGGCCGTCGGCTCGAACCACAAGGCCCGCTGTCATGGGCAGGATTCTCCCTATAGCAATTATCAAAATTGCTGTCAATAGTTTGACGATTGCTGCTATAAATGTGGAGCAAATGCGGGGCAAATGTGCCGCCCCTGTATTTGTTCCATTATTTTTACGCATATTATCGCGCGGCGGCGTTTGCTTTCGCACGTAATCGTTCAGATTCTGCATTGACTTCTCTCCTTGTATCTGTTATAATATGGGTTAGGCAACACTAACATTATGCGGAGAGAGAGAACGATATGAACCGACACGATGAAATCAAATCAGCACATCGCCCTTTGGGTGGAGAAGCTGCGTTTGTCTGCTTTACCTGCCGGAGAGAAGGGTATGACCGATGAGCATTTCAGTCTATGTGCTTGAGTGCGTAGTGATGTGCGCTGTGTTTGGCGTGTTCGTTTTTGGAATGATGCTGGTCAATCCCGTGTCCTTCGTCGGCGACTACCCGCCGGAAATTCAGGCGCAGTATTATTCCTCCCAGCACAAGGAGGCGGTAAAGGAAAGGATGACATTCCTCACAATTCTTCGGAAAGGGATCGCTGTCATTGCGTTCTTGTTTCTGTTTGCGTGGATGGCCCATATAGCAGGGGCGAAAACCTTTGCAGATGGGCTTCTGCTGGTGTACGGTTATATGCTTGTGCTGGCGGCGTTTGACACCTGCTTTCTCGACTGGGTGCTGTTTGCCAACATCAAACGGGTGCGCCTGCCGGGGACGGAGCATATGGACCGGGAGTATCATCAGAAATGGTTCCATGTGAAGGCCATGCTGCCCATGCTGCCGGTATTCGCCGTGGGAGGGGGTATCATCTCTTTGGTTATGACCTGGCTTTGGTAAAGGAATGTGAGGGGGAGGAAAATGTCAAAATCAGCATCAGAATTTCAGGAAAAGGCGATGGCGCTGCTCTATCGGGGCAAGGAGATTTTCAAGCCCCTGAACACGGGATGGATTGATGACCACGTCGCCTGCGTCCGGGAGTTTGTGGCAAACATCTTCTTTTACACGAAAAACGGCACCACGATTATGATCGACGCGGGCTATAACTATGACCGGCTGGCGGAAAAGATGAGCTGGCTGGAAATCAACCCTGCCGCCATCCGGCATATCCTGATCACCCATCAGGACACCGACCACGTGGGCGCGGTGGAGGCGGACAGCCCCGGCCTGTTCCGGGACGCTGCGCTCTATATTGGGGAGGAGGAAAACCGCTACCTCACCGGCGAAAAACGCCGACGGGTGTACTACGGTTTTTATAAGCTGCCCCAGGTGCATATCGAAAACCCGAAGGTGCTTTTGCGGGACGGACAGGTGTTTTCTATCGGAGATATTCAGATCGAGTGTTTCCTGGTGCCCGGCCACACCTGGGGCCACATGGCTTACCTCGTGGACGGAGCATATCTGTTTACCGGGGATACGCTGTGGTTTGGCCCGGACGGGGGCCGCAGCTTCATCAACGTGCTGGCCGAGGACAACAAGCTGGCGTTCCGATCTCTGGCAGCGCTGGAGGAAAGGCTCCGCAGCAGGAACCTCCGTCCCAAAATCATCACCGGTCATACCGGCTGGACGGACGATCTGGAGTTTGCCTTTGCCCGCCGGGACAAGGTGTGCAACGCATGGTTCCGGCAGAAGCCTCATGATCCGTCGGCTCCCTACGATGCCTATGACGAATCGGATGATACGGAGGAAAAAGCGAGAAAGAACCGGTGGCAAAACCTGAGCGGGAGATAAAACACAATGAAAACAGATAAAAAGACGATCCTCGCCCTTCTCTGTGGCCTGCTGGGCTGTGTGTGCTTTGGCGTGGGAGACTGGCTCATGCTCTACGGTGACACGGCCTATTCCGGAACAGTTTCCTGGCTGACGACAGGGGCGGCGGAAATCGCCCCCTGGCGCAATAATCTGGCTATGGCGCTGGCCTTCCCCGGCATCATCCTGTACGGGATCGCGCTGTTTGCGATTGAAAAACTGATTAGAGGAGAGAAGCGGCAGAGGGTTTACCACTGCCTGACCGCATTCAGCCTGACCCCATGGCTGTGCCTGCATCTGTTTTACATCATGCTCCTGTATGGGTTCGCCTGGATGAGCGGGAACGGGTACGCCTCCGCTGCCCTTCCGGTTTCAGAGGCGGTCTTTTCCCATTTTTCCTGGCTCGTCCCGGTGAGCGAGGCACTGATGCTGCCGCCCTACCTCTATTGGGGATGGCTGGTATTGCGTGGACAGAGCGTCCTGCCCCGGCAGATGGCCCTGTCCAATCCACTGATTTTCTATCTTGTGTTGAAGCTGATCACCCTGCTCATGCCGGATACTGCGTTTCGTCTGGCATTCACCAACGGCCTGATGAGCGAAAGCATGGTGCTGTGGTTTGGGAGCATATTGACATGGTTGTACCTGCACCGAAACAGCAAATAACTTATAGCGTGGGTCAATTACGGGGAGGGCCAATTATGAGCTTCTCTCAAAATACCTGCAAGGAAGGGGGCATCAGCATGAAATACACCGGTCAATATTGGACTGTCATCGTTCCGTTTATGAGAGGATTGATGGCGGAAAAGTATGGGAGAAAGGCCGCAAGAGAATACATAGCGCCGATTCTTCAGGGGATGTTCTGCAACGACAAGCTGCCGAACTGGATGAACCGACGGGTGGAAAAGCGTTCCCCGGAGGTACGAGCCTATTATGACAAAATGCTGCCCATGTTCGGCATGCGCCCCAACAGGCAAAAACCGTCAGACCGCCCTTCGGCGGTCTGACGGTTTTTGGACGTTGTCTGTACGAAGCCCCTGCGCTCCTGTTGAAAGCGCGTGCCCGTTCGTTTTGCTTTGGAGTGAGCATTCAGAATGCGGATTCCGTTCTCAACCGGCGGAGTTCAGCGCCGCCTGCTCCGCCCCATGGTTCATGATGAGCATTTGCAGGCGGTTCTCCACGTTGGCATAACTTGTGTCCGGGTCCAAATCCAGAGGCAGGATGGAGATGTCCGGATACTCCTCCTTGAGCCGCTTGATGACGCCCCGGCCACAGACGTGGTTGGGCAGGCAGCCGAAGGGCTGCAAAATGATAAAGGACTTGACCCCTTCCTTTGCGTTGTGGGCGATTTCCGCCGCCATCAGCCAGCCTTCGCCGCAGCTCAGCGTTTCCGGGATGATGTCGCTGACCTCCTGATATAGATCCTTGGGCTTCTTTGCGTATTCATAGAGCGGGTGCCGGATGGCGACCTTCTCCAGCTGCCTTTGCACATAGTCAAACAGGCCCTCCACCAGCTGGGGATAGGGCGGGATGTTGGCGTGGTAGTCCCTGATTTCACACTCCGACGCCCGAAAATCCTTTCGCAGCTGGTCGGTGATTCTGGGGAAGGCCGTCTCCATGCCGTTGGCCTCCAAATACCGCTCGATGTTGAAGTTGGAGCCCGGATGATAGGTCACCAGCAGCTCGCCGGTGACGAACACCTTTGGTTTCAGGTTTTTCCGGTCGTAGGGAATCTGCCCCATCCGGTCAATGCAGCGGGCGAAGGCGCGCCGGGCGCTGCCCACGCCGCTGCGGATACCTTCCGCAATCTGTGCGACACAATCCTGATAGACCTCGTCCGTCTCGCCGGAATGCAGCTCATAGGGGCGTATCTTCCGGCACAGGTCGGTGAGAATGTCCAGCATCATAAACGTCCAGACCGCCTCCCAGACCGCGCTGACCCCAAGGACGGCAACGCCGGGGTGCATCTCCTTCGTGTCGCCCGTGTCCGTGGTGACAATGGGAACCTCCGTGAACCCGGCTCTGTCCAGCCCTTTGCGGAGCAGCCCCGCATAGTGGGACATCCGGCAGTCGCACTGGAACTTCACCATCGCCACGGCCACCTCGTCCTGCCGGTAGTGGCCCTCCTGCAGGGCGCTGATCGGCTCTCCGATCACCATCTGACAGGGGAAGCAGATGTCGTTGTGGACGTATTTTTTCCCCAGCGCGATTTGCTCCCGGCCTCCGATGGGCAATGTCTGAACTTTATAGTTCTCCTTCTCCATGATGGCGGAGAGCAGGACGGACACCTCCCCGGAAATATTGGGAACCAGGATGGTGCGGGTTTTCTTGTCCTGCTTGTAGAATTTGGTTGGGCTGGGTTCGGGCAGCTCTTTATACCAGTGCTGCATTGCTTCCAGCAACTTGGCGTCTCTCCGCTTGATTTCAATGGTCTCCAGGAAGGACTGGATACGAATCCCCAGGGAGCCGGTGGCGTCGCTCTCGTCCACTTTGAGAATCAGCGGGGACTTGTTGCCGCTCTCGGTGAGGATGCGGCTGATCTCGTCGGACAAAATGGCGTCGTGGCCGCAGCCGAAGCTAACGATCTGCACATACTCCAGCGCCGGGTCTTTCGCCGCCACCATAGCGCCCTCCAGCATCCGGGTGTGGAAGTTGTTGGTGATTTCGATGGTGGTATTTTTCAGGTCCTGTTCACTGAGATGGGGCAGGCTGTCCACGGTCAGCACCGGTACGCCCCGCTCCTCGAACCGTTTGAAGATGTCGTGGCAGATAAAGGGGTCGGTGTGGTAGGGCCGCCCGGCCAGCACCACCGCATAGGAGCCGGTCTCATGGGCCTGGCGCAGCACTTCCTTGCCCCGCCCGGGCAGGGTATTGCGGAAGGTGCGCAGCGCCTGCTCGCCGTCCCGGAAGGCGGACTCCGCCTCCCCTTTGGCAACGCCCAGCGTTTCTTCGGCATAGCGGCAAATCTGCTTCTTCCGGTCCTTCTCCGCAAACCAGTGGAAAACCGGAGTGTCAAAGACAACCTTCCCGCCCCGCTCCGGGTCCTGGGAGTTCCGCACCACCATGGGGTAGCCCTGGAGGACGGAGCAGACATAGGGGCTGAGCTTGTCCACCCCCTCCGGGGGCATATGCATCACATAGGGGAAGAAGATGCGGTCAACCCCCGCCTGCGCCAAATCCATGATGTGGCCGTGTACCAGCTTGGCCGGGAAACAGACCGTGTCGGAGGCCACATACTGCAGCCCCTGCTCGTACATTTTGCGGGAGCTTTTGTGGGAGAACTTCACCCGGTAGCCCAGCGCCCGGAAGAAGGTGCTCCAGAAGGGCATGCTGTCCCAGAATTCCAGCACCCTGGGCAGACCAATCACTTCGCCCTTGTCCGGGGCGGCCTGCTGGTAGGGGTAGTCCTGAAACAGCAGCGCTTCCCGCTCCGCAAACAGGTCTGCCGGTTTGTCCTTCGCGACTTTTTCAGCGGCGGAGCCGCCCTGCGTCTCCGCCGCACCTTTTTCGCACCGATTGCCGGAAATCCATTGTTTTCCTGTAGAGAAGCGGACGATGGTGCGGCTGCACCGGTTGCCGCAGCCCAGACAGGGAACGCCAGTCTGCGTCTCATAGGAGAAGCGTTCCACTGCGTCAAAGCCGATGAAGGAGGACGTGCTGCCGTTCCTGTAGCCGGATTCCGTCACTTGCCGCTTCACCGCCAGGGCTGCGCCGATGGCGCCCATCTCGCCGGGGTAGGGGGCCAGCTTCACCTCTGAGCCCAGATATTCCTCCAGCGCCCGCAGCACCGCCCGGTTCCGGAAGGTGCCGCCCTGCACCACGATGCAGTCCCCCAGCTGGGCGGTGTTGGAGATGCGCACCACCTTGGTGAACACGTTCTCAATGATGGAACGGCACAGCCCCGCCATAATATCGTCCGGGCCTTTGCCCCGCCGCTGCTCATTGATGATGGTACTGTTCATGAACACGGTGCAGCGGCTGCCCAGTTTGGCAGGGGACTGGGAGCGGAACGCCGCCTCCGCAATCTCCTCCACGGGGATATTCAGGTTCACCGCGAAGTTTTCCAAAAAGGAGCCGCACCCGGAGGAGCAGGCTTCGTTCAGCATGATGTTGGTGATGATGCCGTCCTCCAGCCAGATGGCCTTCATGTCCTGACCGCCGATGTCCAGCAGGAAGGTGGCCTCCGGGTAGTACTGGGTGCAGCCCATGGCGTGGGCCACGGTCTCTACGGTGTGGTAGTCCGCGCCAAATGCCTGGGCCAACAGCTGCTCGCCGTAGCCTGTGGTGCCCAGGCCCAGAACGGTGAGTTTAATTCCCATTGCATCGTACTTTTCCCTGATGGCGTTCAGACCGTCCCGCACCACCAGCAAAGGCTCCCCTTTGTTGTTCGCGTAGAAGCGGTCAATGACCCGTTCCTCCTCATCCAGCAGGACGAACTTGGAGGTAGTGCTGCCGGAGTCGATACCCAGCCAGACCTGCAGCTCCCCGTTCTCCGGCGCAGGCGGGCAGAGGTCCTTCAGCTCCCGGTCATGCCGCGCCTGAAACCGTTGCTGTTCCTCCAGAGAAGGGAAAAAAGGTTTCTGCCCATCCTCGTCTGCGCTGGAGGTTTCCTCTGCCTGCGCCAGCAGCTCCGCCAGGGTGGCTGTGTCCTCCTTGTCGGGGAAAAGCTGGTCGATGGCGATGGCCGTGCCGTAGGCCACGATGGTCTCCGGATGCGCCGGGCGGACAATGTCGCTTTCCGTCAGGTGCAGCCGCTGGGCAAACACCTGCACCAGGGTGGGGTGGAAGGTCAGCGGGCCGCCTTCAAAGATGATGGGGGCTGTCAGCTCCAGCCCCTGGGCCAGCCCGCCGATGGTCTGCTTCACAATGGCGTGGAAGGTGGACAGGGCGATGTCCTCCTTCCTGGCGCCGGAGAGGAGCAGCGGCTGAATGTCCGTCTTGGCGAACACGCCGCACCGTCCGGAGATGTCGTAAACCGTGTGCCCCCGTTCCGCCAGGGCCTCAAACTGCTCCGGCTCCACGTTCAGCAGCGCCGCCACCTCGTCGATGAATGCGCCGGTGCCTCCGGCGCAGCTGCCGTTCATCCGCATATCTGAGGTCTGGAGCTGTCCCTTTTGCGCGTCATAGTGGAAGAATACGACCTTTGCGTCCTGTCCGCCCAGCTCCACGGCGGTTTTCGCATTGGGATACAGCGCCCGAACGGCGGCGGAATTGGCCACAACCTCCTGTATGTAAGGGACGCCCATCTTTTGCGCAATGGGTCTGCCGCCGGAGCCGCAGACCGCCGCCCGGAACTGTGCCGCGGGGAATTGTTCCGCCGCCTCCCGAAGCAGGCTGTCCACCGTTTCCCGCTGCCTGGCGTTGTGCCGCACATAGCGGGCGTGGAGCATTTTTCCGGTTTCCGGGTCGGTGACAACCACTTTGACGGTTGTGGAGCCCACATCGATTCCAAGGCGAAGGGTTTTGTCTGTCTCTGCCACAACGACACTTCCTTTCTGTGAGGCTATTCGCCCTTTGGCGGCTGCGGAATCCAACCGGCAATGTCGCTCTCGTCAAAGTCATAGGTCAGCTTTTTCCCGTAGGCCCGCTCATAGGCGTCCACCTTCTGCCGGTAGTCCTGGGCCATCATTTCCTCGCTGTTCTCCCGGTCGCTTTTGGCCGGGTCGGGATAGATGGGCGGGAGAATGTGCATAATATACCGGGTCTTGTGGAACTGGTCGTTCTCCTGCCCCGGCAGGTCCCGAATCTCCACGAAGCAGGAGACCACGGGAACATGGTTGACGGCGGCATAGTAGTAAGCGCCCCGCTTGGGCGGACGGGGCTTCCGGTAGTGGAACCACATCTCCTGCTCCGGATAGATCAGCACGGCGTGGCCCTGTTCCAGCCGTTCGTGAAGCATGGGGCCAAAGTGCCTGCGGAGGTAGGTGGTGCTGCCAGACAGGGGAATGATGTCCTCATGGTTCATCAAAAAGCCGACCCAGCCCTTCATGGCCAGGTTCGTCTCCTGGCTGACCATGAAAAGCCGCCGATACCCCGCCTTGTTCATGGCTCTGCGCACTGCGGTATTGTCCAACGGGCTGAAGTGGTTGCTGGTCACGATGACTCCACCGTGAACCCCGGCGAGATTATCCAGTCCCTCGATTTTGGTATCTCGGTTCAGGTACCTGGTTGCGGTGTCTGTCAGCGCACGGGCGCAGACGTTGCAGAACCGATAGCCAAAAGTTTTATAATTATCAAGAAAATGCTGGAGGATGTTCTCCCGCTCCTCTTTGGACAAATCAGGGTCGTCCACTTCCACCTTGCAGTTCAGGTCACCGCGCTCTGCGGCGGCACGCATATTGGTTACTACCTGCTCTTTGTTGCCTCCGATTAACATACACGAATGTGCGCTCCTTTCTCGTTCATTTTGCGGAACGTCACCGGTTGACGGCATACTTCCGGCCCCTTGCGCACCATGTTGCCCAGGCAGGTGCGGTCGGACAACTTCTGTTCCTCAGAATAAGTCTCCTTGTGTTGCACGATATCCTCATAGAAGGGGGAACCCTTTGCATAGCGCCAGAAATAGTCCTCATAGGGGATATTGTCATAACACCAGGGCTTCTGAAACAGGTTGTAGTGGATCAGATTGGGATGCTCCAGAATCGCACCAGTACCCCCACCCTCTGGCGGCATGACGTCCCAGCTCTCGTCCAGGTAGACGATGCTGCCATTGCACATGGCGTTGAAATAATCCTGATCCGGGGCGAGGCAGTCAAAGTGATAGGCTTGGAGCAGGCGGAGAAAGTGACCGGAAAAATCCACTTCCCGCATTTTTTTCAGGTTCATCACCAGGGTACCGGAGTTGATATACTGGTCAATGGGAACGCCCACGGCATCCTCCACATAGTTCACCAGTTCGGGCACCGGCGTAATGGAGCGGTCAGCGCAGGCGGCGATGATGTTGTCCCCCAGCTCGGTCTGGTACAGCCGGGAGATGTCACCCGGCACCACGATGTCGCTGTCCAGATAGATTCCCTTATCGTATGCGGGAAACAGGTCGGCAATAAAGAGCCGAAAATAGATCGTCAGTGTAAAGTAATCGCACCGCAATCTATTCTCGGCTCGGTCTGTGATGCCGGCCAGCTTGTCTTTCATGGGAAGAAAGCGTATCCGGAAGGGGGGCTTTACATCGCCGTCAAGCGGCACTTCCGGGGCTGCGCCCCTCCCTGTGGCTGAGAGCTTCTTCTGGCTCTCCTCGGTCAAGTCCTCATGGAGGACGATGATTTGATAGGTGTGGGATTTGGACGCATTTTCCATCATGGAGCGAATCGCGCAGTCCAGGTAGGGGGCATAGCTTTCGTCTACGGTGAAGAAGATTGGAATTTCATCCTGTTTCATTGCGAGTATCCTTTCATCGCGGTGGTGATATCAGTATATTCCTGAAAGATACCATCATATTCATGCAGCTTCAGCGTTTCATGCACCTGTTCGATCTGCCAGGGCTTCACTGTCAGAGTGTGCAGCCAGGGGAAAAAGCGGAAACTGGTGGTGAAGTGCTGAAAAACGGTGTTCTGACGCAGTTTGCGCTGTTCGTTGTAGGCCCTGCCCCAGAGCCTTTTGGACTGGGCCAGCTTGTTGATGGCGGACTGATCCGGCATGAACATTCGCCTGTCACGGCACATGGCCCGGCACCGGGCGAACAGGCCGGTCTCCCGGATGCGCCCCAGGTTCAGCAGCAGCACACCGGAGTTGAGATAGTCCATGTGGAACAACCGGCTTCGGAAGAACCATTTGCCATAATAGTCCAGCGCGCCGGCCAGCTCGCAGCCCTCCATGTCCTGGTGGTAGAATGCGCTGTAGTCTCCCCGGCACAGCACATCGTTGTCCAGATACAGGATGCGCTCCAGCAGCTCCGGCACCTGATCGGCATACAGCCGCAGCATACAGCAGGGGGTGAAGCGGGTGTCCAGGTTGGCCGTGGGCATCTCCGCCTGGAAGAGGCCGGTTGCGTCGATGCGTGTGACGGAGTTCTCCTGATTTTTCTGCTTGACATAGCCATCCAAATACCGGACGGTGCCCTGGGTGACGGGTAGAATCCGGCGCTCCCCCAGGGTCAGCTCCATCGTCATCACGAAGATATGCAGCGGTTCCGCCGTTTGCCTGAGCAGCGACAGGACGGACAGAATCAGGCCGTCCTCTATGTTTCTGTCCCCGCAGTACAGGACGCTGACGCCGTTTTTCGATTGGTTGTCGTGTTCCATCATGGCTATGACCATTCCTTTCCGCTGCGCTCCAAGGCACCAAAGGGAATGA
>JAJQCJ010000169.1 GCA_021202775.1 Clostridiales bacterium | reverse complement strand
ACAACGCCCGGCGGCTGGTGATGACCGAGTGCAGCTATGTGGCCAATCAGGGGCACCTCATGGGCTACCAGGCGGCGGGAATTGAGTATTACATCTACCTCGCTACGCTGGACTTACGGACAAGCGAGGTCTGCCGGAAGCTGGACGGCCAGCGGTTCCCGGTGGCGGAGGCCACGCCAGGGACGAACCTCCCGCCCATGCACCCCCATTGCCGCAGCACTACCATGTGCGACATGAGCCGGGGGCAGCTGAACCGGGTGAACCGGGCGGCGAGGGACCCGGTGACGGGGAAATCGGTGACCATTCCGGGGTATATGACGTATAAAGAGTGGTATGCAAAATACGTTGAGGGAAAAAACGAGGTTGAAAAATCCGGCGAAGATGGTATACTGAATGGAACCGATATACGGGCCATTCAGGATTATATGTCCTCCGGGGTGGCCTATCCGCTGAACGATGCGCTGAGGAACGGCGACACGTTGACCACAACGCAGGCGCAGCTTGTCCGTGATCTGGACACGGCGCTGACCAAGCTGCCCGACTACGAAGGGACAGTTTACCGGTCTGTCAGCACCAGCATGATAGACGACCCGGCGGCGTTTCTGGCACAGCATCAGGAAAACAACGTTGTGAAGTCGCCCGCATACACATCAACTGGAAAAACTGTTTATGACCCCAGTATGGAAATTCAGTATGTAATCACGTCTAAGCGTGGGAAAGACATCTCAAGCATAAACGTGAAGGAACAAGAAGTCTTGTTCAAACGCAATACGAAATTTATCGTTGAACGAGTTGATGGGAAAACTCTTTACATGACAGAGGTGTAGCCAATGGAGACGCATAAGTATCCAGACAGATTCTATACCGACCCCGGGTTTCAGCGTGTTCTATGCTGTTATTGCAAGTCTTATTTAGGCAGAACTTCTTGCAAATGGTACGAAAATATCCCGGATGAGTTGTTATCCAGAATGCCAGGTGATTCCCATGACTGCGGAAACGGGCACCATTTCGAGCCGAAGGAGGACGCTGATGGGACAGACTGATTTGACCGAAATCAAAGAAAGGCTGGCAGCCATTGAAGCGCTACTCCAACGGCTGCCAGAGGTTCAGGCGGTGGTCTTTATTCAAATGCAGGAAGAATACGAGGCCGCCCGGCTGCAAGGGCGGAAAAGCTCAGATTTGTGGACGATTGCTCCGCCTAACGCGAGGTAAATAACATTGAAAGCACGACGCAAGCCGTGCTTTTCTTATGCCCAAAATGCAAAATCAAACACGTTGATGAAAGCACCTTCCGGGTGCTTTTTTCATACCCAAACCCACGACACTGCGAGGGCTTGA
The DNA here is from genome assembly GCA_021202775.1 of Clostridiales bacterium. Lineage (GTDB taxonomy): Bacteria > Bacillota > Clostridia > Oscillospirales > Oscillospiraceae > Onthomonas. The sequence goes on along the minus strand of JAJQCJ010000169.1, from coordinate 3,327 downwards.
ACTCGCAGGACGCGAAAGGAGTTATTCACATGGCAGACGAACCCAACACCACCCAGACCACCGGTGAGACCCCGGCGCAGACCCCGGAGGGGGAAAACAACTCCGGCGGGAGCGGCCTGACTTTTGACCAGTGGCTGGACAGCAACCCGGCTTACCGCTCCGAATTTGACCGGCGGGCCACCAAAGCGGTGCAGACCGCCCGGACGAAGTGGGAGCAGGAGCAGGCGGAGAACCTGACCGAAGCGGAACGGCTGGAGAAGATGAGCAAGACCCAGCGGGAGCAGTACCAGCTGGACAAGGACCGGCGGCAGTTGGAGAGCGAGCGGGCCGCCTTCCAACGCCAGCAGCTGGAGGTCCAGACCGGGGCCCAGCTCCAGGGCATGGGCTACGACGCGGGCTTTGCGAAGTACCTGACCGGCAGGGACGCGGAGGCCACCAGCGCCAACCTGACCGCCTTCGACGGCCTGATGCGGGCCTACCGGGCCAGCGCCGTCAACGACCAGATGCGGGGCGGTACGCCGCCCAAGGACGCCGGACAGCACGAGGAAGCCCCTGACCCCTTCCTTATGGGCTTTATGGGTCAGAAAAAGTGAGCGGAAGCTGATTCACCCCTCAGTCGGCTGCGCCGACAGCTCCCCTTTCAGGGGCGCCAATGACGTGGCGGTTTTTGCAAGTCCCTGCCTCCCCTGAAAGGGGAGGGGGACCGCAAAGCGGTGGAGGGGTTTCCAACCACTCACATGAAAGGACTGAATCACCTATGAAACGTGCTTATGAACTCACCCTGAACGGCACCGTGTACCGCCTGCGCCTCACCGCCCGGGCCCAGAAGAAGCTCATCAAGGAGTACGGCCAGCAGGCCGCCCAGGTGTGCGTGGACGGCTTCGCGGACCTGGACAAGCTGTGCAGCGTGCTGAATGAGCTGCTCCACTGGAGCGGCAGCGGCAACCCGGAGCTCAGCGGCGAGGACTTCTGCGACCTGCTGGTGGATGAGGGGTATGCCCTGGTGTCCGACGTGCCGGAGCTGGTCATCAACGCCATGGCGGAATCCGGCCTGTTGACGGAGGGCCAGCGGGACGCCACCATCGCCCAGCTCCGGGGGGCCATCGACGCCTCGCTGGACAGCCTGAACACCGCCGAACCGGCGGAAAACCCTACCGGGACCCTCTGACCCTGCTGGAGGACCTGGTGCAGGAGGGCGTCATCGCCGGGATACCGGCCGTGGAGGTCTGGGAGTGGACGGCGGGGGAAATCGCCCAGCAGGCCCGGGGCCGTCTCCGAGCGCAACCGCCGGGAGCATCAGGCCCAGGCCGTCCTGGCCGCCGGGCAGGCAGTGTACACCGGCCACGTGCTGGGGAGCAAAAAGGGAAAAGAGCTGCCGGAGGTTTACGACTGCTTCCCCTTCTGGACGGAGGAGGAGATCCGGCAGCTCAAGGCAGAGCAGGTCAAGAGCATTATGACACGCTGGGCGCACAGCAGGCGGAAGGGCGGTGAAGCATGAGCGAACAGACGATCAAGGAGGTATGGGCGAAATTTACCGCAGACCTCTCCGACTACCGGAAGCAGGTACAGAACGCGGGGAAAATCAGTCAGGACCTCCAGGACAGAATCAGCGCCATCGGGGACGCCATGACGGCGGCCCAGAACGTCACCGGGGCGGAGATGCAGCGCATCAGCCGCTCCCTGTCCTCCGCTGGGAAACAGGCCGCCACGCTTGGGAAGCAGGCCCAGAGCCTGGCGGCGGATGAGAGCCAGCTGACCCGGGCCATCGCGGAGCAGGAGGGCAGCCTGAACCGCATGGAGGCGGAGTATAACAGCCTCCAGACGGAGCCCCAGCGGCTCAGCGGCATTTTCGACACGGTGAAAGAGGCCGTCAGCGGCCTGAACCTCAGCGGGACGCTGTCCGAGGAGCTGGAAAAGGCGAAGGAAAGCCTTGCCAGCTATGACAATGAGATTGCCCAGCTCCGGGCCAAACTCACGGAATCCAGCGGCATGGGGTACACCGCCATTCAGCTGGACGACGGTTCCATTGTCTCTTTGGAGCAGGCCAAACAAAAGCTCCAGGAGATGACCACAGCGGCAGACCAGGCCGCCGCCCGTGTGGAGGAGCTGGCCGCAGCGGAGCATAAGGTGGGGCAGGCCAACCTGGGCTATGCATCCACCGCCGGGCTGAAACAGCTCCAGACGGAGATCGGCAACAACAAGAGCAGGATGGAGCAGCTCTCCCTCCAGGCGGGGCAGACGGCCAGCCGACTGCTGACCTATCAGGAGCGGCTGGACCAGACGAAGAGCAAACAGCAGCAGACCGCCGCCGCCACCCAGACACTGACGAACGAAGTGTCGGAGATGGAGAACGCCGCCGCCAGCGCCACGGCCCCCGCCTCCCTGTCGGAGCGGCTGGCTAGCCTGGCCAGCAGGGCCAGAGAAGCGGCAGAGGGTGGCCTCTCCAAACTGGGCAGCGCCCTGCTGACCATCGGCAAAAATGCGGGCAGCAGCGTCCTCAGCGGGTTGAAATCCCTGGCAAGCCGGATCACCGGCATCGCCAGCCCCTCCAAGAAAATGGCGGAGGTGGGCGGCTACCTGGTGGAAGGTCTGGAGCAGGGCGTGGAGGACGAGGACCCGGCGAGCTACTTCGAGGACGTCTGGGCGGACATCAGCGGCGTGTTTGACGGCGTGGACAGCTGGTTCTCCGACACCTTCTCTTCCGCCTTCACCAGCGCTGAGGACGCCTGGAGCAGTTCCAAGACCACCTTTACAACGGTGAAGGACAATGTGGTTTCCGGCTTCTCCACCCTGAAGGACAACGTCAGCACGAAGTTCTCCACCGCCATGACCGGCGCGGAGAGCGCCTGGAGCGGGGCCAAAACCGCCTTTACTACGGTCAGTGGCAACGTGGTAGACGGCTTTTCGGCGCTGTCGGCCAACCTGAAACAATCCTTCGGAACCGCCTTTTCCAGCGCGAAAAACGCCTGGGGCAACGCCAAGAGCGTCTTTACCACCGTCAGCAGCAACGTGGTCTCCGGCTTCAAGAGCCTCTCCAGCGACATTAAGAGCAAATTCAAGACCGCCATCTCCACGGTGAAGGGGCTGGACTGGAAGGGCACCGGCACCAACGTGGTCTCCGGCATCCTGAACGGCATGTACAACTGGGGGAGCAAGCTGAAAAGCTGGGCCAGCAGCCCACGGAAATCAAGTTTTAGGTCAAACATACTAAAGAAACCCCTCAGTCTGGCCTTGCGGCCAGCCAGCTCCGCCGTCAAGCGGCATTTCCGCTGCGCTCCCTACCCTTTCAGGGGAGCCAATGACGTGGTGATTTCCACAGTTTTCTTG
>JAJQCJ010000037.1 GCA_021202775.1 Clostridiales bacterium | reverse complement strand
GACCACCTGATTGAGAGACAAGGCGCAAGCCGGTTGCCTGATACGGGGAGATTCTTAAGAGGGGGACCACAGGTCCCCCTCTTAAGTCGTCCTCTTTTGCTGCTTTTCTCGACGAATCGAGAAAAGCAGGCCCCCGCTTCCCTGGCAAGGGAAGGCCGGACAAAGTCTCAATAGCGAACGTTATCTAAGGAGAAAACCGGAACCAAATCTCACTGGTTCCCCTGACTGTGTTCCTTCTTGTAGATCGCCGCATCCTTCTCCCACAGCTCTTCCGCCACGGGGGCCCAGCGCTGGGCATAGGGGGTGGTGCGGTCACAGAGGGTGTCCACATCCTCCGGGGACTCGTAGTCGGTGGGCCTGGCGTTGGTGTCCTTCACCATCTTCCGCAGCAGCTCCGGGTTCTCCAGCATGGGGCAGGGCCGGAGCATATTGTCGTTAAAGGGCTGCCCGTTGTGGTAGGCCATGAAGATGGGGCTTTGCAGGGCCTCCAGCAGGGTACAGTCGTGAATGTTGGCGTTGGAGTAGTGGATAAAGACGCAGGGCTCCACGTCTCCGGCGGCGTTGATGTGGAGGTATCGGCGGCCGCCGGCGATGCAGCCGCCCACATACTGGGCGTCGTTCTGGAAGTCCATGCTGAAAATGGCCTTGGTATTCCGATAGCCCCGGATGCGGTCATGCACCACCGTCCGCTGCTCCGGGTTGGGCAGCAGTTCGGGCACAGCCCCGGCCCCCACGGGCATATAGTGGAAGTACCACACGAACAGGGCGCCCCAGTCGATCATCTGGTCATAGTAGGCTTCGCTGGTGACGTCCTCATAGTTGACGCTGGTGTAGCAGGTGGAGATGCCGAAGGGCAGCTTGTGGGCACGCAGCAGCTCCATAGCCTTTACCACCTTCTGGAAAGTGCCGCTGCCCCGGCGGCCGTCGGTGGCAGTCTCGAAGCCCTCCACGCTGATGGCGGGGACGAAATTCTTCACCCGGAGCATATCCTGGCAGAACTGCTCGTCAATCAGGGTGCCGTTGGTGAAGGACAGGAACTCACAGTCGGCGTGCTTCTCACACAGGGCGATGATGTCCTTCTTCCGCACCAGGGGCTCGCCGCCGGTGAAGATGTACATATAGGTGCCGATGGCCTTGCCCTGGGTGACGATGGAATCCAGGTCGTCAAAGGTCAGGTTCAGCCGGTTGCCGTACTCGGCGGCCCAGCAGCCGGTGCAGTGGAGGTTGCAGGCGGAGGTGGGGTCCAGAAGAATGGCCCAGGGGGCGTTGCAGCCGTACTTCTCAACGGTCTCATCCTGGAGGGCGCTGCCCTTCAGGCTGGCGTTGAGCATGAAGTTCTGGAAGAAGGTCTTGAATACGTCCCGGTCGATCTCATCGTACACCCGCATGATGAGGCGGTACCAGTTGTTGTCGTCCTCCTCCAGCACCTTGCGGAAGGTGCGCCGCTGGTTGGCGTACCAGGTGTCCGGGAGAAAACGGTCCACCATGTTCATCAGCTTGGGCAGATTCTCTCTGGGGTTGCCGTCCAGATACCTGAGGGCCTGCTTGATGGCAAATTCCTGCATATTATTCTTGACAGCTCTGGTCTTTTCACTCATAATAAAACAAATCCTTTCCGGTTCGGTTCACCGTACGCTCTGCGGGGCCGGTATACCGCCTGTATGTATTGGATTATAAGCGATACCCCCGGAAAAAAGCACGGGACACTGAGAAAAGTGTGTCGAAAAATGGGACATGGGCGGGAACTGTTACCTTTTGGGACAAATCCGCCACAATGTCCCTTGTGCTTTCCGCCCGGACACCGTAAACTGAATACGGTATTTGAATAGAATGGGCGCAGAGCGTAAAGAAACTCTGAATAAATGTGCTGTGACCAGAGGAAATCCCCGGAGGGGACGGCGCCTTGCGGTAAATTTCCTCGCAACTCGCTCTTGTTCATTTATTCAGAGGTTCTCTAATTCAACGGAGATGAAAGGTGTGCCATCATGGGAAAGGATATTACGCGGGTGATCATTGAAACAACGGTGCGGCGCGCCCTGAAGGATCTGCGGCGTTCTCCCAAGCGGACGATGCGCAATCTGATCGACCTGGCGCTGAACGTTGCCGGAGGGCGGTTCCAGCAGGAGTTTTTCCGGATCGCCCAGACGATGCTGGCCGATGAGGACAGCGCCTATTACCATCTGGCCCAGGATGTCATCGACAACGTGGACGAGGATACCCTGGTCACCTGCGGCATCAATCTGGGCTACAACAGCTTCACCCGGGGGGCAAAGACCATCCGGCAGTGTGAGTCGGAGAAGCAGTTCAACATCCCCTGGTCCCTGTCCCTGCTCCTGGCGGAGGATGGTGCGCCGGGCCGGACGGAGCAATACCGCTGCATCATTCAGCAGGGGACGGAGCTGGGCATTTACACCTATATGCTCTACCCCCAGGGGGACCTGAGGGACTGCTTCGCCCTGGTGGAGGCCCACCCGGACTGCGCCTTCCTGGTGTTCTGTCAGGGTGAGGCGCTGACGGAGGACGCCATCCGGCAGGCCCGGCAGTATCACAACCTTCTGCTCTCCGTCGCGCTGGAGGAGGGGACGAAAACGGTCTGCACCGCCCTGCGGAAGGCCAAGCTGCTCTATGCCGTCCATGTGGGCTATTGCCCGGAGGAACTGGAGCAGGTACTGGACGGCACCCTGCTGGGCCGGGCGGAGGAGTGCCGCGCCGCGTTCACCTTCTTCTATGGAAACACCCAGTGTACCCCGGCCCAGAGGAAGGCGGTATACAGCTACGTCTGCACCACCCGGAAGGCCCAGCAGCAGCCCACCGCAGTGATGGACCTGCTGTGCGACAATATGTTCATCGACAGCATCATCTCCGACGACGCCTGCGCCGTGGCCTTTGACACGGACGGGACGCTGATCCGGCTGCCGGAGGCAAAGCGGCTGGAGGGGTATAATATCTTCCGGAGCAGCCTGTACCGGATTCTGCTGGAGACGCAGGCCAAGCAGGACGGGGCGCCTAACTATGAAACCTATAAAAAGAATCTGCTCCAGCTGGGGGACGAGGCCGTGTGAATCGCCCTTCCGGACAGAAAAAAAACAGCAGAGCACCGGAAACGCTCCGGTTCTCTGCTGTTTTGGCGTTTATGGATTGGAATTGTTCAGGCTCCGGTCCAGGGAGGCCCGGTAATCCTGCCGCTCCTCCTCGCTCATCTCCTGATAGACCCCCAGGGCCAGACCCCGGAAGCAGGCGCGGACCTCCTTTGAAAATTCGTCCGCAGGCATGGCGTTTTTGCTCAGCAACCAGCGCTCGATGGCGCAGAGCAGCGCGTCGGCGAAAAAGGTGACGTGAAAGGGCTGCGGCTCCTGGCCGGACGTGTAGGGCTTCATGTACTCCGCAATGATGGGAAGGAGGAACTCCCGGAAGTGGTCGGAAAAGGAGTTCTGCCCCTTGATCTGCATGGCCCGGCGATAGAAGTCCCGGTCCGCGTCCAGGAAACGGCACAGCTCCGCGAAAAACGACCAGCCGTTGTCAAAGTTCTTTTGGCTGGCCATGGCGATGAACTCGGTGTCGAAAATCCAGTTCACCAGGTCGTACTTGTCCCGGAAGTGGTAGTAAAAGCTCTTGCGGTTCATGTTGCACTTGCCGCAGATGTCGCTGATGTTGATTTTTGCGAAGGGCATTTCCTCCATCAGCTCTTTCAGCGCCCCTGCCAGGGCCCGTTTTGTGATATTGGAATCCGCCATGGCGCACACTCCTCCTCTCTGGGACTGCAATCAGGATGCCGCAGGGCTTCACAAAAAGAAAAAGGCGGGGCTCACCTACGGCGGTAGATAAGTCTCGTCGTTTCAGATGAAGCCAGGAAGGGGTTCCAGTATGTTGACATCATCGCACGGGGTGCCGACTACTCCCTTATTTACAGTATTTTAGCACAAAATGACAGCGTCCTCAAGGTGCGGGCCGGGGAACTTTTTGGACAAAGGGCCGTTTTTGTCCAAAAATGTAATAAAAAGTGATGTTCGGGGAAAATTCGGACAGGAACCAAATTTGTCCATTGAACAATCGTACAGATCCGGGTACGATAAGGATACTTCCTCCCGGCGAACAGGGGACAACGCGGGTCTGAACGCCGCGGCGCGGCCCTGCGGCACCACCCTCTCTGCCCTCTCTCTGGCTTTGTACCCTCCAAAGCTTTGTGCGCGGGGCCGCAAAGCGGCTGACAGCCGGGTTGCCCTCTGTTCGCCGGGAAGAAGTATCGTTGTTGCTGTTAGCTATTAGCTGTTAGCTGCCCCTCCGGCGCTTTGTGGCACTTACGCCCTTTCAGGGCAATGTCATCAACTGAATGGTTTTGCACTCCGTTACCTGTCTCTCCGTAGGGGCGCACAGTGTGCGCCCGGCCCACCTTTCCTCCTTGGAAAAGGTGGTTGAAAGGAAAGAGTTTTTTCCCTCACGGTGGGCTCCTTAGATAACGTTCGCTATCGAGACTTTGCCCGGCCTTCCCTGCCGGGAAGCGGCATTTCCGCTGCGCTCCCTACCCTTGCCGGGAAGCGGGGCCTTGACTACCGCCTGCTGACCATTTACGGTATCCTCCTCGGTCAGTGACCCTCGCCAGCATAGCTGGCATCGGTTTCCGGCTAAAAATGTGCCACTGGCACATTTTTGGACGCCGTAAATTACTCCGCCAAGAAAAGTAGCAAAAGAAGGCGGCTCAAGAGGGAGTTCTGCGAACCCCCTCTTAAGAATCTCCCCGTATCCAACTGGCGGCTTCGCCTTGTTCCTCAATCAGGTGGTCTGTCAGGCAACAGACGAAGTAACCTGTTACGCACCAAAGCTGCCGCCGATGGCGGCTGGTCGGGATTGCCGCCCACGTTCCTGCCTTACGGCGGAACGGACGGCAATTTTGTTGCCCCTTGGTCGTGGACATCTGATTGTAAGGCTACGTTTTTCTCCTCAACTCAGGATAGATTGTACCTTAAGTTGATGACATTGCCTTTCAGGAGAGAACTGTGTCCACCAAAAACACTGTTTTTTCCTTCCCCGTAAAAAGCGCCGCTTCATCGTGAGACGATGAAGCGGCGCTGGTGTTATCGTTCGGCGGCGCCGGCCCTCAGTCCAGCTCCTCGCCGGTGTCCCGGTACTTGCTGTTCAGGGGGCTGGTGAAGTCGGCCTCCTTCTTGTAGCGGTTGACGGCGTTGGCAGCCTGGTCGATGGACAGCAGGGTGCCCGCACCGGCCACGCAGCCGCCGGGGCAGGCCATGCCCTCCAGCAGGTAGCCGTTGTACTTCCCGGCCTTGGCCATCATCATCAGCTTCCGGCACTCCCGGAGGCCCTCGGCCCGGGCAGTTTTCACCTCCACCTCCGGGTGGGTCTCGTGGATCAGGTCGGTGACCGCCTGGGCCACGCCGCCGGAGACGGCGAAACCACGGCCTGCGGCGGTGCCTTCGTTGTTGATCTCCGCGGCGGGGATGGTGGCGAAGTCGATCTCCTTGGCCTCGAACATCCCCTGCAGTTCCTCAAAGGTCAGGACGAAGTCCACATCGGAGCGGATATTCTCCCGGATGGCCTCCAGCTTCTTGGCGGCGCAGGGGCCCACAAAGACCACCTTGCACCCCGGATACTGCTTTTTCATCAGCCGGGCGGTAAAGACCATGGGGGTCAGGGTCATGGAGATGTTGCCCGCCTGGGCGGGGAACAGCTTATGCACCATGGAGTGCCAGGCGGGGCAGCAGGAGGTGGCCATGAACTTCTGCTGCTCCGGCACCTTCTCCAAAAAGTCCTTGGCCTCCTCGATGGTACACATATCCGCGCCCACGGCCACCTCCACCACCTGGCTGAAGCCCAGGGTCTTCATGGCGGTGACGAACTTCTCCACCGTGGCCTCCTTGCCGAACTGGCCGATGAAGGCGGGGGCGACGATGGCAATGACTTGGTCCCCCTGGAGGATGGAGCGGATGGCCTGGAAGATCTGGCCTTTGTCCACAATGGCGCCGAAGGGGCAGCTGACCAGGCACTGGCCGCAGGCCACGCACTTGTCCTGTTTGATGTAGGCCCGGCCCTGGTCGTCGGAGCCGATGGCGTCCATGCCGCAGGCGGCCATACAGGGCCGCTCCAGGTGGATGATGGCGTGATAGGGGCAGGCGGTGGCGCACCGGCCGCACTTGACGCAGCGGTCCGGGTCGATCTGGCTCTTGCCGTTGACGAAGGAGATGGCCTTCCGGGGGCACACCTGCTGGCAGGACTGGGCCAGGCAGTTCTGGCAGTTCTCCGTCACCTTATACTGGTTGGTGGGGCAGCGGTGGCAGGCGTAGGGGATGATGTTGATCAGCGGCGGCTCATAGTACTGCTCCGCAATGGCCGCGTGATCCATGCCCTCCGTCATCAGGCTGCGGGTTTGAACGGGGCGGATGGACAGGCCCATGGCCAGACGCACCCGCTCGCCGGCGATGGCCCGCTCCAGAAAGATCGATTCCCGGTGGAGGGGGCTGTCGCCGGGGACGATGACATAGGGCAGGTCTTCGGCTTTGGTATAATCCCCGCCGTCATAGGCCATTCTGGCTACTTCGGTAAAGACTTTCTTACGGATGTCCGTGATAAGGGATGGTACTCCGCGCATGGACACAACCTCCTTAGAGTAGTTATATTCATATTATCATACTTGTCCTCATTTTTCCACAGCCTTTTGTGGGATTTTCGTTAAAAATTGACAAACTTTCCATGGATAACATAAAACAATATGGCTGTCCCTCTAATTGCAATAGCGGAAGGAATCCGGTATAATGAGAATCATTCTTAAGGAAACGAGGACGGATTCATGAAACAGACAACTCAGGCGGGACAGCGGGCCCGCTGGATCGCGGAAACGGCAGTGCTCATCGCGCTCCTGGTGGTGCTCCAGGGCGCCACCGCCTCCACCAACCAGTTCATCACCGGCTCCTGCGTCAACACGGTGCTGGGTGTGGCAGCGCTGGTGGCCGGGCTGTGGAGCGGCGTCGTGGTGGCGCTGGTCTCCCCCTTCTTCGCCTACCTGCTGGGCATCGGCCCCCAGCTGCTGCCCATCGTCCCGGCGGTGGCCCTGGGCAACGTGGTGCTGGTGCTGTTGCTGTGGCTTTTGGCCGGAAAGAAGCTGCCGGAGTGCGCCATCTCCTGGCGGGTGATCGCCGTGGTGGTCGGCGCGGCGGCCAAGGCGCTGACGCTGTACCTTGTGGTGGTGCAGGTGCTGTGCCGGGTGCTGTCCCTGGCGGACGCCCAGGTGGCCACCTTCTCCCTGATGTTCTCCTGGCCTCAGCTGGTCACCGCCCTGATCGGCGGCACCCTGTCCATGTACCTGGCCCCGGTGCTGCGCAAGGCGCTGAAACGGTAAGCCGCGGGGCCTGCGTCAGGCGATTTTCTGCGATAAAATGACCGGTAAGAGTGAACGCTCTTGCCGGTCATCATTTTGCAAAAAGTTTGACTTTCCTGCTGCGATACTGTAAAATAAATCTTACCAATCCTGCGCCCGGCGCAGGTAAATTTTGCATTCAGGAGGGCGTCACTATGAATCGGGCCGCACAAAGCTATATCAATGTATTGAAAGAGAACGGCTTAAAGGTAAAGGAAACCTTTGAGACCAGCGACGGGCAGACCGTGGTGAAATGTGGCTGGAATTTAGCCAATACCACCATTGACGTGCTGGTGGCTTTTGAGGATAACTGCAAGTATGCCGCGCTGCGCTGCTTTCGGATCGCCAGGGCGCCGGAGGCCCGCCTCGGGCAGGTGCTCCTCACCTGCAACGATTTGAATAAGTACTATAAATGGGTTAAATTTTATCTGGATGACGACGACACCGTGACAGGCGAGATTGACGCGATCCTCGACGCCGCCACCTGCGGGGCGGTGTGCTTTGAGCTTATGATCCGTATGACGAAAATCGTTGACGATGCGTATTCCAAGCTGATGAAGGCGATCTACGCCTGACGGCTTACCGGAACGGGAAAGGGGCTGCCCCATCGGCCCACATTGCTTTCCCCCAGAAAGAGGCGGAACCGATGAACCGAAACTACCAGAAGGAGCTGGACAGGGTTCTGGATACCCTCCAGCGGGAGGGGCGGGTGCCCCGGCTGCTGCTCCACAGCTGCTGCGCCCCGTGCAGCAGCTATGTGCTGGAATATCTGTCCCAATATTTCTCCATCACGGTGCTGTACTACAACCCCAATATTTTCCCCAAAGAGGAGTTTGACACCCGCATCCGGGAGCAGGAGCGCCTCATCACAGCCATGCCCCTGACCCATCCCGTCTCCTTCCTGGCCGGGCCCTACGACAGTGAAAAGTTCTACGCCATGGCGAAGGGGCTGGAGCAGGTGCCGGAGGGGGGCGAGCGCTGCTTCCGCTGCTACGAGCTGCGGCTGCGGGAGGCAGCCCGCTGCGCCAAGGAGGGGGGCTTTGACTGCTTCACCACCACCCTCACCATCAGCCCCCTGAAAAACGCCGCCAAGCTCAACGAGATCGGCCAGCGGCTGGGGGAGGAGCTGGGGGTGCCCTGGCTGCCCTCGGACTTCAAGAAGCGGAACGGCTACCGCCGCTCCACGGAGCTTTCCAGAGAATACGATCTGTACCGGCAGGACTACTGCGGCTGCGTCTACTCCAAACAGGAGCGGGACCGGAGGGTGAGGGCATCCGCCGAGGGGGAACGCCATCCTTAGGCAAGGATGGCGAAAGGAACTGCGTTTTGCGCTGCCGGCGGGGCTGGGTTCCTTCGGCAAGGAAAGAGGAAGGAAGCAACCGTCCGGGCGCACACTGTGCGCCCTTTTTTTACACCGTTGCGCAAACGTAAACTCTGTGCTATAATAGTATGTTCACACCGTTTCCCGCGCAGAGGGGCAGCGCGCCTTTGCCCAGGCCGCGGGACGGTACGGTGGGCAGTTTACACAGGGGGTGCGCCCATGGACCGCAACGATATTATCATGGAATTCGGCAGTGAGGACTATTACAAGGGCCTTCAATATGTGAACCAGCGGAAGGTCAAGCGGCTGAAGGTGCTGAAAAGCAGGCTGGGCGTGGATCTCCAGGCCCAGGTGCTGGGTCATATGCTCTACGATGTGGGCGTCACCATTGAGGACCGCAGCCTCTCCTACTGGTGCAGCTGCCCCCAGTGTGACATCACGGGCCAGTGCAAGCACATCGTGGCGGCCCTGCTGGAGTATATCGGCCAGGAGGAGGCGGAGCATCCCGCCGCCGCAGCCCAGTCCGAGCAGCGGAGCGGGCGGAATCTGGTCAGCAACATGTCCGCCCGGAAGCTGATTCAGGAGGCTGAGCAGCAGAGCCTGCCGCCCACCGGAGGGGCGGACCCAGTGGGCGCCGTACACCTGACCCCGATCGTCTGGACAGACGACTGGCGCGGCGAGATCGGGCTGAATCTCACCGTGGGCATCACCCGGCAGTACGTGGTTCGGAATATCCGCAGCTTCCTCAACGCGGTGGATGAGGAGGCCGAGGTGCCCTACGGCAAGCAGCTGTCCTTCCGCCACAGCCTCAGTGCCTTTGACAAGCCCTCCCAGGCCCTGATCGGCCTGCTCCGGCGGACGGCGGCGGAGTACAGCCAGATGAAGGTAAGCCCCTTTCGGGACTGGACGGGGGCTCCTGCCCGGAGCATTGTCCTGTCCCCCTCCGGCCTGGACGGGCTGTTCGACCTGTACCAGGGGGAAACTCTGGACGCAGGCAGCCAGGGCAGCCTCCACTTTCAGGAGGCGCAGCCGGAGCTGGTGGCCACCCTGCAGGGCAGGGACGGCGGCATGGAGGTGGGGCTGCTGGAGGACGCCCTGCTGCTCCACGGTGTGCAGCGGGACTATCTGATCGTCAATTCCGTCCTGTTCCCCTGCACCCCGGAGCTGGGGGAGCTGGCGGCCACGGTCCTCGACGGGAAGCAGAGCTATTACTTTGTCGGCTCTCCGTCCCTCTTTTTCGCCGGGAAGGATCTGCCCGTCTTTGCGGCGGGGGTGCTGCCTCGGCTGAAACGCTGCTTCACCGTGGTGGGGGACGAGGCCCTGCTGGAGGACTACATACCGGACACGCCGGTGCTGCAATACTATCTGGACTGGACGGGGGAGGCCCTGACCGCCCGGCTCAAGGCCCTGTATGGGAGCAAGTCCGTCCCCGTGGAGGCGGACGGAGAGCCGGAGGGCGTCCGCCGGAACCGTCTGGCAGAGCGCCGGGGGCTGTCCCTGCTGGAAAAATGGTTCGGGCAGGATGAGGACGACGCCGGAGTCTACCGCATGGAGGACGAGGACCGGCTCTATGCCTTCCTGGGCAGCGGCATCGCGGAGCTGCAGGAGCAGGGCGAGGTGTACACCACCTCCGCCGTCCAGCGCCTCCACGCCCCCCAGCCCAGGGTGCGGGTGGGGGTCTCCGTGTCGGAGGGTCTGCTGGATCTGAACATCGACACCGGGGAGTTCCCCCTGGAGGAGCTGGCAGCCCTGGCCCGGGCGGTGCGGGACAACCGGCCCTATTACCGGCTGAAAAACGGGGCCTTCCTGTCTTTGGACGAGAGCGGCTCCCTGACCCGTCTGGCGGAGCTGAAAGACGGTCTGGGCCTGAAGGACCGGGAGCTGGCGTCGGGGACGGTGGAGCTGCCCCTGTACCGGGCCCCCTATCTGGAGCAGACGCTGCAGGGCAGCGAGTCCCTGCGGTACAGCCGGGACGACGGCTTCCGCAGCCTGGTGCGCAGCTTCCGCACCGTGGCGGACAGCGACTACACCCTCCCCCAACAGTATCAGGACATTCTGCGGCCCTATCAAAAGACGGGGTTCCGGTGGCTGAAAACCCTGGCCCAGTACGGCTTCGGCGGGATTCTGGCCGACGACATGGGCCTGGGCAAGACGGTGCAGGCCCTGTCCTTCCTGTCCTCCGCCAAGGAGGAGGGGAACACCCTGCCCTCCCTGGTGGTCTGCCCCGCCTCCCTGGTGCTGAACTGGGGGGACGAGTGCCGGAAGTTCGCCCCGGAGCTGAACGTCTCCCTCCTCAGCGGCACCGCCGCCGAGCGCCGGGCCCAGTGGGACCAGGTGGAGGGCTGCGACCTGGCGGTGATCTCCTACGACTCCCTCCGCCGGGACGCGGACCGGCTGGAGGAGCACAGCTTCTACACCTGCATTCTGGACGAGGCCCAGTATATCAAAAACCACAACACCCAGAGCGTTAAGGCGGTGAAGCGGGTGCGCAGCAAGCTCCGCTTCGCCATGACCGGCACCCCGGTGGAGAACCGCCTCAGCGAGCTGTGGAGCATCTTTGACTTCCTGATGCCGGGCTACCTGTACCGCTACAGCGAGTTCCAGGCCCGGCTGGAGAAGCCCATCACCAAAGAGCGGGACCAGGGGGCGGCAAAGCGGCTCGCCGCCCTGACCAACCCCTTCATTCTCCGCCGCATGAAGGGGGACGTGCTGAAGGAGCTGCCCCCCAAGACGGAGAGCGTGCGCTATGTGGCCCTGTCCCAGGAGCAGCGGAAGCTGTACACCGCCGTGGCCCTGGACGGCAAAAACGAGCTGCAGCAGGCCGGGGCCGGAGGCCAGGAGAAGCTGAAGGTGCTGGTGTTGCTGATGCGGCTGCGGCAGATCTGCTGCGACCCCCGGCTGTGCCTGGACGACTACCAGGGGGAGAGCGCCAAGCTGGAGAGCTGTATGGAGCTGGTGTCGGAGGCCCTGTCCGGCGGGCACCGGATTCTGCTGTTCTCTCAGTTCACCTCCATGCTGGAGCTGATTCGCCAGCGGCTGGAGGGGGAGGGCATCTCCTGCTTCGTGCTGGAGGGCAGCACCCCCAAGCGCCAGCGGGCCGAGCTGGTGGAGCGGTTCAACCAGGGGGAGGGAGAGGTGTTCCTGATCTCCCTGAAAGCGGGGGGCACCGGCCTGAACCTGACCGGGGCGGACACGGTAATTCACTACGGCCCCTGGTGGAACCAGGCGGCCCAGAACCAGGCCACCGACCGGGCCCACCGCATCGGCCAGCGCAGCGCGGTGCAGGTGTACAAGCTCATCAGCAAGGACACCATTGAGGAAAAAATCCTGGATTTGCAGCAGCGGAAACAGGAGCTGGCGGACACCGTGGCCGGAACGGAGGAGGGGATTCTGGCCCTGTCCAGCCAGGAGCTGCTGGAGCTGCTGGAATAACGGGGAAAGGAGCGGCGGGCCCGATTCCCTTCCCAAACCACACCACCCCCGGCCCAGGCGTTTCCGCCTGCGGCCGGGGGTGGCTGTTTATGAATCACAGAGCCGCCGGATGTCCCCGCACAGCTGCTCCACCGCCGCCGGGTCGGTGCCCCAGGAGGTGCAGAACCGGACGGCGCTGTGTGTCTCATCCATCCGCTGCTGATAGGAGAAGCTATAGGACCTGGCCAGCTCCGCCAGGACGCTGTCCGGCAGGATGGGGAAGAGCTGGTTGGTGGTGTTCTCCACCAGGAAGGGCACCCCCGCCTCCTGGAAGGTCTCCCGCAGCCGCTGGGCCAGGCGGTTTGCGTGGGCGGCGATCTCCTCATAGGTGCCGTCCTCAAAGAGGGCCAGGAACTGCAGCCCCAGCAGGCGGCCCTTGGCCAGCATCCCGCCCCGCTGCTTGATGACGTAGCGGAAATCCTTCTTCAGGGCGGAGTTGGTCAGCACCACCGCCTCCCCGAACATGGCCCCCACCTTGGTGCCGCCGATGTAGAAGGCGTCGGTGAGCCGGGCCAGGTCGGCCATGGTCACGTCATTGCCCTGGGCGGTGAGGCCGTAGCCCAGCCTTGCCCCGTCCACATAGAGGTATAGCCCCCATTCCCGGCAGGCGGCGGAGATGGCCTCCAGCTCCGCCAGGGTGTACAGCGTCCCCAGCTCCGTGGGGTGGGAGAGGTACACCATCCCCGGCTGGACGGTGTGCTCAAAGCTCTCGTTCTCCACATGGGCCCGGCAGGCGTCGGCGATCTGTCCGGCGGTGAGCTTCCCGTCCCTGCCGGGCAGGGCCAGCACCTTGTGGCCGCAGGCTTCGATGGAGCCTGTCTCGTGGACGTGGATGTGGGCGCTCTCCGCCGCCAGCACCCCCTGATGGGTGCGCAGCGCCGCGGCGATCACCGTCAGATTGGCCTGGGTGCCGCCCACCAGGAAGTGCACGGCGGCCTCCGGCGCGTCGCAGCGTCTGCGCAGCAGCTCCGCCGCCGCCCGGCAGTAGGGGTCCTCCCCGTAGCCCACCGTCTGCTCCAGATTGGTGGACACCAGCTTCTCCAGCACCCTGGGATGGGCGCCCTCGCTATAGTCACAGCTGAATTGCAGCATCTTTCCCGCTCCTTTCTCTCAAAAAGGCAGCCGCCTGCGTTTGCAGACGGCTGCACTGCGTGTTGTGTTATTCCTCAGGCTTCTCAGCGGGGACTTCCTCAGGGGCGGCCTCCGGAGCGGCTTCCGCCACAGGGGCGGTCTCCGGAACGGCCTCGGCCACAGGGGCCGGGGTCTCCTGCACCGGCTCCTCCGCGGGGGCCTCTTCCTTAGCCTCCTCAGCGGGGGCGAAGTCCGCCGGGTCGTAGGTGGTGGAGCCGTCCTTGCCGTGGCAGTTCTTCCACTTCTTGCCGGAGCCGCAGGGGCAGGGGTCGTTGCGGCCAATGCGGTTCTTCTTGACGATGGGCACACGCTTGGGCTTCTCGGCCTCGTTCTCGGCCACATGGTCCACCTTGCCGTGGGTCTCGGTCCCCTTCAGGCCGGGGTTGACGTCGCCGGTGGTGATGCCGGCGGTGCGGGCGTCGGTGGCGGCGTTGGTGTAGCCGGAGGAGGAGCCGTGGGACTCCCGGGTGACTCTGGCCACAGCCCGGCGCTCCACCTGGCGGTGACGGACACGGGCCACGAAGATGCGGCGCACCGTCTCCTCCTGGATGGCCAGCATCATCTGCTCAAACATATCGAAGCCTTCCCGCTTGTAGGCCACCACCGGGTCCTCCTGGCCGTAGCTCTTCAGGCGGATGGACTGCTTCAAATCGTCCATGATGTCCAGATGCTCCATCCAGTACTCGTCCACCACGCGGAGCAGCATGACCCGTTCCAGCTCCCGCATCAGGGGCTCGCCCAGCACCTTTTCCTTCTGCTCGTAGATGTCGAAGGCCCGGGCCTTGACCTCCTCGATGAGCTCGGCAGGCTTCTTGGCGGCAATCTCCTCATCGGTGTAGACCAGTTCCTCATTGGTCAGGAACACCATCCGGTAGGGGGCGGTGGCGTCGGCGAAGTCGGCGGCGGAGATGGTGTCATTCTCGCCCACCTTGCCCATGATGCTGCGGGTGATGCTGTCGGTGATCATCTGGAGGATGTCCGGCTTCAGGTTTTCGCCGTTCAGCACCTTCCGGCGGTCGGCATAGATGACCTCACGCTGGGTGTTCATGACGTCGTCGTAATCCAGCACGTTCTTCCGAATCTGGAAGTTGCGGGACTCCACCTTCATCTGGGCGTTCTCAATGGCCTTGGTCAGCATCTTGGCGTCGATGGGGGTGTCCTCCTCCACCTTCAGGGTGGTCATCATCTTCTGGAGGCGCTCAGAGCCGAAGAGGCGCAGCACGTCGTCCTCCAGGGAGAGGTAGAAGCGGCTCTCGCCGGGGTCGCCCTGACGTCCGGAACGGCCGCGGAGCTGGTTGTCGATCCGGCGGGACTCGTGGCGCTCGGTGCCCAGGATGAACAGGCCGCCCACAGCCTTGACCTTCTCCGCCTCCACGGCGATCTCTTCCTTGTACTTCTTCTGGCTCTCGGCGAACTGGCGGCGGGCCTCCAGCACGTCCTCATTGTTGGTCTCGGCATAGCCGGTGGCCTCGTTGATGACGTCGCTGCTGAATCCGGCCTTCCGCAGGTCGGCCTTGGCCAGGTACTCCGCATTGCCGCCCAGCATGATGTCGGTACCACGGCCGGCCATGTTGGTGGCCACGGTGACGGTGCCCAGCTTGCCGGCCTGGGCGATGATCTCGGCTTCCTTCTCGTGGTTCTTGGCGTTCAGCACGTTGTGGGGGATCTTGCGCTTGCGCAGCATTCTGGACAGCCGCTCCGACTTCTCGATGGAGACGGTGCCCACCAGCACGGGCTGGCCCTTCTCGTAGCGGGCGGCGATCTCCTCCACAATGGCGTTGTACTTGCCCTGCTCGGTGGTGTAGACCACGTCGGGCTGGTCGATCCGAATCACCGGCTTGTTGGTGGGGATCTCCACGATGTCCAGGTTGTAGATGGAGTTGAACTCGTCCTCCTCGGTCATGGCGGTGCCGGTCATGCCGGACAGCTTGTTGTAGAGGCGGAAGAAGTTCTGGAAGGTGATGGTGGCCAGGGTCTTGGACTCGTTGGCGACCTTGACCCCTTCCTTGGCCTCGATGGCCTGGTGCAGGCCCTCGTTGAACCGGCGGCCATACATCAGACGGCCGGTGAACTCATCCACGATGATGACCTGGTTGTCCTTGACGATATAGTCGATGTCCTTCTTCATCACGCCGTGGGCCCGGATGGCCTGGTTGATGTGATGGTTCAGGGTGGTGTTCTCCTCATCGGCCAGGTTCTCCACCTGGAAGAACTTCTCCGCCTTGGCGATGCCGGCCTCGGTGAGGGTGGCGCTCTTGCGCTTCTCCTCCACCACGTAGTCGTAGGTCTGGCTGATCAGGTTGCCGTCGTCGTCCTCGCCGTCGATCTCCTTATTGTCGGTCTCGGCGATGACGTAGCAGCGCAGGCCCTCGGCGAACTGGTTGGCCATCTGGTACAGCTTGGTGGATTCCTCGCCCCGGCCGGAGATGATCAGGGGGGTACGGGCCTCGTCGATGAGGATGGAGTCCACTTCGTCCACGATGGCGAAGGACAGCTGCCGCTGCACCACGTCCCGGTCATAGACGGCCATGTTGTCCCGCAGGTAATCGAAGCCGATCTCATTGTTGGTGCCGTAGGTGATGTCGGCGTCATAGGCGGCCTTCCGCTCGGCCTTGGTCAGGCCGTGGACGATCAGACCCACGGTGAGGCCCAGGAACCGGTAGACCTTGCCCATCCACTCGGAGTCACGCTTGGCCAGGTAGTCATTGACGGTGACGATATGGACGCCATTCCCGGTCAGGGCGTTCAGGTAGGCGGGGAGGGTGGCCACCAGGGTCTTGCCTTCACCGGTCTTCATCTCGGCAATGCGGCCCTGATGGAGGATGATGCCGCCGATGAGCTGCACCCGGTAGGGGCGCAGACCCAGCACCCGGTCCGCCGCCTCCCGGCAGGTGGCAAAGGCCTCCGGCAGGATCTCGTCCGTGGTCTCCCCCTGGGCCAGGCGCTCTTTAAATTCATCCGTCTTGGCGCGCAGCTCCTCATCGGTCATCGCCTTGTACTCGTCGGCCAGAGATTCAATTTTATCCACGATGGGGGTGATTTTTTTCACTTCTCGCTTGGAGTTCGTCCCGAGAAGCTTTCTCATAATACCCATAGATTCAGGTTCCTTTCTTCTAGCCCGCAAAAGGGGCATTCATGCGGTATCCATTGTAGCACAAATTTCGGAGTAAAGGAAGAGGTTTTTTCACATTTTTATGGTAAAAACCGCCCGCAATTCCGTTTGTGTCCCCGGAGCGGCAAAAGAGCGGCAAAAAACGCCTTCCGGAAGGCTGTCCTTCCGGAAGGCGTACCGCTGCAAATGCGTCAGCTCCCCTGGAACACCTGAACGATGTACCGCTCCACACTGTCATAGGGGACCTCCAGCGCCGTGGCCAGCTCGCCAAAGAGGAGCCGCTCCGTCTGCTTCAAAATGCCGGTGTCCGTGCTGGACAGCTTCTTCCCCGCCTTGGTTCGGCGGCTCTGGTACTGGTACACCGTTTTGGCCAGCCGGGCCAGCTCAAAGCTGTCGCCGGACTTCATAATGGCGGCGCTGCGCTGTTTCTGATCCGCCATGCCGGAAAACTGAATCAGCTCCGCATCCGGCATCTGGGCGATCAGGTCTTTCGCCTCTTCCTTTGTCATCACGGGGCGCATCTTCACCTTGCCGCCGCTGACCGGGGTGTAAAAGGTGGCATCCTTCAGATACACCGGGCTGAGGACGACGTAATCTCCGGGCATTCCGTCCAGCTTCTTATAGCCTTCCACCCGGCAGACGCCGGCGGTACCGTGCATAATCAAACTTCCGCTCTCCAGCATGACGCTTCATCTCCATTCTGCTTAGTGTATTTATTATACACCTTTTTCCACTTTTTTGTAAGAGGGTTTTTCTTGTCATTTTTCACAAAAAAAAGACAGATTTATCCTCTTTTTGCTGTCTTTTCACACTTTCGCGGGGAAGAACTGGAGTTTTCCTTTACGGACGGCGCCGGCGGCCGGGGGAGGCGCTCAGGCAATGCCGGCAACTTATGGGGCTGTTTTCCTTAGACAGGGAAAGAAAAAGAGAACCGGTTCCCGCTTCAGCATCCGCTGAAACAGGAACCGGTTTTGCGGGAGGCTTTTTCACAGCCCCATCGGCCAGCCTCACCGCTTTTTCAGCAGCGTCTCCCTTACCACGCCCTTGGGGTCTTTGACCAGCAGGATCACCAGCCAGATCACCAGCCCCAGGGCCACAACGGAGAGGCCCAGGAACAGGTCGTTCAGCATATCCTCCGCCGCCGGGGTGAAGTACTCCGCCCCCAGCTCAACGTACTCAAAGACGGCGTCCACCAGCCACATCAGGGACGCGCCCCAGTAGAGGAAACACAGGACGCTGACCTTCATCTCGTCCTTCGGGGCCATGTTGTACCACACCACGGTGGCAATGACTGCGGCGAAAACCGTTGTCAGCAGCGTCATGGCGCCTGTCCCTTTACCGGGCGGAGCCTTCCGCTGCCGGGGCCCGGTTCACGATGACGGTGGAGACAGCGGCGAGGATGCCCCAGACGGCGGTGACCAGCAGGGCCATCCCCACCCCGGCGGTGGCCATTTCGTGGAGCATGGTGGCGGTGTCCGCGGCGTTGCCGGTGGCCGTCAGGAAGGGGAACCAGGGGGTCACCTCACCGTGCCAGACGTGCTCAAAGGCCAGCAGGGCCACGCCGCCCCACAGCAGGTTGATGAGCCAGTGCAGCTTGCGGGTGAAGGAAACCCTGGCGGGCAGCACGCCGGATTCATCCTGCATCTGCGCCTCAGCGACGCCGTTCTTCTTCTCCAGATACTTGGTGGCGGCGGTGACCACGATTGCCTCAGCGGCGGGAACTAAAAAACAAGCCATAGTAAAAACCTCCTGAAATTGGTGATACTATTATAAATACTATAGAAATTGGGCGCAAGCCCCCTGGGGGGTTCGGCGTCCTCAATTTTCCCCCTTTTGGGTTGTCAAGAAAACCACACCTATGGTATAATGGGAGGCGTGAAAAGGCGCCCCGCCGGGGCGAAGGAGGTTTTTCCCATGAAAGTATTGATGATCAACGGCAGCCCCAAAGCGGCAGGCTGCACCGCCACCGGCCTAATGGAGATCGGCAAAGTTCTGGAGCAGGAGGGCATCGACTGGGAGCTGTACACCATCCCCACCACCCCGGTGCGGGACTGTATCGGCTGCGGCGGCTGCCGCCGGAACGGCGGTCAGGGCTGCGTCTTTACGGACGACTGCGTCAATGAGCTCATCGCCAAGGCCAGGGAATGTGACGGCTTTGTGTTCGGCACCCCGGTGTACTACGCCCATCCCTCCGGGCGGATTTTGTCCGTGCTGGACCGGTGCTTCTACGCGGGGGGAGACGCCTTCGCCCACAAGCCTGCGGCGGCGGTGGCCTCCGCCCGGCGGGCGGGGACGGTGACCTCCTTTGACGTGCTGAACAAATACTTCACCATCAAGGAAATGCCCGTTGTGGCCTCCACCTACTGGAACGAGGTACACGGCAACCAGCCGGAGGAGGTCCTCCAGGACGAGGAAGGGCTCCAGACCATGCGGAACATTGGCCGCAACATGGCCTGGCTGCTGAAGTGCATCGCCCTGGGACGGGAGAACGGCGTCCCCGTGCCGGAGACGGAGAAAACCTTCCATACCAACTTCGTCCGCTGAGGGAGCTATGGAGTTTGTCCATCATGTGACGGCCGGCGGGCTGGACTGGCTGGAGGCCGCAGGCTTCACCGACGGCGGGGCCTGCCACGGCTTCTCCACCCGGCTGGGCGGCGTCAGCCCCGCCCCCTGGGACAGCCTGAACCTGGGCATCGGCCGGGGGGACGACCCGGAACGGGTGCGGGAGAACTGCCGCCGCTTCTGTGCCGCCATCGGCGGGGCGAATGCGGAAAAACTGGTATTCTCCCATCAGGTGCATCGGGCCGAGGTCCGGGTCTGCACCCTGGCGGACGGGGGAAAGGGCCTTCGCCGGGAACGGGACTATGAGGCGGACGGCCTGATGACCGACGTGCCCGGCCTGCCGCTGATGATCTTCTCCGCGGACTGCATCCCGGTGCTGTTTTACGACCCGGTGCGGCGGGTGGCTGCCGCCAGCCACGCCGGCTGGCGGGGCACCGCCCTGGGCATCGTGGCGGTGACGCTGGAGCGGATGGGGGAGGTCTACGGCTGCCGCCCGGCGGACATCCGCTGCGCCATCGGCCCCGGCATCTCCCGCTGCTGCTTTGAGACCAGAGGCGACGTGCCCCAGGCCATGCGGGAGGCATTGGGCCGGGAGGCGGAGGACTTCATCGACACCCTTCCCAACGGAAGGTTTCGGGTGGATTTGAAGGGAATCAACCGCCGCTGGGCGGAAAAGGGGGGCGTTCCCCCGGAAAATATCGTGATTTCTGACGATTGCACCAGCTGTAAACGTGATATATACTGGTCTCACCGGCACACCGGCCCCGCCAGAGGGTCCATGGCCGCCGTGATCCAGCTCAACCCCTGAGGCAAGGTTACTGATTATGAGGAAGCTACGAAACTTGATATCCCTGCTGCTGGCGGCGGCCATGCTCTGCGCTCTGACGGCCTGCGTGGGCAGCGTCAGCGCCAGTCTGGCCGCAACCGCATCCTCATCCGCCTCGGAGTCGGCCTCCGGCTCCTCCGGCGGCGACCTGCCCGCCGACCCGGACGCAGTGCTGTCCGACGAGGAGGACGAAGCGGAGACGCAGCCCTTCACCCTGGGCTATTACACCGACGTCAGCTTCAACCCCTATTACTGCGAGAACACCGCCAACCAGACCATCATCAGCCTGCTGTTCGACACGCTGGTCGAACTGGACGAGGGCTTCACGGTGCAGCCCTGCCTGGCCACCGGCGTCACCTGCCAGGTGTCCTCTGCCTCCGGTGAGGAGGACGAGGAGGGCGGGGAGGACACCTCCGACACCGAGGGCGAAGGCAGCGAGAGCGAGGCGGAGGCAGAGAAAACGGAGACAAAGACCTACGACCTGGTCACCACCGTCACCGTCACCCTGCGCACCGACGTGACCTTTACCGACGGCACCGCCATGGACGCAGACGATGTGGTCTACTCCCTGAACCAGGCCCGCAGCGAGGACAGCATTTACTGTTCTCGGCTCAGCAAGGTGAAGTCCGTCAGGGCGGAGAACAGCAGCACCGTGGTCATCAAAGTGAACGGGGCCAACGCCGGCTTTGACCGGCTGCTGGACATCCCCATCGTCAGGGAGGGCACCGGTCAGGACGACCTGCCCACCGGCACCAGGGCTTATCGCCTGTGCTATGACGGGGACGATCCCTCCTGTCTGGAGGCCAACGCCGACTGGTGGCGGGGGGAGACCCTGCCGCTGGAGACCATCCCCCTCTATGGGGCGGAGGACAGCGACTACCTCCTCTACGGCTTCGGCAGCGGGGCCATCAGCCTGGTCACCACCGACCTGACCGGCACCAGCACCCTGAGCTACAACGGCAACTTCCAGGTGGCGGACTACGCCACCACGGTGATGCTCTTCCTGGGCTGCAATACGGAGAAAGGGGCCTGCGCCACCCGGAAGGTGCGCAGCGCCATCTACTACGCCCTGGACCGGGATACCCTGGTGAGCAAGATGCTGTCCGGCCACGGGGAGGCCACCAGCCTGCCCATCAGCCCCAGCGCGGCGGACTACGACGCAGGACTGGCGGAGGCCCTGTCCCAGGACACGGAGCAGGCGGCGGAGCTGCTGGACGGCAGCTATTCCGGGGGGACGCTGACCCTGATCGTCAACTCCGACTCCACCTTTAAGGTATCCATCGCCCAGGAGATCGCGGCGGAGCTGGAGGCCCTGGGCATGAGCGTGACGGTGGAGACCCTGTCCTGGAGCGACTTCAAGGCCGCCGTGGCCGACGGCGACTATGACCTGTATCTGGGCGAGGTGCAGCTCACCGCCGACTTCGGCCTGGACGCCTTTCTGGAGGAGGACGGCGCCCAGAATCCCCGGGGCTACGCCGACGCCGACCTGACCGCCCTTTACACCGCCTTCCAAAAATCCGGCGGAACGGCCCGGCTGGACGCAGCGGCGGCGCTGTATGAGGCGCTGGCCGAACAGGCCCCCTTTATCCCCATTTGTTTTAAATGTTATTCCGTCCTGTATCAGTGGAACACACTGACCAGCCTGACCCCCACCCAGCACAATCTGTTCTATCAGTTCTCCGGCTGGACCTTTGCCGGCCAGACCGAAGAAACTGCGGAACAGGCGTCATAAAAGAGACAACAGTAGGAGGAGACCAGTTATGAACCGAGTGTATCGTTGCTATGCGGAGAAGCGGCCCGGCTTTGACGTGGAGGCCCGACAGATCTACAGCGAGCTGAAGGAGCAGCTGGGGATGCAGAGCCTCACCGGGGTGCGCATCCTCTACCGCTACGATGTGGAGCACATCAGCGAGAGCGTGTACCGCCAGGCGGAGGGGACCGTGTTCTCCGAACCCATGGTGGACAGCTTCTATGAGGAGGAGCCGCCGGTCATCGACGGCCCCCACACCATTCTGGCGGTGGAGGCCCTGCCCGGTCAGTTCGACCAGCGGGCGGATTCCTGCGCCCAGTGCATCCAGCTTCTGGCGGGGTGCGACCGGCCGCTGGTGAAGGCGGCCACCCTCTACGTCCTCCAGGGGGAGATCTCCCCGGAGGAGCGGCAGAAGGCGGCGGGCTACCTCATCAACCCGGTGGAGCGCCGGGAGGCCGCCATGGACAAGCCCGCCACCCTGGTGCAGCAGTACGCCATCCCCACCGAGGTTGCGGTGGAGGAAGGCTTCCTGAATCTGGACCGGGAGGGCCTTGCCGACCTGCTGGGGCAGCTGGGCCTGGCCATGGACGTGGACGACCTGGCCTTCCTCCAGGACTACTTCCGGAAAGAGGAGCATCGGGACCCCACCATCACGGAGATTCGGGTCATCGACACCTACTGGTCCGACCACTGCCGCCACACCACCTTCGGCACCCATATCGACAGCGCCGAGATCGCCGACCCCGACGTGCAGGCCGCCTATGAGCGGTACCTGGCGGGCCGGGTGGAGGTCTACGGTGAGGAGAAGGCGGCCCAGCGCCCCCAGACCCTGATGGACCTGGGCACCCTGGGGGCCAAGGTGCTGAAAAAGCGGGGCTGCCTGGACAACCTGGACGAGAGCGAGGAGATCAACGCCTGCTCCATCCACATCCCCGTGGCGGTGGACGGCAAAGAGGAGGACTGGCTCCTCCAGTTCAAGAACGAGACGCACAACCATCCCACAGAAATTGAGCCCTTCGGCGGGGCGGCCACCTGCATCGGCGGCGCCATCCGGGACCCCCTCTCCGGCCGGGCCTATATCTATCAGGCCATGCGCATCACCGGCTGCGGCGACCCCCGCACCCCGCTGGAGGAGACCATCCCCGGACGCCTGCCCCAGCGTAAGCTGGCCACCACCGCCGCCGCGGGCTACTCCTCCTACGGCAACCAGATTGGCCTGGCCACCGGCATCGTCAACGAATACTATCACCCTGGCTATGTGGCCAAGCACATGGAGCTGGGGGCCGTGGTGGGGGCCGTCCGGGCCGACGCCGTGGTGCGCACCGAGCCCCAGCCCGGGGACGTGGTCATCCTGCTGGGGGGCCGCACCGGACGGGACGGCATCGGCGGGGCCACCGGCTCCTCCAAGAGCCACAAGCTGGACTCCCTGGCCACCATGGGCTCCGAGGTGCAGAAGGGCAACGCCCCGGAGGAGCGGAAGATTCAGCGGCTCTTCCGGGACCCCGATGTTACCCGGATGATTAAACGCTGCAACGACTTCGGCGCAGGCGGCGTGTCCGTGGCCATCGGCGAGCTGGCGGACGGCCTCTCCATCGACCTGAACGCCGTCCGCAAAAAGTATGAGGGCCTGGACGGCACCGAGCTGGCCATCTCCGAGTCTCAGGAGCGGATGGCCGTGGTGGTGGCCCAGGAGGACGCAGAAAAATTCATCGCCGCCGCCACAGCGGAGAACCTGGAGGCCTATCAGGTGGCCGTGGTGACGGAGAGCCCCCGGATGGTGCTGCACTGGAACGGGAAGGAGATTGTCAACCTGTCCCGGGCCTTCCTGAACTCCAACGGCGCCGTGAAGCACGCCGCCGTCTCCGTCCCCCAGGGGGCGGGCAAGCTGCCCACCGGTGACACCGGCGACGTGAAGGCCCGGTTCCTCGCCATCGCGAAGGACCCCAACACTGCCTCCCAGCGGGGGCTGGGGGAGCGGTTCGACGCCTCCATCGGCGCGGGCTCCGTCCTGTTCCCCTACGGCGGCAAGCGGCAGCTGACCCCGGCCCAGGCCATGGTGGGCCTGCTGCCCGTGGGCCCCGGCTGCACCACCGACACCTGCTCCATTATGGCCAGCGGCTTCGACCCCATGCAGATGGCGGCGGACCCCTTCTACGGCGCACAGTGCAGCGTGGTGGAGTCTGTGGCGAAAGTCGTGGCCGCAGGCGGCGATGTGGAGGAGGTCTATCTGACCTTCCAGGAGTATTTTGAGCGGCTCCGTCAGGAGCCGGAGCGCTGGGGCAAGCCCTTCGCCGCCCTGCTGGGGGCCTATCAGGCCCAGATCGGCCTGGGCTGCGCCGCCATCGGCGGCAAGGACTCCATGTCCGGCTCCTTCATGGATCTGGACGTGCCGCCGACGCTGGTTTCCTTCGCCATCGCCCCGGGCAAGGTGGGGGAAATCGTCTCCAACGAGTTCAAGGCCGCCGGGCACCCGGTGTACCTGTTTGAGGCCCCGGAGGGAGATTATGCGGGCACCAAGGCCGTGTGGAACGCCTACCGTCAGCTGCTGCTGGCGGGGAAGGTGAAATCCTCCTTCGCCCTGACCTCCGGCGGCGTAGCCGAGGCGCTGATGAAGATGAGCTTCGGCAACGGCGTTGGCTTCGCCGGTGAAGCGGATGTGGCGGGCGAGCTGCTCTTTGGCCGCCGCTGCGGCTCTATCGTGGCTGAGCTGACGGAGGATGTGGACTGCGCCCGGAAAATCGGCGTCACCACGGCGGACGGCTGCATCTCCGTGGCCGGTGTGACCCTGTCCATTGACGAGCTGGACAGGGCCTGGGAGGGGACGCTGGAGGGCGTCTATCCCACCGATGCCAAGGTAGAGCCCTACACCATCCCCAACGTGGACTGCAACATGCGGCCCAACAGGGCCCCCGCTGCCAAAGTCGCCCGGCCCCGGGCAGTGATCCCGGTGTTCCCCGGCACCAACTGCGAGTATGACACCGCCAACGCCTGCCTCCGGGCGGGCATCCAGCCGGAGATCGTGGTGGTGCGGAACCTGACCACCGACCTGCTGCTGGACTCCGCCAACGCTCTGGAGCAGGCCATCCGGAACGCCCAGATGATCGTCCTCCCCGGCGGCTTCTCCGGCGGCGACGAGCCGGAGGGCTCCGGCAAGTTCATCGCCTCCTTCTTCCGCAACGGGCGCATCAAGGATGCGGTCCATGACCTGCTGAAGAACCGGGACGGCCTGATGCTGGGCATCTGCAACGGCTTCCAGGCCCTGGTGAAGCTGGGCCTGGTGCCCTACGGCGAGATTCGGGACATGGACGACACCTGCCCCACCCTGACCTTTAACCTGATCGGCCGCCACCAGAGCCGCTACTGCGACACCCGTGTGGCCTCGGTACACTCCCCCTGGATGCTGAAAAGCCAGGTGGGCCAGGTCTACAGCGTACCCGTCTCCCACGGCGAGGGCCGCTTCGTGGCCCCGGCTCCCATTCTGGAGCAGATGGTGAAAAACGGACAAATCGCCACCCAGTATGTGGACGGCAGCGGCGTCCCCTCTCTGGACATCTCCGCCAACCCCAACGGCTCGGTATACTCCATCGAGGGCATCTTCTCCCCGGACGGGCGGGTCTTCGGCAAGATGGGCCACACGGAGCGGTGGAACCCCGGCGTGGGCCTGAACATCCCCGGCGAGAAGCTGATGCCCATCTTCGAGTCCGGCGCGGAATATTTCAAGTAAGAAAACAGACAACAGACCGGCAGGGCGGCTTCCGCCGCCCTGCCCTTTCCATGAATGGGAGACAATACGATGAACTATGACGCCCTGATTTTTGACGTGGACGGCACCCTCTGGGACGCCCGGGAGCCGGTGACGGTGGGGTGGAACCTGGCCGTAGAGCGGTGGACGGGCCGCCCCAACGTCCTGACGGCGGAGGGCCTTGGCCGGCATTTCGGCAAGACCATGCCGGACATCGTGCGGGCGGTGCTGCCGGAGATTCCGGAGGAGGAGATCAGGGCCTTCTCCGACCTGTGCTTCGAGCTGGAGAACGCCTATGTCATGGAGCATCCCGGCAGGCTGTACCCCGGCGTCCGGGAGACGCTGCCGGAGCTGGCGAAGCGGTATCCCCTCTACATCGTCTCTAACTGTCAGAAGGGATATATCGAGTGCCTGGTGTACGGGGCCCATCTGGAGGGGCTGTTCTCCGGCTGGCTGTGCTGGGGGGAGACGGGCAAGCCCAAGTGGGCCACCCTCCGCCAGCTGATGGAGGAGCATGACCTCCGCCATCCGGTCTACGTGGGGGACACCCAGGGGGACGCGGACGCCTGCCGGGAGGCGGGCATTGATATGATCGCCGTGAGCTACGGCCTGGGGAAGGCGGAGCGGCCTGCGGCGGAGGTGGACAGGTTTGAGGAGCTGTTGGAGCTTTTGTAGAGCCTCTTTGCCGGCACCTGCCGCAGCAGCAACATGACATTTGTTTTTTCAGAATTCCTTTGACGCAGAAGGACAGAACTGAACTTCGCGAAATTTGCAAAGCCTTTTATGGGCTGCAAGACCAAGCGGCCACCCTTGTGACAATAAGCAAAAAAACAAAGGAGATATGCGCTGTGGATGAAATTGTAAAAAAGGAAGATGTTATCAGAACGTTGGCCAACATGGAACTCTGCCCCGTTCCCCCGGAAGAACAGGGCAGATTAAACAGCTATATGAAATTACCCATCGTAGAAATGGCAACTTTGGGCGCAGGGATTGCGTCATTGCCGGTTGCCCTCAAAACAGCGGCCCAGACAGCCGGAGGCAGCGTGGGAGGACTGTATCGCATTGTAATTCCTGATTCTGCGGTTGGAACGCTGGTTCAGAAGAACGGCATTACATTGGGCAACCTGGTTGGGCCTGACGGTTACACGTTTTCCGCAAGGGCACGTTTTGTTCAGGTCGATGGTAGCACAGCGGCGGTGTCGGCTTCCTTTAACCCAATGGGGCTTCTCATGGCGGCGGCAATGCTGTCGGTGGAACGAGACCTGGCCGCCATTCAGGAGAACCAGATGGAGATTCTTTCGTTTCTAAAGGAAGAGAAAAAATCAGATTTAAAGGGCAGTTTGGCACACCTGACAGAGGAATTTGCAAAATTCAAATACAACCTGGAAAATAAAACATACATCAACGGTACATATGGCAAGGTGCAGGACATCCGGCAGCAGGCATCTCAAGACATTGATTTTTACAGGGGCGAGATTCAGCGATTGACGGCGAAAAAGAGCCCGCTTCATGGAACTCAAAATGTGCAGGAAAAGATTCAAAAGCTGCGGGATGAATTTGGAAATTATCAGTTGTCAGTTTATCTCTATGGATTTGCGTCCTTTTTTGAGGTAATGCTTCTGGGAAATTTCAGCTCCGACTACTTACGCAGCGTTTCCAGCAGCATAGAAGATCACTCTCATCAGTATCGGGAGCTTTATACAGAGTGCTACAACCGGCTGGAGGCGGATATGCAAACCGCTGTGCAGTCGCGGTTTCTCGGCGGTCTGGCATCTGTCAGCGATACGATTGGGAAAACAGTCGAAAAAATTCCGATTATCAGCAAATCTTCCCTTGATGAATCACTCATTCAGTCTGGCAAACGTCTGAACAGCAGGAAGGAAAAAGGGACGGATGAGATGGTCCGCCAGTTTACCAGCATGAAAAGCAGCAACGTGCAGCCTTTTGTGAAGGGCATCGAGGCGATTGACGAGCTTTATCATCAACCGGTGGAGCTGTTCTTTGACAGCGAAAATCTGATCTCAAAAAACAACTTGCATAACGGGTGAAGATAGCGCCGAATGAGGGAGGCCGTTTCATGGGCGGGCAGACAACAGAAAACAGAACAACTCCCCTGTGCGTCGGCCTGCTGGCCCATGTGGACGCGGGCAAGACCACCCTGACCGAAGCTATGCTGTATGTGGGCGGGGCCCTGAAAAAGCTGGGCCGGGTGGACCACGGCGACGCCTTTCTGGACACCGACGCCCAGGAGCGGGAGCGGGGCATCACCATCTTCTCCAAGCAGGCGATTTTGCCCCTGGAGGGGCTGGAGGTGACGCTGCTGGACACGCCGGGGCATGTGGACTTCTCCGCCGAGATGGAGCGCACCCTCCAGGTGCTGGACTACGCCATTCTGGTCATCAGCGGCACCGACGGGGTGCAGAGCCATACGGAGACCCTGTGGCGGCTGCTGAAACAGCGGGGCATCCCCACCTTCCTCTTTGTCAACAAGATGGACCTGCCGGGCAGCGACAGGCAGACGCTGCTGGCGGAGCTGAAACGCCGGCTGGACGACGGCTGCTGTGACTGCTCCGCCCCCGCTCAGGAGTGGGAGGAGGACGTCGCCACGGCGGACGAGGCCCTTTTGGAGCAGTATCTGGAGACGGGGGGCCTGACGGATGAGGCTGTCGCCCAGGCTGTGGCCCAGCGGACGGTGTTCCCCTGCTACTTCGGCGCGGCGCTGCGGCTGGACGGGGTGGCGGAGCTGCTGGAGGGGCTGACCCGGTACACCCGGCCAGCCGCCTGGCCCCCGGAATTTGGGGCGGAGGTTTACAAAATCTCCCGGGACGGCCGGGGGAACCGGCTGACCTGGCTGAAGGTCACCGGCGGGTGCCTGCGGCCCAAACAGCTCCTGACCAACCGGGGCACCCTGGGCCGGAACGGCCGCCCGGTGCCGGAGGAGGAGGTCTGGACGGAGAAGGTTGACCAGATTCGCCGCTACTCCGGCCAGAAGTTCCGGCAGGCGGAGGCTGCCCCGGCGGGGACGGTCTGCGCCGTCACCGGCCTGACCCACACCTTCATCGGCCAGGGGCTGGGCAGCGGGGCCCGCAGTCTGCCCCCCGCCCTGACCCCGGTGCTGACCTACCGGGTGGAGCTGCCCCAGGGGTGCAACGTCCCGGAGGCCCTTCAAAAGCTCCGGGAGCTGGAGGAGGAGGACCCCCAACTCCACATCGTCTGGAAGGAGCAGATTCAGGAGATCCATATGCAGCTCATGGGCGAGGTGCAGCTGGAGGTCCTGCAGCGGCTGATTGCAGACCGGTTCGGGCTGGCGGTGCAGTTCAGCGAGGGGAGCATCCTCTACCGGGAGACCATCACCGCCCCGGTGGAAGGGGTGGGCCACTTTGAGCCTTTGCGGCACTATGCGGAGGTGCATCTCCTGCTGGAGCCGGGAGCCCGGGGCAGCGGTCTGGTGTTCGGCACCGCCTGCAGCGGCGACGTGCTGGACAGGAACTGGCAGCGGCTGATTTTGACCCATCTGGAGGAGAAGGAGCATTTGGGGGTGCTGACCGGCTCCCCCATCACAGACATGAGAATCACCCTGCTCACCGGCCGGGCCCATGAGAAGCACACCGAGGGCGGGGACTTCCGCCAGGCCACCTATCGGGCCGTCCGCCAAGGGCTGATGCAGGCGGAGAGCCTGCTGCTGGAGCCCTGGTATGACCTCCGGCTGGAGCTGCCGTTGGAGCAGGTGGGCCGGGCCATGACCGACCTGGAGCAGCGCTTCGGTTCCTGCCAGATTCAGGAGACGGGGCAGGAAACGGCGGTGCTCACCGGCAGCGGGCCGGTGTCCACCCTGCGGGGGTATCAGACGGAGTTGGCCGCCTACACCGGGGGCCGGGGACGGCTGAGCGCCACCGTGTCGGGGTATCAGCCCTGTCACAACCCGGAGGAGGTCATCGCGGGGTTGGGATACCAGCCGGAGGCCGACCTTGCCAACACGCCGGACTCCGTGTTCTGCGCCCACGGCGCGGGCTTCGTGGTGAACTGGCGGCAGGTGCCGGAGTATATGCACCTGCCCCCCTGGCAGCCGGAGCAGCCGGAGCCGGAGGAGGAGGCCGCCCCCATAGAGGAGCGGGCCAGACGGTTCCGGGCCGCACAGGTGATGGATAAAGAGCTGGAGGCCATCTTCGCCCAGACCTACGGCCCGGTGAAACAGCGGCGGGCCTTTGAATCCCAGGCCCGCATCCACACGGAGGAGCGCCAAAACAAGCCGGTGAAGCTGAAGGAGCAGCCCATCCAGACGGAGTACCTGCTGGTGGACGGCTACAACATCATCTTCGCCTGGGACGAGCTAAAGGCTCTGGCGCGGGAGAACCTGTCCGCCGCAAGGGACAGGCTGCTGGACATCCTCTGCAACTATCGGGGGATGCGCCGGTGCGAGGTCATCGTGGTCTTTGACGCCTACAAGGTGAAGGGGGGCGTCGGCTCGGTGGAGCGGTACCGGAATATCCACGTGGTCTACACGAAAGAGGCAGAGACGGCGGATATGTACATTGAAAAGGCCACCTTAGACCTGAGTAAACACCATCGGGTGCGGGTGGCCACGTCGGACGGGCTGGAGCAGGTCATCATTCTGGGCCACGGCTCCCTCCGCATCTCCGCCCGTACCCTGTGGGACGAGGTGCAGGAGGTGGAGCGGGAGATCGCCCAGGCGCTGGGAGGCTGACGAACGGTGGAATTTTTGGAACAGCTGCAAGCCTATCGCCCCTGGAATGAGCAGGAGGAACGGGACAGGGCCTCCATGCTGGCCTTCGCTGCCCGGAACCCGGACTGCCTGCTGCGGGAGAATCTGGCGGGCCACTTCACCGCCTCGGTGTGGGTGGTGAACCCCCGGCGGACGAAAACCCTGATGGTCTACCACAGCCTGTATCAGTCCTGGTCCTGGATCGGGGGCCACGCCGACGGGGAGGCGGATCTGGCCGCCGTGGCCCTGCGGGAGCTGGGGGAGGAAACCGGTGTCACCGGCGGGCGGCTGGTGTCCCTCCGGCCCTGCTCCCTGGAGCAGCTCTTTGTGGCGGGCCACGAGAAGCGGGGGCAGTACGTCCCCTGTCACCTGCACCTGAACCTCACCTGGCTGGTGGAGGCAGAGGAGGGGACGCCCCTGCGCCCCTGCCCCGGGGAGAACACCGGCGTCCGCTGGCTGACCCCGGCCCAAGTGCGGGAACAGGTCCGCGAGCCGTGGATGCTGGCGCGGGTCTATGAGAAGCTGATGGGGCGGTATCTCACCGGAACCTGAGGCTGCACCGGCAAAGAAAAGGCGCACAGGCCGTATGGCCAGTTCGCCGCGTGATTTGGCGGCGACGGTGGTATTTTGTTTATCCCACAGGCTGCTAAACGCCCGCCACACAACTCGCGAGAAGTTCCTGTTCAATTTGCAAAATATCAACAACCGGTGTTAATTTTCCTGTTCGTACCAATGCCAGATACCGGCGCACTTTGGAGATGATTTGCCTGGTATCAGCCTGGTTTTCTACGATGTAGGGATAGGCATTTACGGTAAACGGGCGTATGATGTATCCTTCCGTCACCGGAATGACATTGCCGGTCAGGAAGGCCTTCTCTTCGCCCTTCACTTTTGCGATGTGACAATAAACGCTTTTCTGATGCTTTTGCATCTTTTTGCGGTACTTTTGTACCTGTGAGCTGAGGGGGACAAGCCAATAGATGCCATTAGACCCCTTTACCGCGAAAAAATACGGACGTCGTTCCTGTTTATTCCACATATGGCGGTCGCTGGGAAAATCCAGAAAATACTGGTTCACTGAGAATGTACAGCCCACATTCTCGGATACTCGTTTCTTCCATGGTGGAACCCTTCTGTCTGTGTATCATAAGGGCAATCCCCCTGCCGAAGCAGAGGGACTTGCAAGCCGCCTATTTCTAAGTCCCCGAACGGCAGGGGGCAATCACAAGCAGGCTTTCGCATTTGTAAGTCGCCCGAAAGCAAGCGGCATGAGGGGGACGATACAGAACTACACGTAACGGTAGTTTATATCTTGTGCGGACTTCTCCGCACTTATATTGTAACAGCATTGCAGGCCTTTGTAAACACCGCCAGAAGAAAAATTTATTTGTTTGTATAAATAAATTTCAGCATCGCAGTATACGATACGCGAAACATGAACAAACAGCCCCCAGCAGTACCACTGGGAGCTGTTTGTCTGGCGGAGACGGTGGGATTCGAACCCACGTACCCTTACGGGTAACCTGATTTCGAGTCAGGCTCGTTATGACCACTTCGATACATCTCCACGTTCATCGCCCTCCTATTATGCCACAATTCCGGGCGGTTGGCAAGCATTTTCTTGCAAGAACACAGAATCTGTGCTATCATAGCAGAAAAACGGAAGGAAGGGATGCCCTGTGGCAGGACAGCTCCGTCAGGTGAATCTGGAACAGGGTCTGCCCACGGTGGAGCAGGCCCTCCGGCGGCTGGACAGCGAGCTGATCACCAGCAAACGGCTGGGATACGCCGCGGTGAAGGTGATTCACGGTTACGGCTCCTCCGGAACGGGCGGGAAAATTCGGGTGGCCGTCCGGCGGGAGCTGTCCGCCCGGAAGGCCAGGGGACAGATCACCGGCTTCGTCCCCGGAGAGAAGTTCTCCATCTTCGAGGAGGAGACCCGGCAGGCCCTCCGGTGCTGCGACGCCCTCCGCAGTGACCGGGATCTGGAGCGGTACAACAACGGCGTTACCTTTGTGATACTTTAGGAACCTCTGAACAAATGGACTTCGGCGCCTTGCGGCAAATTTGCGCCATAAATGCGTTGCAAAATCTTGAAATCCGTCAGGATTACCCTCA
>JAJQCJ010000001.1:2513-4900 GCA_021202775.1 Clostridiales bacterium | reverse complement strand
TTCGACGTGGAGGCCCATCACGCCATGGCCCAGAAGGCCAGCGAGCAGTCCATCGTCCTGCTGAAAAATGAGGAAAACATCCTGCCCCTGAGCAAGGGCACCAAGGTGGCCGTCATTGGCGAGTTCGCCCAGAAGGCCCGTTATCAGGGCGCTGGTTCCTCCGTGGTGAACTGCACCAAGCTGGACCACGCCATGGACGTCATCGGCAACTTCGACCTGAACGTGGTTGGCTTCGAGGCCGGCTATCCCCGCACCGGCGCAGGCGACCCCGCCATGGAGCAGAAGGCGGTGGAGCTGGCCAAGCAGGCGGACGTGGTGCTGCTGTACATCGGCCTGGACGAGATCTCCGAGTCCGAGGGCCTGGACCGGTCCCATATGCGGCTGCCCCAGAGCCAGATCAGCCTGATCCACGCCGTCAGCAAGGTGAACCCCAACGTGGTGGCGGTGATGAGCGCCGGTTCCGCCGTGGAGATGCCCTGGCTGAACGAGTGCAAGGCCCTGATCCACGGCTATCTGTGCGGCCAGGCCGGTGCGGCCGCCGTGCTGAAGGCCATCATGGGCGAGGTGAACCCCTCCGGCAAGCTGTCCGAGAGCTATCCTATGGAGTATTCCGACACCCCCTCCGCCCCCTACTTCCCCGCCAAGGAGCGTTCCGTGGAGTATCGTGAGGGCCTGTATGTGGGCTACCGTTACTTTGAAACGGCGGGCGTCCCTGTCCTCTTCCCCTTCGGCTACGGCCTGAGCTATACCACGTTTGCCTACAGCAACCTGACCGTCTCCGACAAGGAGGCCACCTTCACCCTGACCAACACCGGCGACCGGGACGGCGCAGAGGTGGCCCAGCTGTACGTCAGCGCCAAGTGCAAGGGCGTGTTCCGCCCTGTCAAGGAGCTGAAGGGCTTCCAGAAGGTGTTCCTGAAGGCCGGGGAGAGCAAGACCGTCACCATCACCCTGGACGATAAGGCGTTCCGTTACTTCAACGTCAAGACCAACCGGTTCGAGGTGGAGTCCGGCAAGTATGACATCCTCATCGGCGCCAGCGTGGCCGACATCAAGCTCAGCGGCACCGTCACCGTCAAGGGCACCGACGCGGAGCTGCCCTATGACATGAGCAAGCTGCCCAGCTACGCCTCCGGCAAGATCACCAAGGTCTCCGACCAGGAGTTCGAA
Source organism: Clostridiales bacterium (assembly GCA_021202775.1). Classification (GTDB taxonomy): domain Bacteria; phylum Bacillota; class Clostridia; order Oscillospirales; family Oscillospiraceae; genus Onthomonas. The sequence continues at coordinate 3,730 of JAJQCJ010000001.1, read as the reverse complement.
GCCCTGCTGGGTCACCCCATCCCCGACGGACACTGGAGCGGCACCCTGCAGATGAACGACGCCATCTGCCAGCTGTACTACGCCAAGAGCCTGAAGGCCCGCCTTGTCTACAAGATTCTGACCTCCATGCTGAACAAGAGCATCGAGAAGGGCCAGCCCGACCTGAACATCACCTTCATCTACAATATGCCTTTCCGCGCCATCGGCAAGATGGCAGGCGGCATGTGCTCCCAGTCCATGTGTGAGGGCATCCTGACCATCGTCAACGGCCACGCCATCGCATTCTTCAAGGGCCTCGGCAAGATCATCGCCGGATTCTTCCGCCAGCTGAGCATCAAGAAGAAGGCAGACAATATGCACTGATTTGAAAGGAGAAATGATCTATGAAAGACAAACTGATGGGCTTCTGGAACGGCTTTTGTGAGAAGCACCCCAAGGCCGGCGAGTGGATTCGCAAGGGCGGGCTGTTCGTCATCTTCAGCTATGTGGTAACCTTCCTGAAGATGCTGCTGCTGATGTTCCTGCCATCCTTCTACGAGGGCATCGTGGGCGACGCCGAATGGCTCTGGCCCAACATCCCCGTGACCGTGCTGGGGGTTGACTTCAACCTGGCCATCATCGGCAACTCCCTGGCCAGCGGCGGCCTGGCCTACACCCTGGCCAACCTGACCACCATCTTCCTGGGCGAGTGCGTCAACTTCCCCCTCCAGCGCAACGTGACCTTTAAGAGCCACGGCCCCCTGGCCCCCCAGATCGGGATGCACCTGCTGGCCACCATCGCCGTGTTCCTGGTGATGAACCTGTTCACCTGCGTCTGGAACCCTGTGGTCATCGCCCTGATCGCCAACGATGCCCTGCGCAACACCGTCCAGAGCATCGTCACCACCATTGTCACCGGCGGCGTGGCTATGGTCATCATCTTCGCCGTGGACAACACCATCTTCGCACCCGGCTGGGGCGAGGGCAAGGCGAAGAAGTAAGGTTTCCTCTCCTCATATGCAGCGGGCCGGCAGCGGCCTGTGACAGGACGGAGGGCCTCCCAACAGGAGGCCCTCCGCTTTTTGCTGTCCAAAGCTCGTCCAGAGCAGAACGCAGCGCCGGGGCCTCTCTGAGGCTCCGGCCCTGCGGCAAACGGCATGATTATTACGAAATGGCGGGTAAAAAGTGGTTAAGCTTTTACAGGGAAACCCCGCAAAAACATTATAGTATTAACAACG
>JAJQCJ010000001.1:0-2503 GCA_021202775.1 Clostridiales bacterium | reverse complement strand
TTTTTTTTAAATTCCACTGGTCAAACGGTCGTCCTCTTCATATGGCCGGGGGGGTGCCTCTCTGAGGCTCCGGCGCTGCGGCAAGCGGCATGATTCTTCCGAATGGGCGGTTCAAAGGTGCTTCAGCTTTTCCAGGCAAGCCCGGCAAATCGTCTTCCCTTCAAACGTGACTACGTTCTCCGAACTGTCACAAAAGAGGCAGGACGGCAGATATTTCCGCAGTACGATTGAAGCGCCATCTACATAAATCTCCAGCGCATCCCGTTCCGCAATATCTAACGTTCTACGCAGTTCGATTGGCAGCACGATTCGGCCCAATTCATCCACCTTGCGCACAATACCTGTTGATTTCATGCTTCCCCCTCCATTCATCAAGAATTTTCTTGTAATATTGCTAGTTGTATTGTACCTGATTCCACACGAAAAGTCAAGGAAAATCGCGAAATATCGTTTGATGTTCTGAAAAAAGTTGCAGCGCGCAGGGCATGTTTCCAGCCGCCGGGACATAGGGTGAAGCGGGTGATGACAAGATGGCAATGACGGTACTTTGGACGGCGATGGTGGCCCTCAGCCTCCTGTGCGGCGGGGCCACCGGCTCTCTGGGGGCGGTTTCCGCGGCGGCGGCGGAGGGGGCCCAGGCCGCCGTGGAGCTGTGCCTCTCCATGGCGGGGATGCTGTGCCTGTGGATGGGGGTGATGGAGGTCATGCGCCGGTGCGGGATGCTGGAGGGGCTGCAAAGGCTGCTGCGGCCGGTGTTGGGGCGGCTGTTCCCGGAGGCAAGGGAGGACAGGGAGACGATGGAGCTGATCTCCGCCAACGTCTCTGCCAACCTGCTGGGGCTGGGCAACGCCGCCACCCCGCTGGGGATTCAGGCGGCCCAGCGGATGGCCCGGGGCAGCCCCGGCGTGGCCTCTGACGGCCTGTGCCTCTTCGTGGTGTGCAACACCGCCTCCATCCAGCTGATTCCCACCACCGTCGCGGCAGTGCGGAGCGCCGCCGGGTGCGAGACCCCCTTTGACATCCTGCCCTGCGTCTGGCTGACCTCCCTGGCGGCCCTGTGCGTGGGGATCGCCGCGGCGAAGCTGTTCCGATGGGCGGGAAGGAGGAACCCATGACGCTGCTGACGGCCCTGCTGGTGCCCGGCATCCTGCTGGCCGCGGCGGTGGCCGGCCTTGTGAAGGGGGTGGATGTCTACGGCGCCCTGGGGGAGGGGGCCATGGAGGGGCTGAAGGTGCTGCTCCGCGTCGTGCCGCCGCTGGTGGGGCTGATGACCGCCATCTATATGCTCCGGGCCTCCGGCGCCTTCGACCTGGCGGCGGAGGCCCTGGGCCCCCTGCTGAATCTGCTGGGCATCCCGGCGGAGACGGTGGCCCTGGTGCTGCTGCGGCCCGTCAGCGGCAGCGGAGCCCTGGGGGTGGGGGCGGAGCTGATCACCGCCTACGGCCCCGACTCCCAACTCGGCCGGACGGCGGCGGTGATGATGGGCAGCACCGAGACCACCTTCTACACCGTGGCGGTCTACTTCGGCTCCGCCGGGATTCGGAAAACCCGCTACGCCATCCCCGCCGCCCTGTGCGCCGACCTGACCGGCTTTGTGGTGGCAAGCTGGACGGTGCGTATATTTTTCTGAAAAACCGCCCATACTCCCCCTATCTGAAGGATACGGAGGAATTTCTATGACCAATCAGGAATATGGCGAGCTGGTAAACCGCCTGTCGCCCCCGTCCGCCCTGGGGAAAGACCTGGTGTGGGCCTTCTGCATGGGGGGCGGCATCTGCTGCGTGGGCCAGGCCCTCCAGATGATGTACGCCCATTTCGGGCTGAGCCGGGAGAATGCGGGCACAGCAACCTCCATCTCGCTGATTTTTCTGGCGGCGCTGTTCACCGGCCTGAAGGTGTATGACCGCCTGGCCAAGCACGCCGGAGCGGGTACCCTGGTGCCCGTCACCGGCTTCGCCAACTCCATCGTCTCCCCGGCCATGGAGTTCAAAAGTGAGGGCTTCGTCACCGGCATGGCGGCGAAGATGTTCCAGATCGCCGGGCCGGTGCTGGTGTTCGGCATTGGCAGCAGCGTGATTTACGGGCTGATTCTCTGCCTGGTCAGGGGGTGACGGAATGGAACCGCCCCTTCACGAAATGCCGTTGGGCTTTTCCATGAACCTGGCCGTGGATGAGGAGGCCCTGGCCGCCTTCGGGCGGCTGCCCCGGGCGGAGCAGAACGAACTCATCGAGCGCAGCCGACGGGTCACCGATAAGGATGAAATGAAGCGGCTGATCCGGTCCATCTGCCGGTGAGGGGGCGGATGCCCTGTTTAGGGAAATGTTATCAGCTTAAGAAAATTGTTTTCCTTAGATAACGTTCGCTGTAAAGGATTTGTCCGGCCTTCGCCGTCAAGCGGCATTTCCGCTGCGCTCCCTACCCTTGCCAAGGAAGCGGGGCCTTGACTGCCGCCTGCTGACCATTTACGGTATCCTCCTCGGCCAGTGACCCTCGCCAGCATAG
>JAJQCJ010000129.1 GCA_021202775.1 Clostridiales bacterium | reverse complement strand
CGGCCAGCTCCGGCAGGGCGTCCGCCACGTTCCGCTGTTCAGAAAACATATCGTAGACCAGCCCCTCAGCGGCGGCCCAAAGGCCAAGGATATAGCGCTGATAAAATACGCCGGTAAACATGCTCTCTGCTTTTTTTAATTCCGCCGGCCCCAGTGTGGGATTGTCGGACATCAAAAAATGCAAATGTTTCGCGTTGCGTTCCCCCGCATCTGTGGGAATGATCCAATCCTGATTGAACCAGTGCATTTGTGATTCCGGGTTGCAATTAAACCAAATCTTCGCGTTGTAGAACGTCAGCGTTCGGGCCAGGGCCTGATCCACGAAGGAGCGAGGCATCAATGCAACCTCATCCAGCAGGACCCCGGCAAGCGTAATGCCCTGAATCAGGGTGTAGGAGGATTCGTCTTTTCCGCCAAACAGGTAAAAATAATTCTCCCGGCGGCCGCAGCGGCAGATCATTTTCCGCTCCGCCCGGTTGTAACGCATTCTGTACGGAAGATTTTCCACTGTTAGCAGCGGCGCAAGGACGTTTCTCTCCGCATTGGCAACTGTTTTTCCGCAAATCGCAAAATTATGCCGGTCAAACTGGTCCATGGCCCACATAACAAAGGCGGAAGCCATGCAAACCGTTTTCCCGGAACGCACCGCCCCGTCACAAATCAAAAACGGGACATCTGATACAGCGAATGCGAAAATTTGGAATTGCTTCTCTGACAGCTTTTCAATCTTCACGCTTTGCTGCCTCCCGCAATGCTGCCATCAGTGCGTTATGCTGTTCCTCGTTGCTCTGCACATCTGCAGGCAAGTTGCGCATATCCACATAGCACTGAACTACCCGGCGAAGATCGGCCGGGTCAACAGTTCCGGCCAGTGTCAGTTCTGACGCCGCCTGTTCGATCAGGTTCCAAAACGTCCGTTCCAGCCGTGCCTTTATCGCGGCGGTATCCGAAACGGCGTCAATAATTTTTTCGGCGGATTTTTGCTCCGATTTTGCCTCGATTTTGCCCCGGCATTCTTCCCGCAGTGCTACCCATTGTTCCTCGCTGGAACGTTTGGCAAGTGTGGATTTTGACACTCCATATTTGGCTGCAAGCGCCCGCTGGGAGATATTTGTCGTAATATATTCGGTTTTGATTTTTGTCCAATCCACAACGGACCTCACCACCTTTGGGAACATGGCAAAGCCGCCCCGATTGGAGCGGCCCTGCCGAAAGAAAGGAGAAATAGAGTGCCGGTGGGCGGCTCGTGCGCCGCCATATGCGGGGAGAATGGACAAAACCCGCAGCGGACACCGGCATGATTGAGCTGTTAGCTACAAATCGGTAACCAGAATTGCACTGGGGACACGCAGTACTCTGTGCCGCATTGTGCTGCCCATTTTACGCCGCAGGGCATATATACAAGGAGGCCATAGGAACGATGGACGCCGGACGCTTTTGCACCCGGTTTTCCACAATGCCATTGTAGCATGGGGAAAGCGGACAAAACGGACAAGTTTACTTTTCCTGTTCCAAATACCGTTTGACACGCATGCGCACCCCGTCCTCGGTATGCCCCCCGCCGACGCTGGCCGCCACCTGCCGCCAGCTCAGCCCGTTCACGAACCGCAGCCGGAAGATCATTCGGGTCAGGCTGTCGTCGATGTCCGCGATGTACCGTTCCAGCCGGCTGCGCTCGTGGATGCGCTGGAGGTGCTTGGCGTCAATGACGGCCTGCAGGTCCACGATCTCCGCCGCCACCCGCTCCAGCGCGCTGGAGTTGTCCCCGCCACCCGGCAGCCCGGTGAGACTGGGGGGAGCGGGGCGCCTCCGCGCTGCGTTGCAGCTCCTCCAGCCGCTGGGTGTCCAGCTCGATCTCCCGGTTCAGCCAGTAGAGCTGGGAGAGCTCTTTGATGGTCATACTCTGCCCCCCTGCGGCGCTTTTTTCATGCATCCTCCGGCCCCATCGCGTGCAGCAGCAGCACCTGGATGGGCCTCCCGGCCTTTGCCGTGGCCGCCGTGGTGATGCCCTCCAGCACTCTGGGCTTGTTCACCATCCGGCAGCTGAACGCGTCCTTCACCTGCACCGTCAGAACATCCCCGTGCAGCGTGCCCGCGCACAGGGCCCCGCTGGACAGGAAGGGATAGGCCGCAGGCCCACACGCCGCCCGGAGATCGGGCAGCAGCTCCCGCCAGAAGTCAACGCCCGCCGTGGCTGCGGCGGCTGCGGTGGTGTGCAGCGGGCAGTTGACCCGCACTGTCCCGCCCCATTCAGGGCGGCAGGGGCAGTCTTTTGCGCCGGCGCAGTCGTTGCAGTTGGGGAGGGCCATCAGCCTTTCATACAGGCGTTTGTAATCCGCCCCGCCTTTCGCCGCCGGGACGTCCTCCCCGTCCTTCGCCGCCGCGCACAGGGCAGCGACCACCACCCCCACGGCCCCGCCCAGCAGCAGGCCCAACAGAAAGCTAATCATGTTTTCGCTCCTTCCTGAGTTTCAGACAATACTCCCCTGTCTCCATGTACGGCTTCTCCCAGACCGCCCGAATGGCCGCCTTCCGCCGCAGGGCCTCGGTTTCCTCCCAGCCGCAGCGGCGGCACTCCTCGCAGTCGGCGGGCGGGTGACAGAGGCTGACCTTGCCCCGTTCCAGGGCGCAGACGATCTCAGCCTGTTCAGCCATCCTCTGTCGCCCCCTTCCCGAAGTCCGCCAGAAAGTCCTGAATCCACGCCGTCTGCTGCGCGGACTGCTCCGCATCACGGGCCTTCTGCTCCGCCGTCTTTTTGCCTGTGGCCTGCTTCCCCCGGCTGCGGGCAGAGACGGTCTCCGGGGCGCGGTACAGGGCCGTCAGCAGGTAGCTGCGAGGGTTGCGAATCTTCCCGGTCTGGGCCGCCACACTTTCCGCCACATAGGCCGCATGGTCTGCGGTCAGCTGCAAAAACCGGCCCTTCGGGACGGACTGACTGCCGACCTTCACCCTGGGGGCAGGGTCGGAGATCACTTCGGCCAGCAGCGCAGCCATCCCCTTCACCGCTTCGGCGTGTTCACCGTAGCGCTCCCCGGCGTGGAGGAGGTCGAACCGCTCCGAAAAATATTCCGTCGCTTTCGCTCTGTCCATCCATCCATCCCAGCGCTGCCCCTCCTGTGCCTCAGCGGGCAAGGAAGGGGGTTGGGGGATAGATGGATTGATTTCGGATTCGGATTCGGATTCTGATTCGGATTCTGATTCAGGCCGAAACTTGCCGCGATTCGCCGCACCTTGCGGCAACTTGCCGCGATTCGCCGCAAAATCTAAAATCTCCTGGAAGGTAAAGCGCTTTTTCCTTGACAGGTTGCAATCCGGGCACGTCAGCCTGAGATTTTCCAATGTAGCCCTCCCGCCCTGGCCGACGGGGACAATGTGATCAATGTGATACATCCCGGCACCGTGTTTTACCAATCGTTTCGCATCTCTGTCGGAGGTAATGAATTTCTTGCAGATTTGGCACTTGAAGCCGTCTCTTTCAATGATTTCAATCCTCTTGTCAATCGAGATGAAGCGTTGTAAATACCAGTCGTTGACGGTCGTATCATCAGGGTCTGGGCACTTTGTCTTGCTTTCTCTCAGGCGTTGGTGGTCTTTCCAGTTTGGAAAGCAGCCATAAACGCCGCGTCTTGCTGTTGATGTGTAGAATTGAATTTTGCCAACGCCAACCAGCTCACAGAGTGCATCGTTGACATCTTTCTGTGTAACTATGTCAAGCTCTCGCGGATACAATCGGGCCAGCATGATTTGCGGGTCTGCGTTAAATCGCCCATAATCGTCAGCATATGTGATGAGCCGTTTATATAGGTCCTGGGCGAAGAAGGAGCACTCAGATAGGCCCCGGCTTTCACAGATGCTCTCCTTGATGATCCTGTTACCCGTCAGAATCACCCGCTCTCAGGTTCCAGCCCCTCACCGCCCAGGAGACGGCTTCGCCGATGTCGCTCAGAGTATTACTCCGCTCCGTCGGCTCAAAGTCCGGGGAGCGGCACCCGCACTCCCTGCACTCCACATAGATGGTGGGCGGCAGTAATCCGTTGTTTTCAAATGCGATATATGCCTCGCTGCCGCAGAAGGGGCAGCGTTTCAAAAGTTCAGCCATGCTTTTTTCCTCCTTTCCCGTCCGCCGCTTTGGGCGCGGCCTGCACCGTGATGCCCGGCCCAACCGTCTGCCGCACCCGCTCCACGAAGTACCCCTCGCTGCTGCCGCTGTCGGACAGGTGGAGCAGCCAGATTTCCCGGCAGCCTGTCAGGTCCTGCCGGGACAGGAAGGCGCACAGGTTCCCGATTTCCATGTGGGAACGGCGGATCCGCTCCTGCACCCGCTCCGGGGCGTTACCGGTCTCCAGGGTGTCCCGGTCATAATTGGCCTCCAGGGCGTAAATGGCGACGCCGTGGAAGCGATAGCGCAGGGTGGCCGTGTCGGTGGCAAACACCAGCTTTTCCCCGTCCGCCCGGGAGCGGAGGAGGAACCCCGCCGGTTCCCTTGCGTCGTGGTCGGTGCGGAAGGCCAGAGCCTCCACGGTGCCGACGGTCACCGCCGTCCCCACCCGCTGCCGGGGGTCAATGGGCAGCTCCTGATAGTGTTCCATCCCCAGGGCCGCCGCCGTCCCCTCGGTGCAGCAGAGGGGGATGCCGCTTTTCTCCACGTCCTGCCAGCCCTTCGCGTGGTCGCCGTGTTCGTGGGTGATGAGGCACCCGCTGAGGCGGTCAGGAGTCACCCCAACCGCCCCCATCAGCCGGCACAGCCGCTTCCAGGGCAGGCCGCATTCCAGCAGCAGCGTGGTCGTTCCGTCCTCCGCCAGGTAGGCGTTCCCGGCGGAGGAGCTTGCCAGCGGAATCAGCTTCAAAACGGCACTTCCTCCGGCGTGTGCATCTCCCGATACTCCCGGGATTCCTTCACCCGCTTCTGCA
>JAJQCJ010000147.1 GCA_021202775.1 Clostridiales bacterium | reverse complement strand
AGCTTGCTGTAGAGCAATGGCCGCAGGCCTTGCGAGTCGCAGACGCAAATTTCCTCGCAATCCGCTCTCGTCCATTGATTCAGAGGTTCCTTAAGTTCCCGGCCCCGCCGTTATTTTACAACGCCGGCCCGCCCGTCGCCCAGCCGCAGGGGAATGCCCTGCCCGCTGAGGGCGGCGGAGGCCGCCGCCAGCAGCGCCTCCCGGTTGGCGTTCAGCAGCTCCGCCACCAGCTGCTCCTTCCGCTCCGTGGGCAGGGCCGCTGCCCAGCGTTTCACCATCTCCACCGGCATGGCCCCCAGAGGATGGCCGCTGCCGCGGAGGACGGGGAGGAACCGCTCAATCAGCGCGCCGTAATCCACCTGCTCCACCGTCAGTTCCAACCTGATCATCATCCATCGCCTCCTTGCTGGTACCATTCTATGCGCCGGGAGGGGCTTGACGACCGAAGGGGATCACTTTCCTTAGACGAGGCGCTTGACGGCTCCGCCTTTGGCAGCCGTGTGTGCAGAGGGAAACAGGTTCTTACCCTCCCGGCGGACCGGAACCGCGCCGCCGGCTCACCCTTTCCGGTATTCTCCCCGGTCAGCGACCCCCGCCGGCATGGCCGGCATCGGTTTCCGGGTAAAAATGGTGCCGCCGGCACATTTTGGGACGCCGTAAAATTACTCTGTCAGGAAATAAGGGAAAGAAGGCAGCTCAGGAGGGGAAACTGCGGCCGCTTGAACTTTCAGCCCTTCGGCAGAATGGAATATGGTCAGAAAGTTAGAAAAACACCCGGCTTTCCTGAGAAAACCGAGTGTTTTATGGTTGCGGGGGGAGGACTTGAACCTCCGACCTCCGGGTTATGAGCCCGACGAGCTACCAACTGCTCTACCCCGCGATATGAATGCTGTGAATCTGGTGCCGGAGACCGGGATCGAACCGGCACGTGATTTCTCACGGCAGATTTTAAGTCTGCTGCGTCTGCCAATTCCGCCACTCCGACGTGTCACACTCTCAAGTGCCTGATTATAATAGCACATCGTTCTCCCTTTGTCAAGGGCTAATTTACATTTTTTCAAGGAACCTTTACGTTGTCAACTGGCGTCGCCCCGGCGGGTCCAATCGTTTCCGGCCACTGGAAGTGCCGCCGCCGCGCCGCCCGACGGGCACCGGTTTCCCTGCCGCCGCATAGGATGTACGGTATCCGTCCCCATCCACCTGACGGCAGCGCCCCGGCGCATGGAGGTATCCCATGAAGCAGCCCCCGGAGTCCCCCCTCACCTTTGTCATGACCTCTTGGGAAAAGACCTTTCAGGAGGACGGCGAGGCCGTGCTGACGGCCTGTGCCGCCCTGCCCATCTTCTCCGGCGGAACGGCGCAGGCCCGGAGCCGCCTGAACCGGTTTTACCGGCACATGGAGGCCCGCTTCCGCCGCAGGGCCGCCCGGCTGGCCCGGCAGGCCGGGGCAGAGCGGGCCGCCGCCCGCAGCCGCTCCCGCTGGTTCTCCTCCTGGCAGTGGAGCCTCTCCGCCCAGGTGCGGCAGGCGGGGGACACCCTGGAGGTGGCCTGGCAGGTAGAGGACAGCCGGGGGAAAATTCTTTCCGGAGCGGAGGGCTGGCATCTGCCGGAGGGGTGGATAGGAGCTGTTAGCTTTTAGCTGTTAGCTGTTAGTGGCGCAGCGAAAAACCGCATCCCCCGTTTGTCTGACCGCTCACGTCTGTTTTCGGGGAATACCTTCCCCGCACCCCCAGTCCGGCCTTGCGGCCAGCCAGCTCGGCCGTCAAGCGGCATTTCCGCTGCGCTCCCTCCCCTTTCAGGGGCGCAAATTACGTAGGGGTGTGCAAAACCTGTTTCCTTTCAACTGCCTTTTCTAAGGTGGGAAAGCCGGCCGGGCGCACAAATCGCCCCTACTGGATGAGGGAAAACCCGGCGATTCCAGCCGCCGCTACTAACAGCTAACAGCTTCTATCCACTAACAGCTAACAGCTTCTATTCCCCCCACTCACCGGTTTTTGTCCGTCCAGCCCGTTTTTCTCCTTGCAATTACGCCGGGAAACCCGTATAATAAACTTGCCCGTGGTCGCTTTACGGCTCCGGGCAGCGTTCTTCGCACATATCACGCTGCTTCGGCACCCGCTGCCGGGGCAAAAAGGAGAAAACATCATGGTTAAAGCAATCGTAGGCGCCAACTGGGGCGACGAGGGCAAGGGAAAAATCACCGATATGCTCGCCGAAACGTCCGATGTTATCATCCGTTTTCAGGGCGGCGCCAACGCGGGGCACACCATCATCAATGACTACGGCAGATTCGCCCTGCACATCCTGCCCTCCGGCACCTTTTACCCCCACGTCACCAACGTCATCGGCAACGGGGTGGCGCTGGACATCAAGCGCCTCATCGCGGAGCTGGAGGACATCACCGGGCGGGGGGTTCCTGCGCCCAACCTGCTCATTTCCGAGCGTGCGCAGATTTTGATGCCCTACCACGTCCTGCAGGACACCTACGAGGAGGAACGGCTGGGGGGCAGGGCCTTCGGCTCCACCAAGAGCGGCATCGCCCCCTTCTATTCCGATAAATACGCGAAAACCGGCATCCAGGTCTGCGACCTGTACGACGACGAACGGCTGCGGCGGCGGCTCACCGACGCGGTGGAGCGGAAGAACATCCTGTTCCGCTATATGTACCACAAGCCGGAGCTGGACGTTCAGGCCCTGTACGACGAGCTGCTGGGCTACCGGGAGGCGCTGCGCCCCTATGTGGGGGACGCCGTCCGGTTTGTCCACCAGGCGGAGAAGGCCGGCAAGACCATCCTGCTGGAGGGCCAGCTGGGCTCCATGAAGGACCCCGACCTGGGCATCTACCCCATGACCACCTCCAGCCACACCCTGGCCGGCTTCGGCGCGGTGGGGGCCTGCGTGCCGCCCACTGCCATTAAAGACGTCATCGCCGTCACAAAAGCCTACTCCTCCTGCGTGGGGGCCAAGACGGAACCCTTCGTCAGCGAGCTGCTGGGGGAGGCCGGGGACGAGCTGCGCCGCCGGGGCGGCGACAAGGGCGAGTTCGGCGCCACCACAGGCCGTCCCCGCCGGGTGGGCTGGTTCGACGCCGTGGCCACCCGGTACGGCTGCATGGTGCAGGGGGCGACTCAGGTGGCCCTGACCTGCCTGGACGTGCTCAGCTATCTGGACGAGATTCCGGTTTGCACCGGCTATGAGATCGACGGTCAGGTCACCGAGGACTTCCCCGTCCCCACCAAACTGGAGCGGGCAAAACCTGTCTTTACCACCCTGCCCGGCTGGAAAACCGACATCTCCGCCATTCAGGACTATGACGCCCTGCCGGCCAACGCGAAGGCCTATGTGGACTTCCTGGAGGAACGGATTCAGGCCCCCATCACCCTGGTCTCCAACGGCCCCTCCCGCCATCAGATCACCTACCGTACCCCTAAACTTTGATGGGCCTCACCCATTGGCAGGCACATGACCTGCCAATGGGTTTCCCATTTTCGGCAAGGGGAGCAGTTCTGATTTTTGCAGCCGTGTGTGTAGGGGCGGCCCTTGGCCGCCCGCGAAAACCACCTGCTTACCCCGGGCGGCCAGGGGCCGCCCCTACAGGGGTATCGGGCACTCGAAGGCTGTTCAGGGTGAAAACGTGCACTATAGAACTGTACAGATTTCCCGCCCCTCAGTCAGCTTCGCTGACAGCTCCCCTTTCAGGGGAGCCAATGACGTAGCGGTTACAACAACCTTTTTCCTCCCCTGAAAGGGGAGGGGGACCGGCGCTAGCCGGTGGAGGGGTTCCAGTGCAAACTTGAGTTTCCCATTTCCGGCCCCTCACCCGTTGCTCCGCTGCTGGAGCTGGAGCCGGTCGGCGATCATGGCGATGAACTCGCTGTTGGTGGGCTTCCCCTTGGCGTTGGAGACGGTGTATCCGAAGTACTTTTGCAGGGTCTCAATGTCCCCCCGGTCCCAGGCCACCTCGATGGCGTGGCGGATGGCCCGCTCCACCCGGCTGGCGGTGGTGCCGTACCGCCGGGCCACCTCCGGGTAGAGCACCTTCGTCACCGCGTTGATGACGTCCATATCCTGCACCGTAATGAGGATGGCCTCCCGCAGGTACTGGTACCCCTTGATGTGGGCGGGTACCCCGATCTCGTGGATGATGGCGGTGACCTGGGCCTCCAGTCCCGGTGCGTCCCTGGCCTCCTCCGGGGCCTGGTCCAGAATCTGCCGCACCCGCTCCAGCACCGCCGCCGGACGGCAGGGCTTCATCATGAAGTAGTCCGCCCCAAGGCTGGCCGCCTGCCGCACCACATTGCCCCGGAGAAAGCCGGACAGCACCAGAATGACGGGCTTCTTCTTCTCGCTGCGGGCGATGCGGTTCAGCAGCTCCATGCCGTCCACACGGGCCAGCACCGTGTCCGTCAGCAGGACGTCCACCGGCTGACGGAGCAGGCAGTCCCACGCCTCCTCTCCGTTCCCCGTCTGGAGGATGACCTCCATATCCTGCTCCCTCCGCAGCAGGTCGGCCAGCGCCGTGCGAAACGCCTCGTCGGCGTCGGCGATCAAAATATGCATCCTATCCAAAAATAACCGCTCCTTTTCCTGTGAACTCCGGCGGCCTGCGGCCTGCGCCGTTGCCGCCAACAGGAATAATTTAGCACCATTTCCACCATATATCAACGGGTTATTTCCAATTTTTGCAACTTTCGTCCGATGCTATTAGACATCCGCCCCGCCTCTGCGACGGGGTTTGCCCCTGCGCGACGCACTTCGCCGGACTTCGGCTGTCAGCTGTTAGCTGTTAGCAGGGGCGGCCCTTGGCCACCCGTAAACGCCGCTGTGGCCGTTGATTTTTGGCCCAGAATTGAACACAGCACCGGGAACGTATGCTCCAGGTGCTGTCACGGAAATCAATTTTGAGAAAGGATTCGCAGGAGGTTTTGGGGTTGCAGGAGA
>JAJQCJ010000174.1 GCA_021202775.1 Clostridiales bacterium | reverse complement strand
CTCCTGCAACCCCAAAACCTCCTGCGAATCCTTTCTCAAAATTGATTTCCGTGCCCGTCCTGAAAAAGAAACCCCTCAGTCGGCTACGCCGACAGCTCCCCTTTCAGGGGCGCCAATGACGTGGTGATTCCCACAGTTTTCTTGCCCCCCCCGGTCGGGGGAGGGGGACCGGCGGCAGCCGGTGGAGGGGTTCCCATGCGAAACGGATTTCAAAATTGATTTCCGTGTCCACCCCAAAAAAAGAAACCGGCTCCGGAGGGAAATCCGCCTCCGGAGCCGGTTGTTCCTTAAGTTTTCTGCTGGAAGCTGGTGCCGCAGTTCCGGCACGTCACCTGAATCTTCCCCTTGCCCTTGGGCACCCGGAGGGTCTGGCCGCAGCTGGGGCACTTGAAGTACTTATAATCCTTATCGCCGATCTGGCGGCGCATCCGCTTGAAGGCCCTGGTGATGGGGCCGGTCTTTTCCAGGAACCAGTCATTCTCCTTCCGGCGGCTGTCATAGTTCCGGCTCATCATACGGAAAATAGCATAGATAATAGCCGCATAGCTCAGGATGCCCAGAATGGACTGCACCACCGTCACCGGAATCAGTGCGCTCAGCAGCCACATCACCAGGCAAATCACCATCAGGCACAGGTTGAGCTGGTCAGAACCATAGCGGCCATACATAAATTTGTGCAACGCAGAACTGATCTTATCCAAAAAGTTACGCATGGTTGGAAATCTCCTTTCCTCTATCAGACAGAGGGATTCAATGACATTATGATAGTGCATTCCGGAGGAAAGGTCAATATTTGAATCGTAAACGAATTGTAAATAGTGGTTTGTCAATGGAAGGAACGGAGGCCGACGGCCTCGGCGTTATGCCTGCGGTTTCCGGTGCCCGGACGACGCTTTCTCCTTATAGAAAATACGTGGTTTCCCGACCGGGCAACACGCAGTTCCTCCACCCTTCCCTGTCTCAGGGACGCAGCCCGCCCTCCCCGCCGCAGTTTCGCGGCGGGGAGGGCGGGTTTTGTCAGATCTTACCTGGTCCGCGCCTTACGCGAAGGGATTCTCCGTGGGATAGGGCAGGCCCTTGGGCTGGTTATAGGCGATATCCTCCACGCCCAGGAACTTGAACACCTCGAACAGCAGCTTTCCCACATGGTCGAAGGCCACCGCCCCGTGGTGGGGATAGCGCTTCTGAATCAGCACATGGCGGTAGAACCGGCCCATCTCCGGGATGGCGAAGATGCCGATGCCGCCGAAGGAGCGGGTGGGCACGTCCAGAATCTCGCCCTGGGCGATGTAGCTGCGGAGCACGCCCTCGCTGTCGCACTGGAGGCGATAGAAAGTGATGGGGCTGGCGGCGATATCGCCCTCCAGGGTGCCCCGGGTGAAGTCCGGCTCGCTGCCCTGGGGCTCCAGCAGGCGGTGCTGAATCAGCTGATACTTCACGGCCCGGCGGTCGCAGAGCTTGCACTCCGGGGTGTTGCCGCAGTGGAAGCCCATAAAGGTGTCGGTGAGCTTGTAGTCATACCTGCCCTTGATGTCCTCATCGTAGATGTACTGGGGGACGGAGTTATTGATGTCCAGCAGGGTGACGGTGTCGCCGGAGACGCACATGCCGATGTACTCGCTGAGGGCGCCGTAGATATCCACCTCGCAGGAGACGGGGATGCCCCGGCTGGCCAGGCGGCTGTTGACATAGCAGGGCTCAAACCCGAACTGGGAGGGGAAGGCGGGCCAGCACTTGTCGGCAAAGGCCACGTACTTCTTGCTGCCTTTGTGGGCCTCCGCCCAGTCCAGCAGGGTCAGCTCGAACTGAGCCATGCGCTCGTTCAGCTCCGGGTAATAGCGCCCCTCGCCCATCTCGGCGGCCATGTCGGCGCAGACGGCGGGGATGCGCTCGTCGCCGGCGTGCTCCTTGTAGGACACCAGCAGGTCCAGCTCGGAATTTTCCTCGATCTCCACCCCCAGCTCATACAGGCCCTTGATGGGGGCGTTGCAGGCGAAAAAGTCCTGAGGACGGGGCCGAAGGTGATGATCTTCAAATTTTTCAGGCCGATGATGGCGCGGGCGATGGGAACGAACTCGTGCATCTTCTCCGCCAGCTCCGCCGCCGTACCCACGGGGTACTCGGGGATGTAGCCTTTCAGGTGGCGCATCCCCAGGTTGTAGGAGCAGTTCAGCATGCCGCAGTAGGCGTCGCCCCGGCCGTTGATCATGTCGCCGTCCCCCTCAGCGGCGGCCACGAACATACAGGGGCCGTCAAAGCGCTGGGCGATCTCCGTCTCCGGGGTCTCCGGGCCGAAGTTGCCCAGAAAGACCACCAGGGCGTTGCAGCCCGCGGCGTTCACATCATCCACGGCCTTGAGCATATCCAGTTCGTTCTCCACAGTGATGGGGCACTCGTAGAGGCCTTCGCCATAGGCGGCCACGATGTTCTTCCGCCGCTGGGTGGACAGGGCGATGGGGAAGCAGTCACGGCTGACGGCGATGATGCCCAGCTTCACTTCGGGGATGTTTGTTGAATTCATCACAGATTCCTCCTTTATTCGATGCAGGTCAAATCCGGCCTGCCATGTCGATGTTCTCGCCGGCGGAGCCTCCGCTGCGCCCGCCCGGCGGGCCTGACGCTTCGGGTTCCCGCTGCCTTTCCCGCTTTTCCGCCGCAGCGCAGGAGCCCTGAATTTTTGCTTTCCTGCAGAGACGGCTGTAAAAACCGGAGCTGTCTGTATTCTGACGGAAGGAAGCCTCCCTTTGCCCCCGCCCACAGGCGGCGCGAAAAGCGTGCCGACTATGGTTTTTATTGTAGCACAGGGAGCAGAAATGTCAATCTTTTTTGTTTGATTTTCACTATTTTTTTCGATGCCGATAACATCTTTTTTCTTTTTTAGCTATTTCTAACAACAATCTGCCAATCATAAGTGGATGCCCGGAAGGTGGAAAATTTTACGCCGCACCCCTAAAAAGTTGGATTTTTTACGCCCGGCAGAGGGCGCAAAAACGCCTTCCCGGCTGCGAACTGTTCACAGGCAGGAAGGCGTTTTGCTAAAGTGGCCGTTATTGCTCATTATTTTGTTTTGGAATCCTCCTGTAAGTCATCGAGATACCGTTTCAAGACAGGCAGAAGAATGATGCTCCCACAGTAGAGGGCGACGCCCAGCCAGAAGAAGTGAAACAGTGAATCGACGCTGCCCACGAAGATGGTTGAAATGTTCATCACAGTCAACCCCCAGGTCAGTCCGGAGAAGAGCCTGGCCGCCCATTGTTCACAGACCACCATAGCCAACCCCGCCAGGACGAGGCCGCCCACCAATGTCACCAGGCGAATCAACCCCATCACACCGCCGATGTAGAGGTACAGCTGATGCAGCATCTCCACACACCAGTTCACGAAGCAATAAATGCCGTAGAAAACGATCGTGACGACGATCAAAGCGGCAATCAAAAGCACTGTTTGAAGCGTACAGTCTCCTTTGTTGTTGTCCTTCCTTTCGTTCATAACTTGCACCTCCCGTAAACCAAACGTAATGTTGGCCTACCCGGAGAGGGCTTTCCCCACGCCTCTATGCAGGGGGTGCTATGGTCGTGGGGCCTTCCGCAAGGTCAAAAAGTCCCCCCAGCGTAATACTGGCCTGGTTCAACAGACTCTGCCATGGTCCCCAACTCCTTTCTTTGGGAGATTCTTCCCTCCCACGTTACTATTATATTACATGATTTTTTTGAAGAAGTCAACTCTCAAATAAAAATTTTTTTGCTTGACAGGCCAGCTTTTCCAGCTTATGATGAGGCAAAGCAATCACGGCAAGGAGGAACCCCCATGCAGGAGCTGGACGCGCTGCGGGACTGCTACCAGTCCTACCTCACCTACACCCGGACACTGCGCCGGAAAACCTCTCCCCTGGCGGGGGCCCTGGGCTTCGGCGGCGGCGCCAAGGACGATCCGGGGCATATGCGCTTTTACGAGCAGGCGAAGGCAGAGGCGGAGGCCCTGCTGGCCGCCTCCCCCACCCCGCAGGAGGCCGGGGAGGCGGTGACGCTGATGCTCCGGGCCGAGGAGGAACACCGGGACAATGATCTGGCGGTGTGGGCGCTGATGGCCGCCCAGCACCACGCCATTCCGCTGATCGGTCTGCTGACCAGGGAGGACGCCGGAGCGCTGCTGGAGTGGTACCGGCGCCGTTATCCCCGCCATAAGCGCCTCCCCGCCCAGGAGGAGGTCCTGCGGGCGCTGAAAAACAGGGCCGCAGGGCGGTGAGGGTGGTTTTAGCGGTGGTTTTTCGGGGAGCCGCGTTTTCGTCATTTCCCACAACACCCGTTTTTTCCGCTCAAAAGTGCAAAAACAAAAAAGAAAAGCACCTGAAACGTATTGTTTCAAGTGCTTTTTGTTGGAGCTGCTGGGCGGATTCGGACCGCCGACCTCATCCTTACCAAGGATGCGCTCTACCGACTGAGCTACAGCAGCATTGGCGACCCGGAACAGGCTCGAACTGTCGACCTCCAGCGTGACAGGCTGGCGTTCTAACCAACTGAACTACCGGGCCAAATGCCTATGAAGTTTATTTAGAGAACAGACACAGCCTGTAATCTACAATGGCAGGGGCAGAAGGAATCGAACCCTCGGCATACGGTTTTGGAGACCGTCGCTCTACCTGCTGAGCTATACCCCTAAACAAAGGGAGGGTCTCGCCGTTTCCCCTGGAAAAGACTGGTGGGCCTTCAGGGACTCGAACCCGGGACCGTCCGGTTATGAGCCGGATGCTCTAACCAATTGAGCTAAAGGCCCATACTTAGAAATGCCGCCACGGGGCGCTACCGCGTGGCGGCACATCTATGGCTCCCCAAGTAGGACTCGAACCTACGACACCGCGGTTAACAGCCGCGTGCTCTACCGACTGAGCTATTGAGGAATATGTCGGAAGCATTTCAGCTTCCGATGTTAGCACTACCTATTTTCCCGGCCCGTCTCCAGGCAAGTATCGTCGGCGAAGG
>JAJQCJ010000073.1:3724-5008 GCA_021202775.1 Clostridiales bacterium | reverse complement strand
AGAGGTATCAAATCCGGACAGATTCAATGATGACAGGGCAGTGCAATTTTGAAACATTGCGTCCATGCTTGTCACACAGGAGGTGTTAAAACCGGACAGATTCAACGATGTAAGAACGCTACAGCCGTTAAACATAAAACTCATATCCGTCACGCTGGAGGTGTCAAAGCCGGACAGGTCCAGGGATGTAAGGGCAATACAACTGTCAAACATGGAACTCATATCTGTCACCCTGGAGGTGTCAAAGTTTCCGTCAAAGCTGATAGTCGTTACCTTTTTATATCCCGAAAAGAGCTTCTTACAGGAGCGTCCGGCCACCACACCGCCCTTCCCGGCGATGCGCTGCACTGTTCCCTCCGTCCAGCACAAAACACTGCGGTCTTTTGCCTCCGAGAGGTCGGCAGCGTTTGCCGGCGCAGTTTTCAGCGTATTCAAAAAGCGGATTTCTGTGATTACGCTCTTATAGGTGAGCCCATCCAGGGAATAACAGCCGTTACCGCCCCCCGCATCGGCCATCCGGCTGCCCCGTGACCGAGCCTGTGCAAGCTGTGCCTGCAGCTCCTCCTTACGGGCCAGGACCTGCGCCAGCAGCTGCTGATACTCTGCCGCACGGGCCTGCAACCGCTGCAGCTCCGCCTCCAAATCTGCCGCAAGGAACTGCAGCCGCTGCAGCTCCTCCTCCAACGCGTCCACTGCCTGCCGGGGCAGCGCCATCAGCGTGGGATAGGCCAGATAATTGGTGCTGTCGTCAGTGTCACCGAAATTCATTGAAGTTCCCCTGTTTTCAGGCATAACGATTGCTCACTTTCTCTTTTTTCCCATTATAACAGTGGTCGCCTGTGATTGCCAGTATTTTCAATATGATATTCAAAAAAGATCAAGCTTTTTTCCCCAGAGGGTACCGAAGTACATAAGCGATTTGTCTGCGTTGGCAGTGTTCAGCCAGCACGGATTGAATTCAGTCAGAGATTCGCAGTCGCAGAACATCTCTTTCATATTCTCTACGCCGGAGGTGTCCCACCCGGAGAGGTTCAGCCGTTCCAGGGATTTGCAGTCGTAGAACATCTTTTCCATATTCTTTACGTTGGAAGTATCCCATCCGGAAAGGTTCAATATTTTCAGGGATTCGCAGAAAGAAAACATACTGCTCATATCTGTCACCTGGGAGGTGTCAAAGCCGGACAAGTTCAATGATGACAGGGCAGAGCAACCATAAAACATATCGTTCATATTCGTCACCTTAGAAGTATCCCACCCGGAGAGGTTCAGCTGTTCCAGGGATTC
>JAJQCJ010000073.1:0-3624 GCA_021202775.1 Clostridiales bacterium | reverse complement strand
CCGGAGAGGTTCAGCTGTTCCAGGGATTCACAGCCAAAAAACACACTGCCCATATCAGTCACTCTGGAGGTGTCCCATCCGGAGAGGTTCAGTGATGTAAGAGCGGTAGAATCGGCAAACATAGAACTCATATCTGTCACATGAGAGATATCAAGGCAAGACAGATCCAGTGAGGTGAGGGCGATACAATCGTCAAACATAAGACTCATATCTGTCACATGAGAGGTATCAAGGCTGGACAGATCCAGTGATGCCAGGGCATTGCAGCCATCAAACATCCCGCACATGTTTGTCACGCCGGATGTGTCAAAGTTCCAGTCAAAGCGGATAGCCGTCAACTGTTCATATCCCCAAAAGAGATCCTTACAGGAGCGTCCGGCCACCACGCCGCCCTTTCCGGCGATGTACTGCACCGTCCCTTCCGTCCAGCACAAAACGCTTCTGTCTTTTGCCTCCGAGCGGTCGGCGGCGTTTGCCGGCGCATTTTTCAGTGTGTTCAAAAAGCGGATTTCTGTGATTGCACACTTATCGGTGACCCCGTCCAGAGAATACCGGTCATCAAAGGTTTCCGCATTGGCCATTCGGCTGCCCTGTGCCCGCACCTGCGCAAGATGTGCCTGCAGCGCCTTCTCGTGGGCCACCAGCCGACGATATTCTGCCCACAATTCCTCTGTCGTCCCCCGGGCCGGTTCCGGCTGCCAGGGGAACTCCTGCCGGGTCGGACAGGCCAGATCATCGGTGCTGTCATCAGAGCCGCAAAAGTTTGTCGGATTTTCCCTGTTTTTCAGCATAACGGCATCGCTCCTTCTCTTTTTTCCCATTATAACAGCGTTTGCCTGCGGCTGCCAGTATTTTCGACGTGATAGTTTTAAAAAATCAAAAACTGATTCCCGGCGGGGCGCTGCAAGGGGATGCGCAGCACCTGTCCGGCGTGACCGCCACATATGGCAATGCGGGTGCACACAACAGCGTTTCCGAGGGCGAAAATTAGGGAACCTGTAAGGGGTAAAAATTGGGGTCAAACAGGAAAACCCACCCGTAGAGTTTGAACTTTACGAGCGGGTTTTCTGCATAAATAAAAAGAAATCCAGCCGATTTTAAAATAAATCGACTGGATTCAAATGGTACACCCGAAGGGACTCGAACCCCCAACATTCAGAACCGGAATCTGACGCTCTATCCATTGAACTACGGGTGCATAAGCTTTCAACGGCATTTATTATAGCAGAGTTTCAAAAATTTGTAAAGGGTTTTTTCCTGCAATTTTGGATTTTTATTGTCAGGGGTGGAAGTTTGTGCTATAATAGCAGAAGGTTGCGTCCCGGAGGCCTGTTTACTGCCTGTATCGGTTTGGAAAGCTCCGGCCGGGCGGGAAAAGTGGGTATCTTTTCCTTTTCTCTGAGACAGGGGCGGCGGAATGATCCTACCATACCTCCGGAGCCGATGGCAAGCCGGCTTCCGGCGGCCTCCTGTGGGGGACGCAATGCAACACAGGCTGATATTTACGGATGAAAGGCTGGAGGTCACGAAGCGATGGACGAAAATACTTTATTCCGCAGCGCACTGCATGGCTTTAACCGCGAGGACGTCATGGAGTACATCACAAAAATGACACGGGAACAGGAGATGGCCCTCTCTGATGTGGAGGCCGCACGGGATGAGGTGCGGAGCGAGCTGGAGCAGGTCCAGGCCCAGCAGAACCAGCTCCAGGAGCAGCTGGAGGATATGGCGCGGGAGCGGGATGTCCTCCAGGAGGCGGTAGCCCATAAGAGCGATGCGGAGATCCTGCTGGATGAGGCCAACGGGCGCATAGCCGTACTGGAGGCTGAGCTTGCGGAGGCAGCGGCAAAGCAGGCCGCCGCAGAGGATGCGCTGCGTGCGGAAATGGAGGAGACCCTCCGGAAATACCAGGCGGACGCCGAGGGCTACAACACGCTGGTGGACAAGGCGGGCCGCATCCTGCTGAATGCGGAGCGGGTTGCCGATGCGACTATCTCCAAGGCAAACGAAGACGCCGCCGCCATCCGCAGCGAGGCGCAGGCGGACGCCGACAGCCTCCATGCCAGCACAAAAGCCCGCTGCGATGAAATGCTGGCGGAAACCCAGGCACAAATTTTATCTGCCGAGGACAGAAAGGCCGACATTCACCAGCAGACCGCCGCCATGTTTGCCGACAGCAAGCAGCAGTACGAGGCCATGCAGGCGACCGTGGGGGAATCCGTCGCCCAATCGCTGGCGGAGGTGGAGCGGCTGCGCAGTATGCTGCTGGACCTGAACGACACGTTCAACGCGGCCTCTGTCGCCTTTGACGAGATTGTCGAAGAGCCTGCCTCCGTTGGTGAATGACAATGTCCGACACCTACCATATTTCCACCGAGGCCCTGCGAGGGTGGCAGCCGACTCTCCACGCCGGGGATCGGGTTCTCCTGTCTGGCACCATTTACACCGCCAGGGACGCCGCCCATAAGCGTCTCTTTGCCCTGCTGGAGGAGGGTGCACCGCTGCCCCTCCCCCTGGAGGACGCCGTGATTTACTATGCCGGGCCCACCCCTGCCCAGCAGGGCATGGCCGTTGGGGCCTGCGGCCCCACCACCGCCAGCCGGATGAACGCCTTCGCCCCCAGGCTGCTGGATCTGGGGTTGGGCGCCATCATCGCCAAGGGTCAGATGAGTGATGAGGTGGAGGCCGCCTTGCAGCGGAACCACGCCTGCTTCTTCGCCGCAGTGGGCGGCGCCGGTGCGCTGATCGCCCGCTGCATCAAAAAGGCTGATGTGATTGCCTTTGACGACCTGGGCTGCGAATCCATCAAACGGATGGAGATCGAGGAGCTGCCCCTGACCGTCGCCATCGACTGCCACGGCGGGAACCTGTACAAAACCGGTCGGGCCGCCTACCAGCGCTGACCCCATACAGACAGAGCACAAGCCGCGAACAGCACCGTTCGCGGCTTGTGCTTTTTGTGAATTTGTTGTGTAACTGTATCACAGGCTGCCCTTGGTGGACAGTACGTCCTGAATCCGCGGGTCAAACTGGGTGGCGGCGTCCAAGGCCTTGGCGAAGGCTTTGAACATGGCCTCCATGATGTGGTGGTCGTTCTCGCCGTAAAAGACCTTGATGTGCAGGTTCATTCCCGCCGCATAGCTGATGGCGTAGAAAAACTCCTTCGCCATTTGGGTGTCCATCCCGCCAACGCTCTGGTTGGTGAAGGCCGCGTCATACACCAGGTAGGGCCGCCCGCTCAAATCCACCGCGCACAGGACCAGCACCTCGTCCATGGGCAGGATGCAGTTGCCATAGCGCCGGATTCCCTTCTTGTCGCCCACGGCCTCCCGGATGGCGGTGCCCAGGACAATGCCGGTGTCCTCAATGGAGTGGTGGCAGTCCACGGCGATATCGCCGTCACAGGTCACGTCCAGGTCAAACAGGCCGTGTCGGGCAAAACCCTCCAGCATATGATCGAAGAAGCCGATCTTCGTCTCAATCCTGCCCTTTCCCGTCCCGTCCAGGTTCAGGGACAGACTGATTTTCGTCTCTTTCGTATTGCGTTCCACCAACGCTGTGCGTTCTGACATGGCTATGACCATTCCTTTCCGCTGCGCTCCAAGGCACCAAAGGGAATGAAAC
>JAJQCJ010000094.1 GCA_021202775.1 Clostridiales bacterium | reverse complement strand
CAGCTGGTACACCCTGATGGACGGCGGCCCCTGGGCCCCCTGGATTCCCTCCAAGCAGAACACCCACGCCCCTGCTGCCAACGAGGCGGAGGACTCCGGCATCGTGGCCATTCCCCACCTGAGCCGGGACCTGATCGCCTGCTATGACGGCAACGGTTCCAACTTCGGCACCCACCCCCAGAACGTCCTCCGGGGCATGATCTACGATACGGACACCTGGGAGTATCCCTACCTCTACAACCTCATCGACCAGTACCGCTATCAGGAGAAGTTCAACAACGGCTACGCCTACAACATGATGTTCGTCGGCCCCGGCTGGATGAACAAGATGGGCCGGTGGGAGGCCCCCTATGAGCTGCTGAAGAAGTCCTACGAGGACGGCTGCGCCTACTACGGCCAGCTGAAGAAAGAGGGCAAGCTGGTGGATATGACCATGAGCGAGTTCGCGGACTACTACCGGCAGAAGAAGCACTACACCGAACCGGAGTGCGCCCTGTGGCGGGACATCCTCTACGGCAGCAAGAAGCAGCTCTTCTGGTACTGCGACCCCTACCTCCGGGCCTGCGTCAACATGGACCAGGGCGGGGCCATCGTGGACCTGCGGCCCTATGTGGCCAAGCTGAACTGGCCGGTGGGCATCGGCACCCCCCATGTCCAGGACGCCAGCTATCCCTTCCTGATTCAGGAGAAGTACCGGGCGGGCTACTTCACCCACTACGCCGGCGAGGGCACGGTGCGCAGCGCCAAGCTCTCCCACAACGGGGAAGAGGTGGACCTGTGCCTGTGCCGGACGAAGGCCCGCTTCTCCCAGGAGGGCGGGAACCGCATCCTGACCCTGGACCCGGTGGAGGTGGTCTTTGCCGACGTGACGGTGAAGCTGCAAACGGTCATCACCTTTCCGGAGGGCGGCAGCTGCATCAAGATGGAGCGCCGCATCCTGGAGATGAGCGACCCCACCGCAGAGGTGACCATCAACGAGTATATGGTGGGCTGCTACGGCACCACGGAGTATCCGGAGGATATGACCTCCCTGACCCTCCGGGTGGAGGCCGGGGCAGACAGCGCCGTCATCCCCTACGAGTACCGCTGCCGGGAGGCGTCCGCCGACGGGGCGGAGCGGGTGAGCTGCACCCTGCCCCCCATTGAAACGGTGGTGTCCATGACCTGTCAGGGCCGGGAGAAGTCCGGCTATGTCAGGGAAGGTTATGCGTTCAGCCCCATGTTTACCCTGGGCTATACGGGTAAATTGCAGGAGAAGGAGGTCTTTACCACATGGCTCAATCTGGAAAAGGCAAACTGAATTACCGCTGCCCCTCCTGCTTCATGCGGGATTTGGACATTGATATGTTCTACGACAGCGACCGGAAGGAGTATTACTGCATCCGCTGCCAGTATGTTGGCACGGAGGAGGACGTGCTGGAGAAGAACCAGCTGGCCCGCTTCCGGTATCGCAGCATGATGAAGCGGATTGTGGACTTCGAGGAGTTCAGCGACTAAGGACGAAATCAGCAAACAAACCGGTTTCCCCATCGGACAGGCGGGGCGCTCCCGTTTTCGTCCGGTGGGGATTTTCAAACGAAGAAGAAATGAGGAATCAGTTTGGAGGCATGGATCAAAGGCATGGACCTCTCCACCCTGCTGGAGGTGGAGGAATGCGGCGGTCAGTTTTCTGACCGCGGCGTGCCCGGCGGAGCCATGGAGATTTTAAAGGGCTATGGCATGAACATGGTGCGCCTGCGGCTCTGGAACCACCCCTACAGCGAGGCGGGAGAGCCCTACGGCGCAGGCACCAACGACCTGCCCCGCACCATGACCCTGGCCCGGAGGGCAAAGGGGCTGGGCCTGGGCTGGCTGCTGGACTTCCATTACAGCGACTTCTGGGCCGACCCAGGCAAGCAGACCGTCCCCAAAGCCTGGCGGGGCCTGGACGAGGCGGGGCTGGCGGAGGCCGTCTACACCTACACCGGTGACGTGCTCCGCACCTTGGACGAGGCGGGGCTGCTGCCGGATATGGTGGCGGTGGGGAACGAGCTGACCAACGGCCTGCTCTGGCCCCACGGCAGAACGCCCAACTTCGGGGCCATTGTCCGGTTTCTGAACGGGGCCATCCGGGCCGTCCGGGAGGCGGCGGGGGATCTTCCCGTGATGATACACCTGGACAACGGCGGGAACAACGCCCTGTACCGGGGCTGGTTCGACAGCTATTTTGCCCAGGGCGGCGCGGACTTTGACTATATCGGCCTGAGCTATTATCCCTTCTGGCACGGTACGCTGAGCGACCTTGCGGCCAACATGAACGACATTGCCCTGCGCTACCAAAAAAATTTAATCTTGACAGAAGTTTCCACGGCGTTTACTATGGAGGAGTATCAGGCGTATGAGCAGCTGCCCGACGGGCAGCGGAAGGGGATGGCCACCAAGCCCGCCCTGGTGGAGCCGGTGCCCTACCCCATGACGCCGGAGGGCCAGGCAGCCTTTTTGCAGGATGTGATGGAGCTGATTTGCCGGGTGCCGGAGGGCCGGGGCAAGGGCTTCTTCTACTGGGAGCCTGCCTGGCTGCCCGTGCCGGGCAGCGGCTGGGCCACGGACGCGGCCCTAGCCTACACCGGGGAGCAGGGCCCCGGCGGCAACGAGTGGGCCAATCAGGCCCTGTTCGACTACCAGGGCCGGGCGCTGCCCGCCCTGGAAACCATCCGGAACTTTCAAGCATAACCATACCGGAGACAGGAGCATCCCATGAGACAGGACTATCAGGAGTATCAGGAGCAGGAAGAAGAAGTGGTGTACGACCGGCATGGCCGCCCCAGGAAGAAGCGCCGCAGACGCTACATCCCCGTCACCACGGCGAAGATGAAGGTGTTCGGCTGCGTCACCATGCTGTGCTACAGCATCGGCGTGGCCATTATCCAAAACGGCCTGATTCATATGGACAATTACACCACGGCGGAGTTCTCCGAGCTGCTGTCCAATGACTCCCATATGATGACGGTGGCGGGCTGGGCCGCCGCCTTCCAGATGATCGGCGGGCTGGCGGTGCCCATTTTCGCCTTCCTGCTGGTGGAGGGCTTCCGCCGCACCAGCAGCTATAAGAACTATTTTCTGACCATGCTGGCCTTTGCGGTGCTCAGCGAGGTGCCCTATGACCTGGCCATGAGCGACAGCTTTTGGGACACATCCAGCCAGAACGCCCTGTTCAGCATGGTGGTCTGCCTGGCCATGCTGTACGGCCTCCGGATGATGGGGGAGCGGCAGGGCTTCCAGTACCGGCTGATGCAGATTCTGCTGGTGATCGCCGGGGTTTTGTGGTGCGAGCTGCTGAACCTGGCCTTCGGCCTGTGCGAGGTGCTGCTGGTGGCGGTGTACTACCTCCTCTACGACAAGCGGGGGGTCAAGGTGCTGCTGGGCTGCGCTATCAGTATCATGTACGTCACGGCGCCCTTCTCCGGCTACCTGATCTGGGCCTATGACGGGCAGCAGGGCTGGCACGAGAACAAGTACCTGTTCTACCTCTTCTATCCCGCCCATCTGCTGGTGCTGGGCATCATCGTGCATTTCTTCCTCTAAAAAGCAAAAACAGCAGCGCAGCAGACCGGAACGCTTCGGTTCTGCTGCGCTGCTTGATTTTGTGATTGGGAGGGGTCAGGTCGGCTTCGGCTGCAATGTTATCAACGTAAGGAGGGTACATCTCTTAGGGGAAGTTATCTATAGCGAAAATGCCCGGCATTCCACCCCTCAGTCTGGCCTTACGGCCAGCCAGCTCCGCCGTCAAGCGGCATTTCCGCTGCGCTCCCTACCCTTTCAGGGGAGCTAATAACGTGGAGGTTACAACAGCCTCTTGCCGCCCCTGAAAGGGGAGGGGAACCGGCGATAGCCGGTGGAGGGGTGGTAACAGAACATTCCCTGCCCGAAGCCTTTTAAGTCGATGACGTTGGCTTCGGCTGGGCGTTGCCGGAGTCCTGTAGCTGCTTCATGGGAATCTGGCCGGGGCCGGGGAGGCTCATGCGCCGCTTGCGCTCGCTGGAATAGGACAGCTTGGCGTGGATGCGCTCCACGTCCCGGTTCTCCACCGCCACCCGGTAGGCGTGGAGGTTTTCCTCCAGCCGTTTTAAAACCACGGTCAGGGCCGGTGCGTTCATGGAGAACAGCTCCGTCCACATATCCACGTCCAATGCGGCCACCCTGGTCACGTCCCGGAAGCTGCCCCCCTCAAAGCCCCGGCACTGGAACAGCTCCGCATCGTCGCACACCGCCACCGCCACAATGTGCATCAGCTGGCTGGTGTAGGCGATGATGGCGTCATGCTGCTCCGGGGTGGTGTTGACAATGTCCTTGCAGCCGATGTGTTTCGCCAGCCGCTCAATGAGGGCGATGTGTTCCCCGGTGCTGGCGGGGCGGGGGGTCATGATGAAGTGGGCGTTCTGGAACAGGGTGGGGAAGGAGTTCTCAATGCCGGAGAACTCGGTGCCCGCCATGGGGTGACAGCCGATGAAGTCCACCTCCGGGGGCAGGGCCTCCGCCGCCTCCATGATGCAGGTCTTGATGCCGCAGACGTCGCTGACCAGGCTGCCCGGCCGGAACAGGGGGGCGTACCGGTGCAGATAATCCACGATGATGTGGGGGTCCATGCACAGAAAGGTCAGGTCGGCCTCCGGCAGCGTCTCCTCCGGGGACAGGGAACCCCGGTCAATGATTTTGTGGGAGAGGGCGTAGTCCAGCGTGGCCTGGCGGCGGGCCACGCCGACGATTTCATACCCATCAAACCCTTTCAGGGCGCTGGCCAGGGAGCCGCCAATCAGCCCCAGACCGACGATTACGATTTTCTTACCCATAGACGCATCCCGCTCCTTTGCTCCGGCCGGGCCGGAGCGGTCGTTTTCCTTACTTTAACACGTTTCCCCCGGCGGGGTCAAGCCTTTTCCGGGGGAAAGCACGGAAATCAAGTTTTCGGTCAAGTGTACCAAAGAAACCCCTCAGTCAGCTTCGCTGACAGCTCTACCGCTTCGCGGCACTTACGCCCTT
>JAJQCJ010000112.1 GCA_021202775.1 Clostridiales bacterium | reverse complement strand
GGGTGGGGGAGACGCGCTTCACCGCCGTTCCCTTCCGCTGGGCCAGCAGCCGGGCGGTTCGCCGGAGATGCTCCGGCGTGGTGCCGCAGCAGCCCCCCAGAATCTTCACCCCCAGCCCCGCCAGCTCGGAGAGCTGTAAGGCATAATAGGCGGGGTCGCTGTCGTAAAACGTCCGCCCGGAGGCCACCACCGGATATCCGGCGTTGGGCATGGCGGAGAGCAGCATCCCCTCCTCCAGCGTCAGCTCCTGCACCAGCCAGCGCATATGGTAGGCCCCGGAGACGCAGTTGAAGCCCACGGCGTCCACATCACCGCATTGGGCCATGGCCTCCAGCAGCGCCTGCCCGCTGCGGCCCTCCCGGGTGAAGCCGTCGGGCTGCACCGCGAAGGACACCAGCACGAAGGCGTCCGGGCTGCGTTCTTTAATGTATGCGGCACACCGGGCCAGGCACACGTCGGAGGAGTGGGTCTCGAACAGGAAGTTTTTCGCCCCCAGGGAGAGAAAACAGTCCAGCACCGTCCGGTAGCCCTCCCAGGGCCCGGCGTCCTCCGTCTGGGGAATGGGGCCAATATCGGCAAAGACGTAGGCCTCCCGCCCCGCCGCCGCCCGCCGGGCATTGCGCCAGGCGGCGGAGATCACCGTCTCCACCTGGGCCCCGCCCTCCAAGGCGGCGGCGTTGGCGGCGAAGGTGTTGGTCTTGATGGCCCGGCAGCCCGCGTCCAGATAGGCCCGGTGGATGTCGGTGACCTCCTCCGGGTGGGTCAGGTTGGCCAGCTCGCAGCTGCCGGGCTCGCCGCGGTGGGCGGCGGCCCAGTAGGTGCCCATGGCCCCGTCAAAGAGGAGGAGGTTCGATTGTAAATAGGTGCGAATATCGGTCATAATAGGCTCTTTTCTGTGGTGGTTGGTGGTTAGTAGCTGGTGGCTAGTAGCCGGTAGAATGTGCGGTCTGAATCCGCACTTTTTTGTAGGGGTGGCCCCTACAGAAAAATAAAGGCTTCGTTTTCAAACTCCAGTAGGGGCGCACAGTGTGCGCCCGGGTGGTCGTCCTTTCCATAAGCCTGCTATGAGGTAATAGTCGGTATGGGTGACAACATTCTTTTCTCTCCGTTATGCCTGCCCACGGAAAGCCTGTTTCCTTGCCAAGCTCCGTAGAAAACGGAAGGTTCGCCGGGCGCACACTGTGCGCCCCTACGGAAAGAAGAAAAACGCAGTCATAATTTTAAGAGAAAACCCTGAGCTGATGGCAATGCCTTTCGGGGTAGGGAGCGCAGCAGAAATGCCGCTTGACAGCGGAGGGGTGAATTGAGCCGTCAGCGCCCCCTCTGCCGCTGTCTCTCCTCCGCCTGCTGCCGCAGCCGCTCCTGTTCCACCACGCGCTCCATGCCGTGGGGCACCCGGTCCCCCTCCTGCCAGTACTGGAGCAGGGACAGGGCCTCCACCTGCTCCGTCTGCTCCGGCAGGGCGGCCACCGTGGCCACACACCGGTTGATTTTGACCCCCTCCGCCGCAAAGCGGGCCTCAAAGTCGGTCATGATCACATCCGGGTCGTCACGGTGCAGGTCATTGGTCACCTGGCTCAGGGTGTACCCCGCCAGGGGGAACTGGGTCAGGGAGAAGTCAAACAGGGGGCGGTTGTCCGTCTTGAAGTGGATCTCCCCGCCCGGCTTCAGGAAGGCCCGGTAGCTTTTCAGGAAGTCCGCATAGGTCAGGCGACGTTTGGCGTGCTTCCGGCTGGGCCAGGGGTCGGGGAAGTTGATATAGAGGAGGTCCACCTCCTCCGGGGCGAACATCTCCTCCAGCCGGGCGGCGTCGTCGCAGACGAACCGCACGTTGGACACCCCTTCCGCCAGGGCCTTTTCCATCCCCATCACCAGGGCGTCCGCCACCCGCTCCACCGCCACAAACAGCGTCTGCGGGTGCCGCTTCGCCGTCTCCACCGTGAAGGTGCCCTTGCCGCAGCCGATCTCCAGCCGAAGCGCCTCCGCCCCCGGCAGGGCGTCGCGCCACCGGCCCCGCCGGGCGCAGGGGTCCTCCTCCAGCAGGGCGGCCACCCGCTCCATCCGGGGACCAAGGTTCTTTTTCTTCCTCATTCTCATGGCGGGTTTCCTCCGTTTTCCTCCAAATGGTACAGGAGCATTGTAGCACGATTCCGCGCCCGGGGCAAGATGGGTCTTGCTTTTTTCCCCCTGCCCGTGTATAATAAGGATACTTGTCGGGGTGTTGCGCAGTTGGTAGCGCGCCTGCTTTGGGAGCAGGAGGCCCGGGGTTCGAGTCCCCGCACTCCGACCATGTTAAAGAAACATCCGAACGCCATCCCCTGTGCGGGGCGGGCGTTCGGATGTTTTGCGTTGTAGAAATGAATTTTTCCCGTCAAAAAAGCCCCCGCATCCGGCCCTGGGGCGCGGATGCGGGGAAAGGGCCAAGCCGCCGTCAGGGGGCTCAGCAGAACTTCTTGATGCCTTCTGTGGGGGTGAAGCGGTCGGCGTTCATGGTGATGGTGAACTTGATGTTGTTCTTCTCGCTGAAGCTGTCCAGCCAGTTCAGGAAGTTTTCAATGCGGACAGCGTCCCGCTCACCGGTGATTTTGATCAGGTTGTCAATGAAAATATGGGTAATGTCGTAATTGGAGGCATACATACCGGCCAAAAAGCCCTGGAACGCCTCCAGGCTCCGAACGGGATAGTCCTCCGCCGGAACCAGACGAATATGATAATGAAGATCGTAGGTCAATTCCCGCTTCGGTTCAATGCAAACCAGATTGCCCTGGGTCACTTCCGTTTCCGCGTTGATCTGCTCGATGAGCTGTTTGGTCTTGCCGGCGCCGGGCTTGTCCAAAATTACTCTTACCATAAGAAATCACTCCTTCAAGTTGGTTGCCGTATGGCAGTTACCGTATGTATACTTTACCATACCGGCGGCTTGTTTTCAACCACCTCTTTGTGAATTTTTTGTTGCAAAGCCGGAGATTTGCCGGGCCGGTCATTCTTCCTCCGCCGTGGTGTCGGAGGACGCGGCGGCCATGGTCTCCGCCGTCACGCCGGAGGAGGCGGAAGAGTCCGAGGACTCCTCCTCGCTCTCATTCTCCCGGATGTCCAGGGCATACACCTTCTCCAGAATTTCCGACACTTCCTCATAGGTGATGTGGATGTCCCAGTCGGTGTACTCATAGGCGGTGAAGGCGGCGGAGAAGCCGTAGGCCAGGGTGACATGGCCGTAGGCGTGGTAGGTGTCGCCGCTGGTGGCGGTGCCGTCATACTCATAGACGAAGTAGGTCAGGCCGCCGATCTCCTCATTCTCCTGACGGACGTAGTTGGTGTAGTAGTCGGAAAAGCCCTCGTCCAGGGCCTCGAAGAATTCTTCGATGTCGGTATACTCCGTCTCCACATTATAGGCGGCGTCCAGGGTCAGCTCGGCCGCCTCCGCCCCGTCCTCGACCACATAGTCGGTGGGATACACGGGGAAGCGGTAATAGGCGTCGGCATAGGCGGAGCTGGTCAGGTTCTCGCCGTCATCCTCGTGGAGCTCGTCCCCCACCCACTGATAGATGCTGTACTCGTCCCCCTCCAGCACCACCTGGTAGCGGCCCTCGGAGATCTCGTACTCGGAGCTGCCGCAGCCGGTGAGCAGGGCGGCCAGGGCCAGGGCGGCGGGGAGCAGCCGGTTCCAAAGTCGTTTCATCGTGTTCCCTTCCTTTCTGATATTACTTGGTGACCCAGTTGCCGGTAGCGTCGGCGGTAAGGTAGGCGTTGATGAAGCCGTCCAGGTCGCCGTCCATGACGCCGTTCACATTGCTGGTCTCGTAGCCGGTGCGGAGGTCCTTCACCATCTGATAGGGCATAAAGACGTAGGAGCGGATCTGGCTGCCCCACTCGATCTTCAGCTGGACCCCCTTCAGGTCGGAGATCTTCTCCGCGTGGGCCTGGAGCTGGAGCTGCACCAGCTTGTCCCGGAGCATCCGGTAGCAAGTATCCTTGTTCTGGAACTGGCTCCGCTCCTGGGTGGAGGACACCACCACGCCGGTGGGCTTGTGGATCAGCCGGACGCCGGAGGAGGTCTTGTTGATGTGCTGGCCCCCGGCCCCGGAGCAGCGGAACACCTGCATCTCCACATCCTCCTCCCGGATGTCCACCTCCACGTCGGCGGGCAGGTCGGGCATGACCTCCACCGCCGCGAAGGAGGTCTGCCGGCGGGCGTTGGAGTCAAAGGGGGAGATACGCACCAGCCGGTGGACGCCGTGCTCGCTGCGGAGGTAGCCGTAGGCGTTCTCCCCGGAGATCATCAGGGTGGCGGTCTTGATGCCGGCCTCGTCCCCGTCCTCATAGTCCAGAGTCTCGCAGTTCAGGCCGTGCTTGGCCGCCCAGTGCTGGTACATCCGGAAGAGCATGCTGGCCCAGTCCTGGGCCTCGGTGCCGCCGGCGCCGGCGTGGATGGTCAGCATACAGTCGTTGTTGTCATACTCGCCGGTGAAGAGGGTGGCCAGCCGGGCCTCCTCCATGTCCGCCTCCAGGGCGGCATAGCTCTCCTCCAGTTCCTCCAGCATGGAGTCGTCATCCTCCTCGATGCCGAACTCGCACATCACCAGCATATCCTCCACGGCGTCCAGCCGCTTCTGCTGGCTGTTCAGCTTCTCCTGGAGGATGCCGATGCGCTGGGTCACCTTCTGGGCCTTGTCCGCATCGTCCCAGAAGCCGTCCGCCGTGGACTGGGCCTGGAGCATATCCAGCTCCTGGGCGGCGGCCTCCAGCCCCAGGCCCTCCCCCAGCTCCTTCAGGGCGGGGGCGAGGTTGTGAAGCTTTGTCCTGTATTCGTCAAATTTAATGGATGCCATCGTTCATTCACTCACTTATTCTAACTTTTATGATTCGTTTTAATAGTCCGCGCTGTCCGCCGGGGGCTACAGGAATCGGTTCCCCATGCTGCTGTCACTCGCTTTCCGTTTTGTCGTCCGTTTCTCCATTATAAGGGAAAAGGCGGGCCGTGTAAAGGAGTTTATGCAGAAAATCTCCCCTGAATGTGCAAAAGCCGGAGAAAGCGGGGCGCGGAAAACCCGTGTGGATTTCATTGACAAACTGC
>JAJQCJ010000090.1 GCA_021202775.1 Clostridiales bacterium | reverse complement strand
GGGGCATATTTTTAGCAAAATCCTGAGCCAGCTTGCTGGCGAAGCCACTGAAAAGGGCAGGTAGTGCCTTAAAGTTCCTGATAACAGAGGAGCCCCGAGCTTCCCCCTGAGCCGCCTTCTTTCCCCCATTTCTTGGCGGAGCAAGAAATGGGGCCCCCGGAGGGAAAGAACGTTTTTCCTTTCTCATTCCTTGCCTAAGGAACGCAATCCCCCGGAACCTGCAACGAACCGCTGCCCACCTCATTGACAGCTCCGGCAGAACCCATTAAAATAACAATAGTATTACATGGGAGGTTTTCCATGAAACCCAAGGTATATATCGACGGTCAGGCAGGCACCACCGGCCTGCAAATCTACCAGCGCCTGGGGGCGCGGACGGACATCGAGCTTTTGACCATCTCCCCCGCGCTGCACCGGGACGCGGCGGAGCGGAAAAAGCTGATGAACCGGGCCGACCTGGTGTTCCTCTGCCTGCCGGACGCCGCCGCCGTGGAGGCGGTGTCCCTGGTGGAAAACCCGGCCACCCGCATCATTGACGCCTCCACTGCCCACCGGACAAACCCCGCCTGGGTGTACGGCTACCCGGAGCTGCGCCCCGGCCAGCGGGAGGCCATCGCCCAGTCCAAACGGGTGGCAAACCCCGGCTGTCACGCCACCGGCTTCATCTCCGCCGT
The DNA here is from genome assembly GCA_021202775.1 of Clostridiales bacterium. Taxonomy (GTDB): domain Bacteria; phylum Bacillota; class Clostridia; order Oscillospirales; family Oscillospiraceae; genus Onthomonas. The sequence continues at coordinate 4,668 of JAJQCJ010000090.1, read as the reverse complement.
GGCCCCGCTGGTGCAGGCGGGGGTGCTGTCCCCGGCGGACTGCGTGGCCTGCTACTCGCTGACGGGGTATTCCGGCGGCGGCAAGGGGATGATCGGGGATTATGAGGCCCCCGACCGGCCCCAGGCCCTCAGCGCCCCCGCCCTCTACGGCCTGACCCTGAACCACAAGCACGTCCCGGAGATGCAGGCGGTTTGCGGTCTGGAGGTCGCCCCCTGCTTTACCCCGGTGGTGGATGACTACTATAAAGGCATGGCCACCACCGTGCTGCTGCCCAAATCCGCCAAAGTGGTGTGGGAGGCCCTCTCCGCCCACTACGCCGGGCAGGCCATGGTGTCCGTGGCGCCGCTGGAAAACCCCGGCAAGCTGTACGCCAACGCCCTGGCGGGGCTGGACACCCTGACGCTCCACGTCTGCGGCAATGAGGCGCGCTGCACCGTCACTGCCCTCTTTGACAACCTGGGCAAGGGGGCCTCCGGCGCGGCGGTGCAGAACATGAACCTGATGCTGGGCTTCCGGGAGACGGAGAGCCTGCATCTGCCTGAATCAATCTGACTGACAACATATAAAGGAGAATCAGCTATGAAACAACTTCCCGGCGGCGTCTGCGCCGCAAAGGGCTTCCGCGCCGCGGCCACCCATGCCGGCGTCAAGGCGGGCAGCTCTCCCGACAAGAACGACCTGGCCCTGATCTTTTCCGAGGCGGAGTGCAACGCCGCCGGTATGTTCACCACCAACCGGGTGAAGGCCGCCCCGGTGTACGTCACCATGGCCCACCTGGAGAGCGGCGTGCTGCGTGGGGTGGTGGTGAACTCCGGCAATGCCAACGCCTGCTGCCACCTGTCCCACGAGCACGCGGAGGAGGTCTGCGCCGCTGCCGCAAAGGTGCTGGGGGTGTCCCCGGACGACATCGCCGTGGGCTCCACCGGCGTCATCGGTCAGGAGCTGAACGCCCAGGCCATCATCGACGCCCTCCCCAGTCTGGCTCAGAATCTGACCAAGGACGGCTCCGATGCCGCCGCCCACGCCATCATGACCACCGACACGAAGAAGAAGGAGATCGCCGTCTCCTTTGAGGTGGGGGGCAAAACGGTGAAGCTGGGGGGCATTGCCAAGGGCTCCGGCATGATTCACCCAGCCATGGGCACCATGCTGTGCTACCTGACCACCGACTGCGCCATCTCCACCGAGATGCTGGGGGACGCCCTCCATCAGGTGGTGCCCCGCACCTTCAACCGCGTCACCGTGGACGGCGACACCTCCACCAATGACACCTGCCTGCTGATGGCCAACGGCCTGGCCGGGAACCCCCTCATCGAGTGGAAGGACGAGGGCTATGACGCCTTCGTGGAGGCGCTGACCGAGGTCTGCACTTATCTGGCCAAGCACATGGCCGCCGATGGCGAGGGGGCCAGCCGCCTCATCACCTGCACCGTTTCCGGCTCCCGCAGCGAGGACGCGGCGGAGCGGCTCAGCAAGAGCATTGTCTCCTCCTCCCTGGTGAAGGCTGCCATTTTCGGGGCGGACGCCAACTGGGGGAGGGTGGTCTGTGCCATGGGCTACTCCCGGGCGCCCTTCCGCCCGGAGTGCGTGGAGGTGCGCTTCGCCTCCGCCGCCGGGGAGATTCAGGTGTGCTATGAGGGAATGCAGGTGCTGTTCGACGAGGACAAGGCCAAGGCCATCCTCTCCCAGCCGGAGGTGGAGATTCTGGTGGACGTCCACGAGGGCGGCGCCAGCGCCACCTGCTGGGGCTGTGACCTGACCTATGAGTACGTCCGCATCAACGGAGACTACCGCACCTGACCGGAGGGAGAACCATGTCCTATCTGTCCTCGGAACGCGCCAACGTCCTGATGGAGGCGCTTCCCTACATTCAAAAATACAGCGGGAAAACCGTGGTGGTGAAGTACGGCGGCAACGCCATGACCTCCGACGCCCTGCGGGACGCGGTGATGAGCGACGTGCTGCTGCTGAAGCTGGTGGGCATCAATGTGGTGCTGGTCCACGGCGGCGGGCCGGAGATCAACGCCATGCTGAAACGGCTGGGCAAGGAGTCCAAGTTCGTGGACGGCCTGCGCTACACCGATGAGGAGACCATCGACGTGGTGCAGGAGGTGCTCTGCGGCAAGGTGAACAAGAATCTGGTGGCCGCCCTGAACCGCCGGGGCGGCAAGGCCGTGGGCCTGTGCGGTCTGGACGGGGCATTGTTCGAGGCCAAGGTGAAGGATGTCCGTTACGGTCTGGTGGGAGAGATCACCAACGTCAACGCCCAAATCGTCACCGACTGCATCAACGCCGGATATATCCCCGTGGTGTCCACCGTGGCCCAGGGCATCGACGCGGAGTGTTCCTACAATATCAACGCCGACACCGCCGCCGCCCGGCTGGCCATCGCCCTCCACGCGGAGAAGCTGATCCTGCTCACCGACGTCCGGGGCCTGCTGATGGACCCCAGGGACGAGAACACCCTGATTCCCATCGTCAACATCGCCGATGTGCCCGGTCTGAAAAACAAGGGCATCATCACCGGTGGCATGATTCCCAAGGTGGACTGCTGTGTGGAGGCCATCCGCTGGGGCGTTCGGCGCAGCCACATTCTGGACGGGCGCATCCCTCACTCCATTTTAATTGAGACCCTGTCCGACACCGGCATCGGCACCATGATTCTGTGACCCACCTGAGAAAGAAGGAAACGAGATGACTTTTGAAGAACTGAAGGCCCTGGACCATCAGTATACCATGCAGACCTATGGCCGCTTCGACGTGGCGCTGGACCACGGCCAGGGCGCCACCCTGTACGATTTGGAGGGCCAGCCCTATGTGGACTTTGCCAGCGGCATCGGCGTGGCCTCTCTGGGCTACGGCCATCCCGCCTGGGTGAAGGCGGTGGAGGAACAGGCGAAAAAGCTGGCCCACGCCTCCAACCTGTTCTATACCGAGCCTTACGCCCGGCTGGCGGAAAAGCTCTGCCTCCGCTCCGGCATGTCCGCTGCCTTCTTCGCCAACGGCGGCGCTGAGGCCAACGAGGGCATCATCAAGCTGGCCCGGAAGTACAGCTTTGACAAATACGGCCAGGGCCGGGCCACCATCATCACCCTCCACAACTCTTTCCACGGCCGCACCATCACCACCCTCCAGGCCACGGGGCAGGACGTGTTCCACAACTACTTCTTCCCCTTCACCGAGGGGTTCCGCTACGCCGGGACGCCGGATATGGCCGGGGTTCAGGCTCAGGACGGGGACGATGTCTGCGCCGTGATGATCGAGCTGATTCAGGGCGAGGGCGGCGTCCTCCCTCTGGACAAGGGATTCGTGCAGGAGCTGGCGGACTGGTGCGCCCAGCGGGACTACCTTTTGCTGGTGGACGAGGTGCAGACCGGCATTGGCCGGACGGGGAGCCTGTTCTGCTTCCAGCAGTACGGCATCCTCCCCGACGCCTGCACCTTCGCCAAGGGCATCGCCGGCGGCCTGCCCATGGCCGGCGTGCTGGCCAACGAGAAGTGCCGCAGCGTCCTGACCCCCGGCACCCACGCCACCACCTTCGGCGGCAACCCGGTGGCCGCTGCGGCGGCTCTGGCGGTGCTGGACACCCTGGATGACGATATGATGGCCCAGATCAACGCAAAGGGCCAATACCTGATGGACACCGTCCGCAGCTGGAACGCCCCCTGTGTGGACACGGTGCGGGGCATGGGCCTGATGGTGGGCATTGTTTTGAAGGACGGCGTGGACCGCAGCGCCCTGGTCAGCGCCATCTATGACCGCCATGTGCTGGTGCTGACCGCCGGGCCGAAAACCATCCGCCTGCTGCCCCCGCTGGTCATCACAAAGGAGGAGATGGACGCGGGTCTGGCCGTCCTCCGGGACGTGCTCTCGGGAGGATGACCCATGGACATCTATGAACAGATGCACTCCGGGGAACTGTACTTCCCGGAGGACGAGGGTCTGATGGCCCAACAGGCCCGGTGCATGGAGCTGCTGTATGACTACAACCAGACCCGCCCCTCTCAGGGCCAGCGGCGGACTGAACTGCTCCGTCAGATGTTCGCGGAGATCGGCGAGGGCTGCTACATCGAGCCGCCCCTCCGCGCCAACTGGGGCGGGCACCACGTCCACTTCGGCAAGGATATCTATGCCAACTTCAACCTGACCCTGGTGGACGACACCCACATCTATGTGGGGGACAACACCATGTTCGGCCCCAACGTCACCGTGGCCACGGCGGGCCACCCCATTCTCCCGGAGCTGCGGGAGCAGGGCCTCCAGTACAACGTCCCCGTCCGCATTGGGCGCAACTGCTGGCTGGGGGCTGGGGTGGTCGTTCTGCCCGGCGTCACCATTGGGGACAATACCGTGGTGGGGGCAGGCAGCGTGGTGACGAAGGACCTGCCCGCAAATGTGGTGGCGGTGGGGAACCCCTGCCGGGTGCTGCGCCCCATCGGGGAGCGCGACAAGGCGTTTTATTTTAAGGACAGACGGATTCAGCGGCCGTGAGCGACGGAAATCAGGTTTGAAAGCCGGTTTGCACAGAAACCCCTCCACCGGCTGCCAACCGTGGTTTCCCCCATCCAGTAGGGGCGGCCCTTGGGCCCCCGCAGGAACCCCTTTCTTGGCCCGGGCGCGCAAGGGCAGCCCACGCCGAAAAGCCAAGAGATAGGAGTGAACCTCCA
>JAJQCJ010000054.1 GCA_021202775.1 Clostridiales bacterium | reverse complement strand
AAAATACTGTTTCATAAAGCATGGTCTCCTTTGGGTTTATATCGTAAAATCCGATAATCGGATATTATTTCGCAGGGGCCTGATGAACCGACAGCCTGATCGGGTGCCGATCCACCAGGCGTTTGTGATTGGACGGTTGAACTTACTTGTCGGACGCACCGCAGGCAGCGGGAGCCTCAGCCGGTTTGTCAGCCGCGCCACAAGCAGCAGGCGTTTCGGCGGGCTTGTCACCAGCGCCGCAGGCAGAACCGCAAGCGGCAGGAGTTTCAGCCGGTTTGTCAGCCGCACCACAAGCAGCAGGCGTTTCAGCAGGCTTGTCACCAGCACCGCAGGCAGAACCGCAAGCAGCGGGAGTTTCAGCCGGTTTATCAGCTGCACCACAAGCTGAGCCGCAGGCGGCGGGCTTTTCGTCCGGCTTGTCCGATGCTCCGCAGGCTGCACCACAGGAAGCGGCAGAAGCTGCCTCCTGCTTCCATCCAAACAGATTAGAAAGTGCCATTGTTGATTACCTCCATATTTGTATTCAGGAGCGGTCATGCTCTCTGTAATTTTCATTATATCGGAGCCGATTCTGAAAACAAGTACGCACCTTTTTATTACATAGTCACAAAAAAGTAACCTATAGATTTTCCACAGGCTTGTCTATAGAAACTTCATATTCTTCCTATTGATTTTGATGGCGTGCTGCATTATAATTCGAATATAACATTCGTATTTGATGTTAGATGAAAATAGAATGCGAGGTATCTTTTATGAAAACAAAAGACGAGTTGCCAGATTGCCCTGTTGCGACAACAGTTTCCTTGATTGGGAGCAAGTGGAAACTCCTGATTTTACGAAATCTGCTGGTACGTCCCTGGCGGTTCAATGAACTGCGGCGTGACCTGGAAGGAATCAGCCAGAAAGTGTTGACGGACAGTCTACGCTCTATGGAGGAGGACGGAATCATCACACGCACAGTCTACCCAGAAGTGCCACCACGGGTGGAATACGCACTCAGCGAATTGGGAGAATCCATGCGACCGATAATTAAAGCTATGGAAGATTGGGGAACTGACTATAAAAAAGGACTAGAAGAAAAAAAGATTAATCTGAGTGCAAATTGATAAAAGAACTGGTTTTTCACGCCTCTTTTATTTTCACTATGACATAATTATATGGACGGCTCAAGCAGAGAACCGTCCATATATAAACGTAATATAAACTATCATTCAATCATCTTAAACCATCGCAGTGCTTCCGTAATTGCCGTTTCTTTCTCCGGTGGACACTGAGGCTGCCTTGCATTCTCGGATTTCGGCTTATTGTAGCATTCCCGCTCGATAATTCCATACTTCTGCTTTACTTGTGCAATGTACAGAGAGGACACCGATAATCCGGTATGCTCTTTCACATAATCCTTGATCTGTCCGTAGGTGGCACCCTTCTGAAATCCGGACATATCCATATTCTCCAGAGAGAACTCCACCCGCACTTTCTTGGAGTTGATTTCTCCCTTGGAAAGTTGAACAACAGTCTCAACATGCCCCGTCCTGGGGAACATATCCACCGCCGCAGCCCGCTCCAGCCGATACCCCTGCTCTCCCAGCAGCTTCAAATCCCGCGCCAGCGTGGCCGGGTCGCAGGAGACGTAGACAATGCGCCGGGGGGCCATCGCCGCCATGGCATCGATCACCGGACGCTCCAGCCCCTTTCTGGGCGGGTCCACACAGATCACGTCAGGCTGTATCCCCCGCTTCACCAGCTGCCGGGCCGCTTCGCCGGCGTCTGCGCAGAGGAACTCCACATTGTCAAATCCGTTGCGGGCGGCGTTCTCTCTGGCGTCCCGGACGGCGGGGGCCACCACCTCCACCCCGATGGCCCGCTTCGCCTGCCGCGCCATGGCCAGGGTGATGGTACCGGTGCCGCAGTACAGGTCCACCACCGTTTCCGCCCCGGTCAGCCCGGCAAAGGCCACCGCCCTCTGATACAGCACCTCGGCCTGATCCCGGTTGACCTGGAAGAAGGAGGGGACACTGAGCCGGAAGGTCAGGCCGCAGAGCCGGTCCTCCAGATAATCCGTCCCCCAGAGGGTGCGGTAGGTGCGGCCCAAAATCACGTTGGTGTCCGCCGTGTTGGTATTCAGCACAATGCCCACCGTTTTGGGGCAGCCCACGGTCAGGTCGTGCACCAGCTCCGCCTCGAAGGGCAGGCGGTCCGCGTTTGCCACAACGCAGATCAGCAGCTCCCTCCGGCGGTTCGTGCGCACCAGAAGGTGCCGCATCAGCCCCTGTAAGCTGCCCTCATCGTAGGCGGAGATGTTGTACTTGTGCATCCACTTGCGGACGATGCGCCCAGCCTTGTCCGCCTGGTCGGACTGGATGCGGCAGGCGGGGATGTCGATGACGTCATGGCTCCGCTCCCGGTAAAAGCCCACGCGAACGCCGTTCTTCGGGTCCCGGGCGATGGGAAAGGCCGCCTTGTTCCGGTAGCGCTCCGGCTGGGCCGCGCCCAGCATCTCGTCAAGGGTGATGTCAAAGCCCCCGATCCGCCGCAGGGCGTCCTCCACCCGCTGACGCTTATAGACCAGCTCCTCCTCATAGGTCATATGGCGCAGGCGGCAGCCGCCGCATTTGCCGTAATAGGGGCAGTCCGGCTCCACACGGGCGGGGGACGGCTCCAGCACCCGCTTGATTTTCCCCCAGGCAGCGGCCTTGCCCACCTTCAAAATCCTGGCCTCCACCGTCTCACCCCGGAGAGCGCCTTTCACAAAGACGACCCGGCCGTCGATGCGGCCCACGCCGTCCCCTTCGCTGGTGTAGCCGTCCATGTGCAGGGTGCAAATTTGGTTTTTCATCAGCTCTGCCATAGTCGTTTCCCTCTTTCGTAAGTTCCGTGCGGAAGGGCTCCGCTGCGTCCCCTGCGTACGGTTTCGATGATGCCGATTTCTGCCCTCCCGGCGGGGCGTTCGTTCCGTAGATGAGGATACTGGAAGAAAATAGAGCGGTTGCCCTTGCCAGGGCATGGCCTTGACTACCGCCTGCTGACCATTTACGGTATCCTCCTCAGTTAGTGACCCTCGCCAGCATAGCTGGCATCGGTTTCCGGCTAAAAATGTGCCACTGGCACATTTTTGGACGCCGTAAATTACTCCGCCAAGAAAAGTAGCAAAAGAAGGCGGCTCAGGGGGGAGCTCTGGGCCTTGCCCCTCTCCTATCCCGCTGGGGCTTCGCGCCGTTTGGCTCATAAGTGGTTTGTCCCGTCAGAGACGATGTGACTTGTTACGCACCAAAGCTGCCGCCGATGGCGGCTGGCAGGGATTGCCGTTCCGCCCTGCCGAAGGCGGGCGGAACGAGCAATTTTATCACCCTTTGGTCGCTGAAATCTTACTGTACGGCTACGCTGCTCCCCTCAACTCAGGATAAGCTTGTATCTTTAAGTCGATGCTGCTGCCCGCAACGCAGCCTAGAATCCCCGCGTGACAGGCACCTTATTTTGCGGTATACTGCTTTCTGTACACACCTGTTTTGAAAGGAGCCCGCCAATGTCCAAAGAATACGCCTTCTTTTCCCACCGCAGCTGCGAATACTTCCCCTGCCACCCGGGGACCGACCCGGAGAACTTCAACTGTCTGTTTTGCTACTGCCCGCTCTACCTGCTGGGCGACCGGTGCGGCGGCGCGTTTACCTGGCTGGAAAACGGCACGAAGGATTGCAGCTCCTGCCTGTACCCCCACCGGCGGGAAAACTATGACGCCCTCACCGCCCGCTATGGGGAGATTGCCGCAGCCATGCCCCGCCCGGAGGACGCGGAGGAACCCTGACCCGCAGCGCCTTCCCCCGGCAGGCCTGCCGCCTGAAAAAGCGGCGAGGAGGCTTCCCCGCCGCTTTGCAGCTTATACAGTTATCGCCTCCGCCCCATTGGGGCGGGCAGCGGGGCCGGTTTACCAGCGAATCAGGCAGGCCGCGCTGGACAGGCCGCCGCCGAAGGCGGCCATGGCGATCAGGTCGCCGGGCTGGAATCTGCCTGCCCGGTTCCACTCATCCAGCACCAGCGGGATGCTGGCGGCGGAGGTGTTGCCGTACTTCTGAATGTTGACACAGAAGTGGTCGGCGGGGATGTCCTTCATCCGGCGGGCCGCGCCGTCAATGATGCGCTTATTGGCCTGATGGGGGATGACCCAGTCCACATCGCTCTGCTTCAGGCCGGCCTTCTCCACCACCTCGGCGATGCGCTTGGGGAAGTTGCTGACGGCGAACTTGTAGGTCTCCTGACCGTTCATATGCACCAGCGGCTCCTTCTCCTGCCGGTCATACCAGGGGGAGATGCCCTTCTTTGTGGGGATGGCGATGACATCGTCCCCGCCCTGAACCTGAAAGACGGAGGTGAGGTAGTTGTCCCCCGGCTCCAGCACCACAGCGGCGGCGCCGTCGCCGAACAGGACGCAGGTGGAGCGCTCATGCCAGTTCAGGATGCGGCTCATGCTCTCCGCGCCGATCACCAGCATTTTCCGGATGCCGCCCTTGCAGAAGAAGGCGGCGGCGGTGTCCATCAGGTAGATCCAGGCGGTGCAGGCGGCGTTCAGGTCGAGGCAGGGGCACTGGGCGCCCAGGTTGTGCTGCACCATGCAGGCCACGGAGGGGCTGACGTATTCGCCGCTGACAGTGGCACAGAGGATCATGTCGATCTCACTGACGTCCGCCCCGGCGTTCTCCAGGGCGGCCTGGGCGGCCTTGGTGGCCAGCTCAGAGGTGGTCTCATTCGTCACGATATGGCGCTGCTCAATGCCGCTGCGGCTGCGAATCCACTCATCCGAAGTGTCCAGAAACAGGGTCAGGTCATCATTTGTCACAATATGCTCCGGCACATAGCTCCCTGTGCCAACGATTTTAAAGCTCATGGTGAAACTCCTTTATGATTCCAATGCTGCAAACAGCAGCTTCAAGTCGCTCATACACTATCATTTTACCAGACAATTACGCCGCTGTCAATTTATCTTTTGGGGAAAACCTCAATTTTCGGTGGCTCCTGACTGTCCAGGGCGGCGCAGACCTCCCCCAGCAGCCCCTCCATGGCGTCCATCACCCGGGCAATGCCCCCTTTGGAAAGGCCGTCATAGTGGATACCGCAGGACACGGCCGCAGTATGCCCCGTCCGTTCAGCCAGGGCCGCAGCATACCGGTCTCCGACGTGGTCGTCCTTGTGAGCGGGGAGGACGATTTTCTCCAATCTGACCCCGCCCGCCCCGTCGGGCCGGGCCACGGTGACGCTGCCCACATGGGGGGCGTCGCCGCCGGAGATCAGCACGTTCCAGTCCTTCCCCGCCGGAAACAGGTCCACCGTGATGGGTTTGGACAGGACGACAGTTTCAAAATGCAGCGGTTTCATGGCTATGACCATTCCTTTCCGCTGCGCTCCAAGGCACCAAAGGGAATGAA
>JAJQCJ010000026.1 GCA_021202775.1 Clostridiales bacterium | reverse complement strand
AGCTGTCCGACGGGGCCTGGGGCTGCATCGCCTACAGCGCCATCACCTCCCTGTACGAGGCGGACATGGCCCTGGCCTTTGAGTACTATCTGGACACCGATTATACCTTCGGCTCCGACTTCCAGGCTCAGCTGGCGGAATACCTCTCCGAAGCCTATATGGAGTACATCAATGAGCAGAACCTGACCGTGGACGAGGCCGATGTGGGCTTCGACCTGGACGGGGACGGCGCGCTGAACAGCACCATCGCCCTGACCATTGAGTACGACGAGGATCTCTATGCCGACACCAACGGCTACGGCGGCACCTATCTGGACCTCTATCTGGCGGAGTTCGTCTCCAACCTCCAGTGGTATCTGGACAATCTGGACTACGCCAGCGGCTGGACCTGGTTTGATGAGGACGGCAACGCCCTGTCCGATGAGGAAGTGGCCGCCATGACCACCGAGGACAAGGCGGAAGCCTTCCTGGAGGGCCGCTACACCGCTTCCAGCTCTGGCGGCATGAGCGGCAACCTGCCCAGCGGCATGAACGGCGCGGCGGACTTTGCCGATGGGGAGATGGGCGACATGGGCGGCCTCTCCGACGGCGAACTCCCCGGCGATTTTGACACCGACAGCCTGCCGGACGGCGCGGACGCCAGCGGTCTGGCAGACGGCGAGCTGCCCGACGGCGTTGACACCGACAGCCTGCCGGACGGCGGCACCTCCGGCAGAGGCGGCATGGGCGGTTTCCCCGGCGGCGATACCAGCGGCGAAGGGCTGACGGACAGCGAGCTGCCCGACGGCGCGGACGCCGACAGCCTGCCGGACGGCGACGCTGACAGCGCCTCCTCCATCACCAACGAGAATGTGGACACCAGCGGCGACACCATGGACGTGGGCACCCCCGACGCGGGCACCACCCAGGCCGCAGGCAGCAGCACCGACTCCGCCAACTACTCCAGCTATGAGGAGATGGTGGAGGCCTACGCCGCCGACATCGCGGAGATTCTGGAGGGCGACGAGTACGGCAACAACCTTGTCTCCCTCTACAATCCCCTGAACTACATCGGGGACGAGGACACGGAAGGCCCCGCCTGGACCCGTATCCTCATGGGCGCTTCCGAAGGCGATATGTCCATGTTCTCCTCCCTGAACCTGCAGATCGCCTGGCTGAACAGCGGCACCGACTGCGAAATCGAGTGGCAGTGGGACGGCGGCCATGTGCCCTCTGAGATTCTGAGCAGTTCCTTCTCCCTGTACGTTGACCAGATGTACGCCGAATACGCAGGCGGCGTGACGGTGGAGACCCCCGCCGCCGAGACCCAGACCGCCAACGGCACCTCTGACGAGGCCACCGGCACCGACCTGAGCAGCTGGGTGGACTACTCCGACATCACCAGCGTCTCCTTCTCTCTGGCGGACGCCGTCTCCTACCGGACGGCGGGGGCCAGCAAGGCCATGCCCGGCTTCGACGTCATCGACTACGGCCAGGAGGACTATGTGTTCGGCAGCTCCACCCAGGACGCCCGTCACTGGGACACCTTCCTGCTGGAGATCTTCCAGGAGCACGCGGACACCCTCTCCGAACTGTTCAACGCCGGATAAGGCGCCCCGCACAATTTTACAGCACCGGTTCCACAGCCGGCCCGCAATCTGTTTGCGGGCCGGCTAAATCAATTTTGAAATCCGTTCCGCATGGGACCCCCTCCACCGGCTTCCGCCGGTCCCCCTCCGCCGTCGAGCGGCATTTCCGCTTCGCTCCCTACCCTTTCAGGGGAGCTGGCTGGCCGCAAGGCCAGACTGAGGGGTTTCTTTAGTATGTTTGCCGAAAACTTGATTTCCGTGGGCCGGCTGCTCCTTCCCTTGCATTTTAACGCCATTATGCTATAATGGGAACAGTTCACAATCAGAAAGGCAGCCGCTTTCGGTTTCCCGTTGCCGGGCCCGGGCGGTCGGAACGGTGCTTGTATGAAACAGTTCTCCCATATCGTCCAAAACCCCCACGGCCTCCACGCCCGCCCCGCCGGGCTGCTGGCAAAGCAGGCGAAAACCTATGCCGACACCGTCATCACCCTGACGAAAGGGGATAAGACGGTGCGGGCCGGCCAGCTGCTGCGGGTGCTCAGCCTGGGGATTCAGTGCGGGGACGCAGTCACCGTCACCGTGGAGGGGGCGGAGGAGGACACCGCGTGGAACGATATGCAGGCGTTCTTCCTGCTGAACCTGTGAAGGCGGCCGGAGCCGCCCTGCAAAGCAGTTTGAATTTGACAGAAAGAGAGAACCAAAACCCATGAATCTGCACAATCCCATTCTGCCGGGGTTCCACCCCGACCCCTGCATCTGCCGCCGGGGAGAGGACTACTACATCGCCTGTTCCTCCTTTGAGTGGTTCCCCGCCGTCCCCATCTACCACTCCAGGGACATGAAGCACTGGGGGCTGTACAGCCACGCCATCACCGACCCCGCCGTGGCAGACCTGGCCCGCCTGCCCTCCGCCAAGGGCATCTGGGCCCCCTGCCTGACCTACTGCCGGGAGGAGGGGCTGTTCTACCTGGTGTACGGGGTGATGCACTCCATGAACGCCCGGTACTTTGACATTGACAACTTTGTCATCACCGCCCCGGACCCGAAAGGCCCCTGGTCGGAGCCGGTGTACCTCCACTCCGCCGGGTTTGACGCCTCCCTGTTTCACGATGAGGACGGGCGGAAGTGGCTGGTCTCCCTGGAGTGGGAGACCCGGACGGGCTACCAGAAGCCCGGCGGCATCTGCCTGGTGGAGTATGACCCTCAAAAACGGGCCATCGTGGGCTGTCCCAAGCGCATCTGGATGGGCGGCACCCGCCGGGGCTGCCTGGAGGCCCCCCATCTGACCCGCCGGGGGGACTACTACTATCTGATGTGCGCCGAAGGCGGCACGGGGTACAACCACTGCGTCACCATGGCCCGGTCGAAATCCGTCTGGGGGCCCTATGAGGGCGACCCGGAAAACCCCATCCTCACCGCCGCCCCCGGCGACCCGGATGAACTGGCAAACACCGATCACCTGAAACCCAATTACTACAACCCCGCCTCCTACCTCCAGAAGTGCGGCCACGGCAGCTATGTGGAGACCGGTCTGGGGGAGACCTACCTGGTCCACCTCTGCGCCCGGCCCTTCCTGCCGGAGCTGCGCTGCACCCTGGGCCGGGAGACCGCCATGCAGAAGATGGTCTGGACGGAGGACGGCTGGCTCCGGCTGGAAGGGGGCGGCAATCTGGCCCGGGAGTTCTGCCCCGGCAGCCTGCTCCCCGACGCCCCGGAACCGGCGCTGCCCGGCTTTGACGGCTTCGACAGCCCCCGGCTGGGCATCCAGTACTACGCCCCCCGGATCGACCCCCGGAGCTTTACGGATTTGGAGAGCCGCCCCGGCTGGCTGCGGATGCGGGGGCAGGAGTCGGCGTGCAGTCTGAACCGGGTGAGCCTGCTGGCCCGGAAGCTGACGGGCCTTCACGTCACCGTCACCACCCGGATGGAGTTCACGCCGGAGGTCTACCAGCACAGCGCGGGGCTGATGCTGTACTATGACAACATGAACTTCCTCTGCCTGCGGAAGTACTACTCCCAGACCCTGGGGGGCGGCGCCCTCTCGGTGGTGGCAGTGGAGAACGGCGCAAAGACCGACTGCCCGGGCAGCCGCACCCCGGCCCCGGAGGGGGCGGTGTACCTCCGGCTGGTGGTAGACGGCCGGGAGAGCCGCTTCCTGTGGAGTGCGGACGGGGCGGACTACCGGCCCATCGGCCCGGTGTTCGACACCAGCAAACTCTCCGATGAGTACAGCCGGTATGGGGAGTTCACCGGCACCTTCGTGGGCCTCACCGCCGCCGACCGGCTGCTCCACCGGAAAACCGCTGACTTTGACTTCTTCGACTATCAGGAGACGGAGGGCTGAACAGTGATATGCCATTGCGCACAAAGATTCCCCTGCACGCAATGGCATTCACCTTTTTTACGCAAACGCTTATAAAAGCATGAAATCCGTCAGGATTTCATGCTTTTGTGCTTTTTTTACGATGAAAATTTCCCCGCAATCCGCTTTTGCTCATTGCTTCCGGGGTCCCTGAACAATATGCCTGGGACATATTTTCAGGCGAAAACCGCAGCCGGCTATGCCGGCAAGGTGCACTGACCGGGGGAGGACAACAGAAAGGCTAGAACGCGGAACCTGGCCCCGGAGGGAAACGGTTTGTTTTTTCAGCGTTCCTTCCCTGAGGGACGAAGGGCCCCGCGGTCCCCCAGCTCCTTCCCCATCCAGACCAGGTCATACCACCGCCCGAACTTGTACCCGCACCTGGGATACCGCCCCAGCGACCTGTAGCCCTGCCGGGCGTGGAACCGGACGCTGGCGTGGGAGAGATATGCGTCCTCCTCCGGGGCGTCCGCGATCAGGGCGCACAGGCTGACGACCCCCCGGTCCCGGAGCAGCGCCTCCAGTCTGGTGTAGAGGGCCGTCCCCAGCCCCTGGCCCCGGGCGTCCCGGCGCAGGTAGATGGAGGGCTCCGCCACCCAGGCAAAGGCCGCCCGGTCGTGGAAGGGGGCGGCGTAGGCGTAGCCCAGCACCTTCCCGTCCTGCTCTGCCACCAGGTAGGGATACCTGGCCTGAATCGCCGCCATCCTCCGGCGGAACTCCCCGGCGTCCGGCGGCTCGTATTCAAAGGTGACGGCGGTTTCCCGGACATAGGGGGCGTAAATGGCCGCCAGGGCGGCGGCGTCCTCCACCCGGGCGGGGCGGATGGTGCAGTCCATCACGGTGTCCCCCTTTCCACCGTCCGGGGCGGCAGCTCTTCCTCCAGCAGGGGAATCAGTTCATCCAGCCGCTCCACGCAGGCCCACAGCAGGGGCTGGAGGCAGTCCTCCGCTTCGCTCTGGTCAGGCACCAGCACCGGCCTGCACCCCGCTCCAAAGGCGGAGATGATGCCGTTGGGGGAGTCCTCCACGGCGACGCATTGCTCCGGCGGCAGGCCCAGCGCCTCACAGGCGCAGCGGTACACGTCCGGGGCGGGTTTCCCTCTGGAAACATCCTTGGCGCTGATGACCCGGTCAAAGTCCCCCTCCAGCCCGAACCGGGCCAGCATCCGCTGGGCCTTCTCCGGGGCGTTGGCGGTGACCAGGGCCAGCTCCGCCTGACGGGTGTGGAGAAAGTCCAGCAGCGCCCTGGCCCCCGGCTTCAGGGGGATGGGGGCGGTCTCCAGCACGTTTCCCATCAGTTCCATACGCTTGGCCCGCAGGGCCTGGTAGGATACCGCCGGGCCGTACAGCCGCCGGATGAAGCAGGCGTTATAGGGCGCCCCCAGGCTCCGCAGCTGGAGGCCCTGGGTGCGGGTCATGGGAAGGCCCAGGGCCTGCCCGGCCTCCTGCCAGGAGCGGACATAGTAGGGCTCCGTGTCGATGAGGGTGCCGTCCAGGTCGAAGAGGATGGCGCGAATTGGCTCAGACATGGCAGATGCTCCTTGTGGTAGAATGGGAACCGGCGGCAGCCGGTTCTGGTAGATGGTAGCTGTTAGCAGGGGCAGCCCTGCGGTTTCTCCAAGGGAACCTCTGAATAAATGGGCAAGAGCGGATTGCGAGGAAATTTTCGTCTGCGACTCGCATGGCCTGCGGCCATTGCTCTACAGCAAGCTGCACTTCGCC
>JAJQCJ010000083.1 GCA_021202775.1 Clostridiales bacterium | reverse complement strand
GCCTCCACCATGACGCGGATCAGCGGCTCCGTCCCGCTCTCCCGCACCAGGATGCGGCCGCTGTCTCCCAGCTGGTCGGTCACCTTCCGGACAGCCTCCTGCACCGCAGGGTCGTTCTGGGCCTCCGGCTTGGAGCGCACCCGGATGTTTTTCAGCACCTGGGGATAGATGCGCACCGGCCGCGCCAGCTCGGAAAGGGGCATCTTTTTTGCCAGCAGCACCTGCATCATTTTCAGGCTGGTCAGGATACCGTCCCCGGTGGCGGCGTACTTGCTGAAAATGATGTGGCCCGACTGCTCGCCGCCCAGGCGGTTGCCGTGCTGGGTCATGTACTCATAGACATACTTGTCCCCCGCGTCGGTCTTGGCGTAGTCAATCCCCGCCGCGTCAAAGGCTTTGTACAGGCCGAAGTTGGACATTACCGTGGTCACCACCGTGTTGGTCAGCAGCTTGCCCCGCTCCTTCATATATTTGGCGTAGATATACAGAATCAGGTCGCCGTTGACCACGTTGCCCTTCTCGTCCACGCAGAGGCAGCGGTCCGCATCCCCGTCATAGGCGAAGCCCACGTTCAGCTTGTGCTCCACCACGAAGGACTGGAGGGCCTCGATGTGGGTGCTGCCCACGCCGTCATTGATGTTCAGGCCGTCCGGCTGGTCGGCCATGACATAGGTGGTCGCCCCCAGGGCGTCAAACACGCTGCGGGCGATGGAAGAGGCGCTGCCGTTGGCGCAGTCCAGCCCCACCCGCATCCCGCGGAAGGAGTAGATAGCCTGGGCGATCAGGTAGCCCATATAGCGGTTACGGCCCGCCTCATATTCCACCACCCGGCCCATCTCGGCCCGCTGGGCCAGGGGCAGCTTGTCCTCCGGCTCGTCCAGGTAGGCTTCGATTTGCTCAATGGTCTCCTCGTCCATCTTCTCGCCCCGGCTGTTCAGCAGCTTGATGCCGTTGTCATAATAGGGGTTATGGCTGGCGGAGATCATAATGCCGCAGTCGAACCCGTCTGTGTGGGCGATATAGGAGACGCTGGGGGTGGTGGTCACCCGCAGCATATAGGCGTCCGCGCCGGAGGCGTTCAGGCCGGAGGCCAGTGCACTTTCCAGCATATCGCAGGAACGGCGAGTGTCCTTGCCGATGACCACCCGGCACCGCTCCCCCTCCTTATGATAGTGTGCGCCCAGATAGCGCCCGATCCGGTAGGCGTGTTCCGCCCGCAGGGATACGTTTGCCTCCCCGCGAAATCCGTCTGTACCAAAATACTTTCCCATTGTGAAGAAGTCCTTCCACTCTCTGCATTATTTCTTTTTCTTTGGCTTGGGCGTTTCCCAAGCTTCAATATCGTACTGCGCCATGAAAGCCTCGTATTCGTCCACCACCTCCTGGGTGGGGCCGATTCTGCGGATGTCTCCGTCATGGAGCCAGATCACCTTTTCGCAGTTGGTGCGGATGGTCTCCGCATTGTGGGAGACGATGACCACCGTCCGGCTCTTTTCGCTGATCAGCTCGGCCATCTTCCGCCCGCTCTTCTTTTTAAAGTGGGCGTCGCCCACGCTCAGCACCTCGTCCACCAGGATGATGTCCGTCTTGAGGATTGCCGTAATGGCAAAGCCCAGCTTGGACTGCATACCGCTGGAATAGGTGCGCACCGGCTGCTCGATAAACCGGCCCAGCTCGGAGAAGGCGATGATCTCGTCGATCTGTTCGTCGATCTCCGCCTTGGTGAAGCCCAGCAGCAGACCGGAGAGGTAGATGTTCTCCCGGCCGGAGAGCTGCGTCTGGAACCCCACCCCCAGGGCCAGCAGGGAAACCGTGTTCCCGTGCAGGTCCACGCTGCCCTTGTCCGGCTCGAAGATGCCGGCCAGCACCCGCAGCAGGGTGGATTTTCCGCTGCCGTTCCGTCCGATCAGGCCGATGATCTCGCCCTTTCCCACCTCGAAGGAGACGCCATGGAGGGCCTCAAAATGCTCCACACGGCCCTTCCGTTTAAAAGCGTCGTCCTTAAAGCCGGAGGCCTGCTTGATATTGCGGCGCTTCACCGGGGCGATGGAGCGGTAGCTCAGGTAGACGTTTTTCGCCGTGATGGCAGGCCGCTGGAGGCTGTTCTGCTCCGCCAGGGCGGCGTTCTGGGTCGTAAGCTCTGCCTGCCGGTGCTGACTCGATTCAAAAAAACTCATACAATCACAACTTTACCACAGATTATGCCCATCATACCACGTTCTTTCGGGTTTGGCAAGTCTGTTCTGAGGTTCCTCCGGGCAAAGGGAGGCGGAAAACGCCAAACACCGGCCTTCGGTCTCCCGAAAGCCGGTGTTTGCAGCGGCATTACCAGGTTTCAAAGTGGACGCAGTCCGCCTCATACGCCTTCTCCCTGGCCGGGCCATCCTCCGCCGGGTCGGGATAGCCGAAGGCCAGGACGGAGTGGGGCACGATATGCTCCGGCAGGTTCAGCAGCGCCGCCTGCCCCCGCACCCGCTCCATCTGGGGATAGGTGCCCAGCCACACAGCGCCAATGCCCAGGGCGTGGGCGGCCAGAATCATGTTCTGCGCGGCGATGGCGCCGTCAATGATCCAATAGTCCGGGGCGGGCTGGAATGCCTTTTGCAGGTCCCCGCACACCAGAATCCCCAGGGCGGCCTTCCGCAGGGGCGCGGCGGGGCGGCCGTTGGCGTCCGCCATCCGGTTCAGCATCTCCCTGTCCCGCACCACCACAAAGGACCAGTCCCGCCGGTTGGCGCAGCTGGGGCCGCTCATACCGGCCTCCAGAATTTTCCGCACCTCGGCGTCGCCGATGGGCCGATCCAGATAGCTGCGGACGCTGGTTCTGGTCATAATCGCCTCATATGCTTCCATAGTATGTTCCTCCATTGCTTATCATTTGTTCGTGATACTATTATATAGGATTCAGCCGGAGTTGTAAAGGATTTTTTCAAGGTACCTATGAATAAATGGACGAGAGCGAATTGCGAGGAAATTTTCGTCTGCGACTCGCATGGCCTACGGCCATCGCTCCCTGCATTCGCGCATAAGAAGAATTGGCCATTCGGCCTGCGCTTCAGAAAAAGGCGCAAGCGCGCAGGATCAGGAGCGCCGTTAGGCGCGGGCATACCCCTTGAGGGTAATCCTGCCGGATTTCAAGCGATTGCAACGCATTTATGGCGGAAATTTACCGCAAGACGCCGAAGTTCATTTGTTCAGAGGTATCTTAGGGTACCTCACCGGCTCACTCCGCAGTGATCACCTTCACATCGCTGGCGGAAAACTCCGTCTCGCCGCAGACAATGTCCGTGATCTTCGCAATGTCGGCGGCCTCCAGCTCTCCGTTCCCTGTGCTGACCACCACGCTGACGGAGCTGTCCCCGATGAAAGCCACGCAGTCCGCATAGCCCTTGGCCGTGACCAGGCTTTCAATTTGGGACTCCGCCAGGGTGGCCGCCGCCATAGCCGTGATGGACTCCGCCGCCGCGCTGACCGCTGTACTGTCCGCTGAGGGGTCATCCACCGTCTCCTGGAGGATGCTCAGGGCGCTGTCCCTGGCCTCCTCCCGGTTCAGGCGGGCGGTGTCAAAGTAATCCGACGTCTCCCCATCGGTCTGGGCCGCATCCTCCTCCGTCAGGGCATCCTCGGAAAGGGCGTCCTCCGCGCTTTCGCCGGAGGCCGTGTCCACGCTGTCCTCCAGCGTCAGCTCCTCCTGGGCGCTGACCAGCGCGGTCTCACCCAGGGTCTTTTCCGCCGCCGCCTCCGAGGTGGAGCCTGACACGCTCTCCGCCTGGTCGTAGGACCAGTTCAGATAGACTGCCACACAGACGAACAGCACGATGGCTGCCACCACAGCATTCCGTTTCCAGATTTTCAATGTTACGAACCTCCTGCTCTTGCACAGATTGAAATTTGCTCCGAGCTCAGCCCGGTCAGTGCCTTGACGGCGCTCAGCACCTGCAGCTTGACGGTGGCATCGTTCCCCCCGTCGCAGACCACCAGCACCCCCTGATAGGTGGGATAGATGGTCTGCACCGTGACGGTGGACTGCTGCGTGCTGCCGTCCTTGGTCAGCACCGTCTCCGTTTTGGTGGAGCTCTCCCCCACCGTCTCATCCGTGGCCAGCACCTGCCTGCTGCTGGCGGACAGGGTGACCAGCACCTCCACCTCCCCCACGTTCTCGATTTGCCCGATCACGGTGGCCAGCCGTTCCTCCAGAGCCGCGACGTCGAAGGTCTCCACAGCGGTTTCCGCTTCGTCCTCCTGCTCCGCGTCCTGTTCTGTCTGGCCTGAGATGGGAATCACCAGCAGCAGCACGCCTGCCAGCAGCGCGATTCCCACGTATTGAAACCGCTTCAGAAACTCCTTCCCCTTTTTCCAGTCAGGGGCCTGCATCCTGCCCCACCTCCTCCGTCTCCGTAAAATAAATATCTTCCTCCGACAGGCCGAAGGCCGACTGAATCAGCGTCCGCAGTGCCTCCCGCTGGGCCTCCTGGATGACGCCGCCCAGCTCCACCGCCACCGGCAGGGTCAGGCCGTCACCGTTTTGGGCGCAGGCGACGGTGACGGTGCAGGAGATGCCCTGCGCCTGGGCCTCTGCCTGAATATATGCCGCCGTCTCCTCCGCTATGATGGTTTCCTCCAGGGAGGTTTCCACTTGATTCAGCCGCTCTGTCTCCTCCGCTGTCTCCCGCTGCCAGCTGTGCAGCTCCTCCAGCAGGGTTTCATAGCCGCCCCCCAGCAGGGGGCGGATCAGCACCAGAAACAGCAGCAGGCCGCAGCCCAGTCTGCTCACCCCCTTCACGCTGCTCTCCGGCAGCATGGCCTCCAGAACCCCCACCAGAAGGGCCGCCGCCGTGATGCTCAGCAGCCAGCCTCCCAGGCCGCTCATGTGGGCAGCACCGCCGCCATGGCCGCAAAAATGGAGATGAGGGTCAGCAGGGCGCAGGCCCCCGTCATCCCCAGCACCAGCCCAAAGGCGGAGCCCAGCTCCTCGATCAGCCCGGACAGCCCCGCGTTGGGGAACACCGCCGCCAGCACTGCCACCGTCCGGTACAGGAGGTACTGCATCCCCAGCCGGAGGAAGGGGGTCAGGCAGAAGCCCAGCACCGCCAGTACGCCGAAAATGCCCAGCACGCTGCGGAGCATCCCCGCCCCGGCCAGCAGGGTGTCGGCGGCGTCGGAGAGGATGCCTCCCACCACCGGCACCAGACCGCTGATGGCGGATTTCGTCAGCCTGGCCGTCATCGCATCGGTCCCCCCTGCCGCCAGACTGGCAAAGGAGAGAAAGGCTGTATACACCATCAGAACCCCTTTCAGCGCCGCTGTGACGCACCATTTCAGCAGCCCGGCCACTGCCGACAGCCCCCGGTTGCCGGTGGCGCAGGCCCCGGCGGTCATGGCGATGTAGCCGTACACCAACGGCAGGAACAGCCGGTCCACCAGGGTCAGCAGCACGCTGGAGCACAGCAGCGTGGCTGCCTGCCGCACCGCCGCGCCGGTGGCGTTCCCCGCCGCGGCGCAGGCCGTGGCCATCACGGGGGTCAGAATCTGGGTGAAGGCGTCCAGCTCCTGAATCGTCTCCCGGCCCAGGGCGATGAGGTTCCCCGCATCGGCCACCGCCAGCCCCGTCACCGTCAGGGTGGAAATCACCCGGACGCCGTCCTGCCAGCCCCCCGGCACC
>JAJQCJ010000173.1 GCA_021202775.1 Clostridiales bacterium | reverse complement strand
AGGGAGCGAAGCGGAAATGCCGCTTGACGGCGGAGCTGTCAGCAAAGCTGACTGAGGGGTGGGAAGGCCGGACAAATCCTCGACAGCGAACGTTATCTAAAGAGAACCGCCCCTCTGGGAGGAAAAACTAAATCCCATCTGTAATAAGCATACGCTATATTACAGATGGGATTCATTTTTGTGCTGCCCGGCGGGGCAGGGGAGGGGGAGCCTTACTCCTCCTCCGCCTCCTCGGCGGCCTCCGCGTCCGCCTGGGCCTGGGCGTAGCCCTGGGCGGCGCAGAGGATGAAGCTGTCCACATCGCCGCTGTCGCAGAGGTAGACACAGGTGGTGTCGCCGTTCAGAATGCAGTAGTAGGCGTCGTCGTCCTCGCTGTACGCGCCGACGGACAGGGTAACGGTGACCTTCTCCCCGTCGTCGCTCTCATAGCTGACATAGACCTCCACCGGGGCGTCCAGACCGTATTCGGTCAGGGCGTCGCTGTCCGGCTTGAAGGCCGCCAGGGCGGTGAAGGATACGCCGTCCAAATCGTCCGTCAGTTCGTCACAGAAGGCGTCCTCCGTGATGTCCTCGCCGTCCAGCATCCAGTAGTACTCGGTGGTGACCTCCGGCTCCACGCCGCTGGAGGCGTCGCCGTCGTCGCTCTCCACCTCCACGGTGGCGGAGGTCACGGTGACGGTGGTTTCCGTAGCCCCGGTGACGGAGAAGGAGGAGACGTTCTCCTCATCCAGGTCGGGCCAGCTTGGCAGGTTTGCCATGTCGTACAGGGTGACGTTCATGGCGGTGGCCAGGGTGCTGTCAATGGTGTAGATGGTCTCGCTGTCCCCCTCCAGCATGGCGTAGTAGTCGCCGTCGGCGGAGGTGGTGCCGATATACAGGGTGGCGGAGCTGCCGTCGCTGTCGCTGACGGTGAGGGTGTAGTCCGGCTCCTCCAGACCGTAGGAGGACAGTTCCTCCGCGGCGGTGAAGGAATAGGTGGCCTCCAGCTCCTCCAGGGCGGAGACGATGGTGGTAACGGTGCTGTCGTCCAGGTCGAAGTCGGAGTCGCCGTCATAGGTCCAGGTCTCATCGTCGGTCTCCAGGAAGGTCAGGGCCTCGGTGGAGGGGCTGGAGAAGGTCACGGTGGTGGGATCGTCCACCGTCTCCACATAGATCCTGGCGGCCTCCTCCTCGGCGGCGGTCAGATATTCGGCGATGATGTTGCCGGCCGTTATCCCCAGCAGCAGGAGGATCACCGCCAACAGGGCGATCAGCATGCCAATCAGTTGCTTTTGCTTTTTTTGCTCATGGACGGCCTCCCTTACAGCTTCCGCCGCTTCATCCAGCGGAAGAAGCCCAGGGCCAGGCAGGCCAGGGGCAGCACCGCCACATACAGCAGGCTCCACATACCGGCGTTGGTGGAGGTGTTATAGGTTACCTCCAGGCTCTTGGAGGCGATGGAGATGGAGCTGACCTCCTCGAAGCCGGCGGTCAGGTTGTTCATGAACACCTGGAGGTTCACGATGGAGTCGCCATAGGAGGCGTTGATGTCGTCGTCCAGCAGGGCGGCGCAGGAGTAGACGGTGAAGCGGCTGGTGATCTCCGCATCCTCTTCCTCGTCGTCCTCCTCAGCCTCCGTGTCGGAGGAGGAGGCGCTGTCGTCGTCCTCAGCCTCGGTGTCGGAGGTCTCCGCTTCGGTGTCGGAGCTGTCGGCGTCCTCGTCCTCAGATTCCACGGTGATGGTCTGGGTGGCGGTGGCGGCCAGGATAAACTCGCCCTCGGTGTAGTTGTTCTCGTCCACCACGGCGATGCCGTAGTCCGAGGTGGTCAGGAAGGTGTCCAAGTCGATGGTGTCGTCCTCCAGGTCGGTGGTGGTCATGCCCAGGGCGTAACCGGCATAGCTGCCGTAAATCAGCACCAGGCTGTCGCTGGAGAGGCCGTCGGCGGCGTCAGAGGAGGTGTCCAGCTCCGGGAAGAACACGAAGTAGCTCTGAGAGGCGGCCATGTAGCGGCTCTCGTCCCCCACGTAGCCGTCCACCATCTCCAGGCCGTAGTCCGCCATCAGGGCGTCCAGGTTGGGGTGGTCAAAGTCCTGGGAGGCCAGAATCAGCTCCACCTGTCCGCCGGAGGCCAGGTAGTCCCGGATGATCTCCAGCTCCTCAGAGGTGATGTCGCTGGTGGGCTGGTTGATGAGCAGCACGTCGCAGTCCTCCGGGAGGTCCTCCATCAGCAGGCTGACCTCGGCGGTGCCGAAGTGGCTCTTGGTCAGGAGGTCCGTGACCTCGCTGCCCAGGCTGCTCTCCCCGTGGTTGGTGGTCAGGTAGATGGTGTAGCTGCTGTCGGACACCACCTGGTCGATGGCGGAGACCAGCTGACCCTCGCCGTCAAACTCGCTGTAGGAGGTGGTGCCGTAGTAGTAATAGTAGTACCAGTCCAGCACAAGGATGTCGTCAAAGTCCACGTTGGTCTGGTTGCCGGTGGCGTCGCAGAGGACCATGATGGAGTCCGCGTCACAGTCATACTCCGTCAGCAGGGAGGGGTACTCGGTGGGGTCCTTGTAGGTCAGGGTGACGTGGTCACTGAGGGCGGCGAACTTCCGCAGGAAGGTGGAGATGCGGGTGTCGGTGTCGTCCTCGCTGGCCAGCACCAGCAGTTCCACATCGGTGTCCAGAGCCTCCATGTACTCTTTGGTGGTGTCGGACATGGAGTAGATCTGGGTGTTGGAGATGTCCAGCTGGGTGTAGGCGGTGGGCAGCTGGCTCATGGCGATGTTGAAGATGATGACGACGGCCACCACCAGGGCAATCATCCCCGCGGAGAACAGGCCATTCTTCCGGTTGGCAGAGAGGGCCTTCCGCTGGGCGGGCGCCTTCGTTTTGCCGTTCTTTCTGGTTTTCTCAGACATGGTTGATTCCCCTCCTTTTAGTGCCAGCGGCGTCTCTGGATGACCTGAACGGTCAGGAAGAGCATCAGGGCGGTGACGGACAGCAGCATCAGCACGCCGGGGATGTCGAACACCTGATACTCCGCAAAGTTCAGCAGTACCCCAGTGAAGGAGAAGCCGGAGAGGATGTTGGGCACCAGGCTCTCAAACCAGCTGCTGTCCACCAGGTAGCAGGCCACGGTGATCACCGCCAGGCCGCCGCCCACCCCCACAGACAGGGCGTGGGCCGAGGTCAGGCTGTCCAGCAGCAGGCCGATGGCGATGGAGGCGATGAGCAGCAGGATGAAGGAGCCGGAGGCGGTGGTGGGCAGGAAGGAGACGATGGAGTCCCACAGGTGGAGCACCAGCAGAATCCCGAAGGTGCCCACGGCGGCGATGACTTGGCTCTCGGTGGCGGCGGAGATCAGGATGCCGATGGAGATATAGGCCGCGCCCAGCACGAAGAAGCACAGCAGGGTGCAGTAGTCCGTCAGGAAGTACACCTCGCCGGAACTGCCTGCGGCGATCTTCATGATCAGGGGGCAGAAGGCGAACAGCACGCAGGGGACGGCGAACACCGTCAGCACCGCGAAGAACTTCCCCAGCACCATGCCGGTGACGGTGACGGGGCTGGTTAAGAGCAGCTGGTCGGTGCGGTTGTGGCGGTCCTCACTCATCACCCGCATACACAGCAGGGGGATGGCGATGAGGAACAGGAACAGGGCGTAGTACAGGGCAATGGCAAAGCTGGGATAGCCGTTGAGCAGGTTGTAGGCCATGAAGTACAGGCCCACGCAGGCCAGCATGAAGGCGACACAGATGCTGCCAATCATGCCGTTGGCGAAGGAGGCAAGCTCCCTCCGGTAAATTGCTTTCATTGTGCATCCTCCTTATCTTCCCCGGCCTCTTCGGCGGGGGATTCCTCAGGCTCCTCCGTGGGGGCGTCCTCCGGCAGCTCCACGGCGTACAGGTCGTCGAACTCCGGCGCCTCCCCGTCCTCCGGGGTGTCCGTTTCCTCCAGGGCGGCGGTGTGGGGGTTCTCCTCAGAGGCGGCGGGGGATTCCGGCGCGTCCAGGGCGGCCTCGTCCGCCTGCACGGCGGAACGGCGGCGCAGACGGCGGCGCTTCTTCTCCCCGGCGGCGGGCCGGTTGGTGTCGTCGGTCAGCTCCAGGAACACCTTCTCCAGGTTGGCCTCGGTCTGCTTCATCTCCAGGATGGGCAGGCGGGCGTCGGCCAGGGCGTAGAACAGGGTCTCCCGGAGGTCGGCCCCCTGGGCCTGCTCCAGGGTCACGGCACAGGTGCCGTCTTCCCTGGGCGTGACCTTCAGGGCGCGGATGCCGTCCACGGCGGACAGGGCGGCGGTGATGTCCTCCTGACCGCCCTTCACCACCAGGTTCAGCCTGGAGGAGCCTCGCAGGGTCTCCTCCAGATGCTCGGCGGAGTCATTGGCCACCAGACGGCCGTGGGAGATGATGAGGATGACGTCGCACAGCTCCTGCACCTCGCTGAGGATGTGGGAGGAGAGGATGACGGTGTGCTCCTTGCTGAGCTGGCGGATCAGGTCCCGGATCTCGATGATCTGCTTGGGGTCCAGGCCCACGGTGGGTTCGTCCAGAATGATGATGGGCGGGAATCCCAGAATGGCCTGGGCCAGCCCCACCCGCTGACGATAGCCCTTGGACAGGTTCTTGATGAGGCGGCCGGACACGTCGGTGAGCCGGGCCATCTCCGTCACGGCCTGCACCTGCTCGGCCCGCTTGTCTTTGGGCACCTTTTTCAGCTCGGCGCAGAACATCAGATATTCCTTCACGGTCATGTCCATGTACAGCGGGGGCTGCTCCGGCAGGTAGCCGATGCAGGCCTTGGCCTCTTCCGGCTCCTCCAGCACGTTATGGCCGTTGACGATGATGTCCCCCTCCGTTGCGGAGAGGTAACCCGTCATCATATTCATGGTGGTGGATTTCCCCGCACCGTTGGGGCCGAGAAATCCGTAGATTTTCCCGTCCTCGATGGTCAAATTCAGGTGATCTACCGCAAGGTGGTTCCCATAACGTTTGACCAGATTTTTCAGTTCGATCATTCATGTTCCTCCTTCGCGGCGGGATGTGGGGCCGCCGGGTCGATGTACAGTATAGAATACCCACGCAATCTTAAACTGAACTGAAACTGAGCTGAAAGACGGAGAAAAGCACAAATCCCGGCCCGTATGTGGAAAACGGGCCGGGAGGCGGGGGATTTTGTGGGACTGAGTGGGAGAAGGTGGGGGAGTTATGCACAGATGTGGAGGGAAATGTGGAAAAGGGAGCTGTTGGCTGTTAGATGTTAGCTCTTAGCTGTTAGTCACCCCTCCGCCCCCTGCGGGGGCACCTCCGCCGTCAGGCGGCAGTTCCGCTTCGCTCCCTACCCTTTCAGGGGAGGGGGACCGGCGGCAGCCGGTGGAGGGGTGCGGTTCCTTAGGCAAGGAAAGAGGAAGGAGCAACGTTTTTGCCCTCCCGGCGGGGTGGTTCTCCTTAGGCAGGGAATGATAAAGGAACAACGTTTTTGCCGTCCGGGGGCCGTCCGTTCCTTAGATGAGGATACTGGAAGGAAATAGAGCGTCTACCCGATGGTCGGGGCTGGTGTCCTTAGGCAGGGAAAGAGGAAGGAACAACGTTTTTGCGCTTCGGGGGCCGTCCGTTCCTTAGATGAGGATACCGGAAGGAAATAGAGCGTTTGCCCTTGCCAGGGCAAACGCTCTATTTCCTTCTGGTATCCTTCTCTAAGGAGAACCGCCCCGCCGGTAGTGCAAAACCTGTTTCCTCCCTCTTTCCTTG